>CAZRDB010000076.1:0-12668 GCA_964598695.1 uncultured Armatimonadia bacterium
CGGCTGTACCCGCTCAGCCTCGGGATCTACCAGTTCCGCATGGAGCATGGCGCCGAGTACTCGATGATGATGGCGGCCTCGACCATCATGATGCTGCCTGTGCTCACGGTCTTCTTCGTGGCCCAGCGGCACTTCATCCAGGGCGTCACCCTCACGGGGGTCAAGGGCTAGCGCCGTACCCTCCATCCCTACCGGATCCACGCCCCAGAGCGGGCGCGAGTTTGCCTGTCGGCTGCAGGCTTTCCTTGCCGTGGAGGGAATATCTACTTTAGCTCGGGTGTGGGGAGGGGCACGCGGGCTACCGCGCGGTTCGATTCCCCGTGAGAGGAGGTGCACACTTGCGGAGAGCACTGATCGCGCTCGGCCTGTGCGTCGTCTATGCCCTCGTCGGCGTCGGTTGCGGCAGCAAGAAGGAGCCGTATGCCGGGATGAGCCCGGAGGAGCTGAAGGCCAAGCAGGCCGAGGTTACGGCGCGCCAGGCCAAGGACGACGCGGCCCGGAACGCCGGGACCCGCCCGCCGACCGAGAGAAGTGGCGCGAACTAGGCTCGGCCCCTGCACACGCTCGCGCACCACAAGACCACCGGAAGGAGCAGAGACATGCACCGACGTGGATTCACGCTTATCGAGCTACTCGTAGTCATTGCTATCATCGCGATCCTGGCGGCGATCCTGTTCCCGGTCTTCGCGAAGGCGCGGGAGAAGGCGCGCCAGACCTCCTGCCTCAGCAACATGCGGCAGATCGGCACCGCCATCCTCTCGTACGTCCAGGACTACGATGAGAAGTTCCCTCGCACCGAGCTGTGGAACCAGACCAACAACCGGGCCTGGTCCTACCACCTCATGGTCTCGCCCTACATGAAGAACACGCAGATCTGGGCGTGCCCCTCCAACCGCAGTTCCAGTGTCTTCAGCGCTCGCCTCAAGAGCGACAACGACTCCGGCGCGCAGGCGCTCGACGGCCAGTGGTTCTGCCTCGGCTACTCCTGGCCCTCGGAGTGGGACTATGGCACCAGCGGCGCCCCGGACGGCTGGGGCTTCTGCAACACCTACCGCAACGATGTCGGCGCGGTTCCGCTCTCGCTCGTGCAGTACCCCGCCACGATGATGATGCAGTGCGAGACCGCCGGCCAGGATGACGGCTGGTGGCCCCACCAGCCCGGCCACGGCCGCGGCTGGGGCCCGTGGGACAAGTTCTACGGCCACAACGACATGGCCAACTTCACGCTCATCGACGGCCACGCGAAGGCCGTGCGCTGGAGCTCCATGTACAAGACGATCGAGGGTCAGCCGGCCGCCTGGATCTGGGGAGTCGCCTCCGCCGACCAGGCCTACTGGATCGGCGTCGACAACCTCAACTACGAGGTCTCCAACGGCTTGCCCTAGGGCGCCGTCCCTCGCTCGAAGCGTTCCCGGCGACCGCCGCTCCCCCCGGGGACGGCGGTCGCTCCGCGTACGGCGCCCGCCGGCGGGAGCAGGGAACGGCCCGCGGGGGACCGTATCCAACGGTGTGGCGCGACCGCACGAGCCACCGGCCCGCCTCGCGCCCGGGAAGGCCACGCGATGAAGCCGACACGCTGCATGCTGTTCGCACTCCTGCTGCTCCTTCCGGCCTGGCCGCCCGCGCCGGCCCGGGCGCAACCGACGCCCATCGGTCCGGGGGTCACCTACGAGCGGATCGTGCGCCCCGAGGGCCCGTGGGTCGTCGATGTCGTGCGCATCGAGCGCACCACCGAGCGCGTTGCCGTTGCGCCGACGCTCGCACGGGGCAAGGTGCTCGGGCGGTCGACGGTGCGCGAGCAGCTTCCCCCCGCCACCGTCACCGAGCGGCCGATCGCGGCCGTGAACGCCGACTTCTTCACGATGGCTGGGCCCGAGGCCGGAGTGCCCCGGGGCCTCCACGTGGAAGCCGGCAGGTTGGTTCACGCAGCCTCGACCTGCCCGACCGCGTTCCTCGGCCCCGGGGGCGCCATCGAGTTCGGGGACGCCAGGCTGCGCGCGGCGCTGACGGCTGCGGATGGATCGACCGCATCGATCGAGGCCGTCAACCAGGCCGCGCCGGAGGGCGCCCTGGCCCTGTACACCTCCGACTTCGCACCGGACGCCTTCGAGCCTTCGGGCGTCTCGGTCATCGTGCGGCTGTCCGGCCTCCCGGTCCGTCCCAACTGCGAACTGGCCGGCGAGGTCGTGCGGATCGCCGCTGCCGGACCCGTTGCGGTCCCCGCCGATGGGGCTGTTCTGGCCGGCTCCGGCGCCGCCGTTGCGTTCCTGGAGAGCCTGGCGGCGGGCGAGGCCGTGCGTCTAACGGTTCGCGTCGAGGGGATGCCGGAGTGGTGTACGGGAGCCGTCGGCGGCGGCCCGATGCTGATCCACGCGGGCGCAGCGGTACCGACGGACAACCCGCGCCATCCTCGGACGGCGATCGCCTACAACGAGCGGGAGATCCTCCTCGTGACCGTCGATGGACGCCAGCCCGGCTGGAGCGTCGGCGTGGACTTCGCCGAACTGGCCCGGATCCTGCTCGACCTGGGCTGCACGGAGGCGCTGAACCTGGACGGCGGCGGCTCGACGACCTGTTGGGTGCGCGGCACGGTGAGGAACCGCCCGTCCGATGGTTCGCCTCGTCCCGTCGCGAACGGTCTCGCCGTGGTGCTCACCGGGCCCGTAGGGCCGGCCGTGCGCCTCGAAGTCGAGCCGCGCGAGGTCTGGGGCCTCCCGGGCGCCCGCGGCAGCCTGCGGGTGGAGGCGACGGACGCCGACTGGAACCCGGTCCCCGCCGAGCAGGTCGCCGTGAGCGCAACGGGTACGGCATCGGTGCTCGCCGACGGACACGTCGCGCTCGATGCGCCGGGCGAGGCCACACTGACGGTCTCGGCGGGGGCGCTCACACAGCGGGTCCCCGTGCGGGTCGTCGCCGGGCCCAGCACGCTGCGGCTGTCGTCCTCCGAGCCGATTGCGGCGCCCGGAGACCGCCTCACGCTGGCGCTCGAGGCACTCGGGCCGAACGGTCAGTCCCTCCTGGTCCCCGATACGATGGCCCCGGACGTGGCCGTGGATCCCGCCCTCGGCACGGCAGCCCTCGGGCGAGACGGGACCATCGAGATCGCCGTCGCCGAGACGGCCTCCGATGGCGCGGTCTCCGTGCGGGCGATGGGGGCGAGCGCCACGGCCTCGGTCCGTGTTGCGGGGCCCGTTCCTCTGCTCGATGGCTCCTCCCTCGAGCCGGTCCGGTTCACTTCCTTCCCGCAGGAGAACGCGCCGACAGGGGCGCTCCGGCTCGCCACGGAGGCCGACGGCAACGCCTTCGTCGCGATGGACTACGCTCTCGGGAGTGCCAACGCCACCCGCGCCGCCTACGCGCGGCTCGACCGCGACCTCGGCCGCGTGCTGGGTTTCTCCGTCCGCCTCCGATGCGAGGGGCCAGACCCGTGGGTCCGGCTCGCGTACATCGATGGCAATGGCACCCGGACGACCGTCTCGATCGCCGAGCGCCTCAGCGCCGCGGAGGGGGCGTGGCGCACGTTCCGGGTCCGGCTGCCCGATGGCGTGAAGGCGCCCGTACGGCTGGAGTCCGTCTACGTTGTCGAGACCGACGCGGCTCGCCGACCCAGCGGGACGCTCTGCCTCGACGACCTCACCGCCTACGTTCTGGCCGACGATCCGGAGGCGGCCGCTGCATCCGAGGTGGGCAAGGCGGCCTAGCGCGACGCAACAAGGAGCGGCGCCCGCTCGTCCTAGCATCGGCCCGCCACGGAGGCGGCGTCCCCCGAACTCGGAAGGAGGGGTACGAGCGGTGCGCAGACGCGGATGCGGCTTCCCTGCCCTCCTGGCCTGGGCGTGGCTCGTCGGCGCGGTGGCGGCCGCCGGCCCGGATCTCATCGACCCGGTCGGGCTCCCGAACCAGCGCCTGGCGCCGACCGCGCACGTCGACCTCGCGCTGCCTCCCCTCCCCCAGCGGGAGGGCCTCACACCCGTGCTCCGCTTCCGTGCCGTTGCCTCCTCCCACGGCCCTGCCGGCTGCGGCTTCATCCTCGCCGTCTCGCTCAATGGCAAGGGCCTCTCTCGCTTCACGGAATCCGACGCGGAGCGCCTGGTCGGGCGGAGCCCCTCGTTCGCGCTGCGGGACCGTGCGAGCGAGTTCCAGGTCTTCAACGGCTCCTGCCTGATGCTTCTGTATGCGCCCTCGCTCGACACCGCCGACCAGATGACGGAGGACGGCCTTGGCAGCCGCTTCTGTCTTGTGCTCACCGATGCCGCGCGGGGCGTCGACGGCAACACCCTCACGCTGCGCAACGTGCTGCCCGAACCGCCCGCGCCCGGGGCCGGTTACGCGGCCGTGGCCGAGATCGAGGTCGGCTGGATCCGGGACGATGCTCTCCCCCAGCCGCCGAACGAGGTTCCCGCGCGAGGTTCGCTCGCGGAAGCCCCCCAAGGCGACGGCATCGGCCTCCGCGTGGCAAGCGGCGGGGGGTTCTCCGTCCGGAGCGGCGCGGGTCCCGAGCTGATGGTTGAGACCGCCGTCGGCCTGTCGGCCGACGGCCCGTCCGATCTCCTCGCGCAGGAGCGCGATCCGGGCCAGGGCGTGGGCGGCGCCGTCTCCGTCACCCCGGCGGACGATCGTGGCTACCGCCTCGTCGCGGCATGGGCCTCTCTCCGGCTCGAGCGCACGCTGCGGGTCGAGGGCGACCTCGTTCGCTGGCACGAGCGCTGGGAGAACCTTGGCGACAGCGCCGCGGGCGTGCCCTTCCGGCACCGTTTGTTCCTCCGGGGCGAGACAGCCGAGGCATGGCTCTCGGGCTCTCGCGAGAACAGCGCGCTGGCCGGGATGTCGCAGAACCCGACGGTCTTCCTCGGCAGTACCACGAGCCCCGGCGCCGGCGTCGGGGTCACGGCCGAGAGCGACTGGCTCCGGTTGCTGCAGTCGTGCCGGGCCCGCGGCGGGGTGGTCCAGCTCCACTCGAACTCGCTCGCTCTCGGCCCGGGCCAGGCCATCGAGCTGGAGTGGACGGTCGCCCCGGTTGCCGATGGCGGCTACTGGACGTTCCTGAACGGCCTCCGCACTCGACGCGGCCTCAACGGGCGCACGCTCGATCGGCCCATCTTCTTCGGCTTCGACGAAGCGCCCGGCGGCGTTTCCGAGGAGGACACCCTCCGACGCTCCCTCGGCCACCTCGGCCCGGTCGCCGTGATCCTTGGGCCCTGGATGCGGCTCGAGATGGACCGCGACACGGTGCGGGCGGGCGAGTACCCCAAGACCGCGCCGGGAGCACCGCCGACGGCCGGACCGTGCCCCGATCTGGACGTCGACGCCTACCTCACGTTCGCCCACCGCGACGCGGCGTGGCAGCGGTTCGCCCGGCGCGTCGGGGCGATCCGGGCCGCGTGCCCCGAGGTGCTGCTCCTTCAGGACATGCACCCCGCCATGGAGATCGTCTACAAGCCGGCGCTCGACCGCTGGCCCACGGCCGGAGACGCGATCCGCGACGCGCGGGGGCGCCCGTTCGAGGACCCCACCTACACCCGCGCCTGGCTCAGAGACTTGGCCACCGAGGGCTGGGGGGTTCTCTACTTCGTCCCGCGTGACGGGTCGCCCCACCTCGCGGAGCTGCTTGCCAGCATGGCGCGCAGCCTGGAGAAGGCGCAGGTCGACGGCGTCTACTGCGACGAGTTCAGTTGGGGCTATGCCCAGCGCGGCTACAGCCGCTACGACTACTCGCGATCGGACGGCTACTCGGCCGACCTTGACGCCTCCGGCCGCCCCGTGCGGCTCAAGAGCGACAACGCGGCCGACACGGCCTCGGCCCAGCGGCAGCTCGTGGAGGCAGTCACGGGCCGCGGCAAGCTGTTCCTCGCCAACGGAGCGGCCTCGCTTGCCGAGATCGACCGGCTGCCGTACATGCGAATGGTCGAGGGGGGCAACGGGAGCGCGTGGTTCGGGAACTCCCACCTCAACCCCGTGCCGCTTGTGCTCGGGAACATGGGCGATCGGTCCACACTCGCGGGGATCCTCGCGAGCGTGCGGGAGTGCGTCGCCCAGGGCTGCGTCTACCTGCCGGTGCGCACGAACCTGCTGCTTCCGGGGCCGGAGAGCTTCGTCTGCAAGCAGTATCCGCTCACCGTGCGCGAGATCCGGCCGGGCGCGGTGATCGGCGAGGAGCGGGTGATCGCGGTCCGCTCCGGCGGCTACCCGCCGCCGGGGCGGCCGGGCGACGTGGTCGTGCTGACCTACGACGCCTCCGGCGAACTCGCCACCCGTGTGCGGCTCGGGGGCGCCGTCGACGCGCTCCCGCTCGATGTGCCCAAGGGGGGGCTCGTGATCGCCGAGGCGGTCGGGCCCTAGAGCCGGGGCCTGCGCGGCGGGCTCGTGAGGCGCCTGGGTAGCGGTCGGCTGGGGGCCGTCCCCTCGGCGCCCGGTGGACCGCCTGCCGCTCGCATCCGCGTGCGCGGCGCAACCCACACGAGGACGGCGACCGCGAGGAAGCCGCCACCGATGAGGCCCTGGTGAAGCGCGCCGTTGCTCCAGTACCCGGCGGCGTAGGAGAAGATCAGGCCGGTGGCGAGGACGAAGTACTCCTCGCCGGCGAGGCCGTCGAACCAGCGCCAGATCCGGCCCATGATCCACGATTCAACGACCACGCCGATCGGGCCCCAGTTGGCGAAGGCGGTGGCCCAAGCGTTCGCGTTGGCCACCAGGTCGCTGTTGCCGCGGTAGACGCTGCCCACCAGCGCCGAGATCGGGTGGCTGTACGGGTAGTAGCCGAGCCATCGCAGGTAGAAGGTGTCCCCGAACCGCGCGTACGGGTGGGTCGAGAAGAAGTCGAAGTACCACGTGGTGAGCTGCCCGGGCACGACGATCCCGCGGTGGGTCACGAGGGCATTCACGACCAGGCTGCGCGTCGCTGCCCCCAGGATCACCAGCGCTGCCAGGCCGAGTACCCCCCAGGCCACGGGCCACTCGAGGAGTCTGCGTTGCCACGCGAGCAGCAGGATCGCGGGGGGCAGGAGCAGCAGCACCTTGTGGGAAGTCTGGCAGTAGAGCCACAGGGCGCTGCCGAGCGCGAGGACTACGAGCCACCACTTGCGGCGCGAGGCCCCGTACACGAGCAGCAGGGCGTTGATCCCCTTGCCCATGAGTTGCATGAGCATCTGAGCCAGCGTCTCCATGCCTCCGCCACCCGAGCCGGCGGACAGCTCGCTCCGCATCTTGTACACGTCCTGGAACGAGATGAAGCGCGTGGGGATCCCGTACACGGCGGTGAGCACGGCCAGGCAGACGGCGGCCGTGGCCGCGACGCCCCACCAGAACACCCTCGGCGGCAGCGGGAACGGCTTCGTGTTGACCCCCGGGACGACCACACCGGCGCGGGTCACGGCCGAGGCGAGGCAGAGCAGCCCCACGGCCCCACAGGCTTGGACATCGGTCAGGTCGGTGCGGAGCCGCACCATGACCACGCACGAGGGTGCGGTGACGAAGACGTACATCACCCAGTAGGCGATGTCCGACGGGCGCCGGATCCGGTAGGGCAGCCAGACGGCAGGCAGGCACGCGCAGAGGAGGGCCGTAGCCAGGACGGCGTAGCTGCGCTCCTGGTGGGTGATGCCCATGTAGCCGAAGACACGCAGAATCTCGGTGTTGTAGGCCCACGCCAGACCGACATGCAGCACCACGACCGCGATGAGCAGGTGGAGCCGCTCGACGTACAGCCGGCCGCCGACCGCCGCGGTCATTTCCGCCGCGGGATCGGCTCCTGCCACGGGGCGGGCTGCGCTGCTTGCCACGTTCACGTCCCTCGATGACCGGTACCGAGCGGTCCGCCGGCGCCTCGCCCGATCCGGCCCGGCGGATCGCCTCGATGATAGCATGAGCGGTGCACTCGGTGGGCCGGGGCGCCGCCGGAGGACAGACGGCGCGCGAGCCAGAATAGGACTACTCGCGACCGCGCGGACCCAACTCGCGCACGGCGCGTCCATGGGAAGGCAGGAGCTGGCGTACGCGCTTGCGTGACTTAGCTGCGAAGGTGCGCGGGTCGGGGCGCGCAACGCGCGGGCTCGCCGCGCTTGCGGGCGGAACGGCGGCCGCACAGGTCATCGGCGTGCTCGTCGCGCCGGTGCTGTCGCGGATGTACCTGCCGGAGGACTTCGGGATCCTGGGCGTGTTCGTCTCGGTCTCGGTGCTCCTGAGCGCAGGCTGCGCGGGGCGGTACGAGGTCTCGATCTCGCTGCCGGCCGACGACGATGACGGACTGGGGCTCCTCGCGATCGTCGGCGCGCTCACGCTGACCTCGGCCGCGGTCGTCGGAGCGGTCGTGTGGCTCGCCGGCGCCTGGCTTGCCGAGCTGCCCCGCTGCGCCGCCCTCGCGCCCTACCTGTGGCTGCTGCCCATCTCGATGGCCTCGACGACAGCCTGCCAGGGGCTCACCCAATGGGGCGTGCGGCGCATGAACTACGGCCGGATCGCCCGCGCCAAGCTCTTCCAGGGCCTCGGATCGGCCGGCACAAGCCTCGGTGTCGGCGTCCTCCACGACGGGCCCCTGGGCCTCCTGCTCGGCAGCATCGCCTCCTACGCGCTCGGCATGACCCAGCTCGCGGCCGATGCCCTCCGCGTGGTCAACCGCCGCATTCCGCGCCGGCCCTGGCTCCGGCTGTGGCGGCTGGCGGTCCAGTACCGGCAGTTCCCCCTGTGCAGCGCGCCGGCGGCCCTGCTCAACGCGCTGGGCACTGTGGGGCCCCCGATCCTGCTCGCCTGGGAGTACGGCCCCATCCCGGCCGGCCTGTTCACCATGGCCTTCCGCGTGATGACCCAACCGATGTCCCTCCTCGGGACCTCGGTGAGCCAGGTCTTCCTCGGCGAGGGCGCGGCCATGGCGCGGGAGCGTCCACGGGAGCTGCTGTCCTTCTTCCGCAGATCGACGCTCCACCTGCTGAAGGTCTCCGGCGTCGTCGTCGCGATCGGCGCCGTCTCCCCGTTCGTCTTCGCGCCGATCTTCGGGGCGAAATGGGAGGTCGCGGGCCTCTACGCGGCGCTGCTGTCGGTCGGCTGCGCGGCCCAGGTGGTCGTCTCGCCGCTCGGCACCGTCCCCGTCATCGTCAAGCGGCAGGACGTCCAGCTCGTGCTGGACGCGGTGCGGGCGATCCTGGTCGCCGCGGCCCTGATCCTCCCGGGCAGGCTGGGCGGCCACGACGCCACCGTGGCGGTGGGGCTCTACTCCGCCGCGATGTGCCTCGTCTACGGGATCACGTACATCGCCTGCCACCGGATGCTGGTCGGGTTGGTGCGCCGGGCCGAGGCGGGGATCCCCGAGGCCTAGCCGAGGCCGACCATGCGGGCCAGTGCGACGCATGCGGTCGCGAGTGGGCAGGCGAAGAGGATCCACCCGACCCCCACGAAGTGAAAGGTCGCGAACCACCACAGCGCGCCCCGCACGCTAAGCCGTCGGGCGGCCTCGCCGGTCGGGGCCTTCCACCGCGCGGGCAGCGCCGTGTAGAGCCCCAGACCCACGCCATGCCACACGCCCCAGACGAGGTAGTTCGCGCCCTCGCCGTGCCACAGGCCGCAGAAGGCAAAGGTCACCAGGTAGCCCAGCCAGGCGATCGTGTGCGGACGCCTCCGCAGCCGGGTCTTCATCAGCCGCTTGGAGAGCGGGAGGAAGACGTACGCCTGGAGCCAGCGCGTGAGGGTCATGTGCCACGACTGCCAGAACTGCTGGATGTCGAGCTTCAGGTAGGGCCGCGCGAAGTTCTCGGGGACGGCGATGCCCATGGCCGCGCCGAACCCGATCGCGATGTCGCTCAGGCCGGCGAAGTCGAGGTAGATGCGAAGCGCGTAGGCGTACATCGCCAGCCACAGCGCCCCAGCGCCGTAGGCCTCCGGGCTCGCGAGGACCGGCGTGCAGTAGGCGGCCAGCCACGGCGCCAGCACCGAGCACTGGAACGTGCCCCAGACCACCTTGCGGACGACGGTGTCCCAGTGGCGCTCGCGCCAACCGGGCAGCGCGGCGAACGACCTCGAGAACTCCTCGAGCCGGTGCATGGGGCCGAGCGTGTAGGTCGGGGGGAAGAACGCCATCGCGGCGAGATCGAGGTAGCGCACCTCCCTGGCCGCGCGCCGGCGCTCGTCGACCAGCACGTGGCCGAGCTTGAGGACGAGGTACGACAGCCCCACGACGGGGAGGTCGAGCAGCGGCAGGCGCGCCGCGTGGGCGCACTGGGCGATCGCGTGCCGCGCGGGGCCGAACTTGAAGACGGCCCACACGCCGAACACCGCGACGAGGGCCGCGATCAGGAGGCCGTCGCGCCGGCCGGGCCACCGGCGGGAGGCCCATATGCCGCCCCTGGCGAGCCCGAGCATCAGAGCCGGCGCCCATGCGAGCTGGAACAGCGCCGTCGGCCCGAGCAGACCCGATGCGCCGTAGTTGAGGTCGAGCCAGCGCGCCATCGTGAACCCGGTGAGCACCAGGTACAGCAGCATGTGCCACCAGCGGCGGCACCACAGCGAGGCGACCACGCCGGCGGAGTAGAAGAGGTTGATCGTGTTCACGGCGGCCCGCAGCAGCAGTTCGACGGCGATCATGGCGCCGTCCCTTGGTCCACCGAGGGGGCGAGCCGCTCCGCGAGCGCCTCGGCCACCGGCGCACACCACTTCCGGCCGTAGTGGACCATGTCGTGGAATGCCTCGGGCGGTAGCGTGTCCGAGAGGTCGATCACCGGTACGCCGAGCGGATCGGCCCAGCGGCGGAGCTTGGCCCGGAACGCGTCGAAGTTGCCCGGGCCGAACCACGCGTCGGGGTCGCGATGCGGCATGATCACCACGGCCAGCGAGACCTGCGGCGGCAGCTCGCCGTAGAGCGCCTGGAGGCACGCGAGTCCCGTCTCCGGCCGGAAGCGGTCGGGCCCGTAGGGCGCCCGGGTCGGAGGCTTGTAGTCGCCGCCCTCCTCGATCGCGGAGGAGGCCCGCTCCGGGTCGAGATTCGGCAGGGCCGGCACACTGTGGCGGAGCGCCCATCGGTAGCGCAGGTAGGGGAAGAACTGCGCGACGAGGTCGTGGGTGATGGCCACCACGTTGTCCCGGGAGGCGTAGCCGAGGTTGCTGAGCGCGGCCGGGATCCCCGCGCAGTAACGGATCCGCTCGCGTCCCGGCGGCGCCCCCGCGAGGTTCGGCGACCACTGACAGTCGACGAGCGAGAGCATCCAGAGCACCCGATCGGGCTCCTCGGCGAGACCGCGCCGGAGGAAGAGGAGCTGGCCGGTCGCCGGCAGCCCGGGCCAGGCGAGGCCGTAGACCTCGGCGCCCGGCTTGCGCGCGGCCAGGTGGCTCTGCAGCTCCTCGGCCAGGCGAGGCGGCGCCACGGCGGAGTTCCCGGTGTAGATCACGCGCGTTTCGCCCCGCGCCTTCGGCCGCGCGAGCAGGCTGCTGCGGAAGATGCCCTCCATGTTGGTGGAGTAGATGAGCCCCTTGTCGTCGCCGCGCACCGCAGCCCGGTTCTTGGGGAGCGCTCGCTCGAGACGGGGGCCCGCGAAGGCGAGGGCGACGTTGGCCACGATCCAGATCGCGGCCCACCGCGCGGCCATCCGTCGCTTGCTCGACGGCTCCGGGGCTGCCGGCTCGGCTCCCATCAGAAGGCTCCGTACAGGCTGGCCGGGTCGGGGGTGCCGTAGATCACGCAGAGCAGCCAGACGAGGACCAGCAGGATCGCCTCGACCCACGGGTTCTTGACGACGCGCAGCAGCACCGGGGGCCTCCTACGCGAACCGGCCGATCGTCTCGACGGCGAGATCGACCGTGTCGAAGTTCGCGGCGGTCATGTCCGGGTCCGGAACGCAGACGCCGAACTCCTCCTCGATGAAGACCGACAGCTCGACGAGGGCGAAGCTGTCGATGACGCCGCTGGAGATCAACGGCTGGGCACAGTCCTTGACCTGTCCGGGGTCCTGGGCCAGGTGGTCGCGCACGAACGCGAGGATCTTGTCCTTCATCTCGTCCAATCGGGTCTCCTCAGTCACGGGTCAGTCGTTCTCGAGAGCGGAGGTGTCACCCAGCGGGAGGCCGAGGTACTCGGCCCGGGCGACCCTCCGCATGATCTTGCCGCTCCGCGTGCGCGGAAGCCGGTCGACGACAACCACCTCGCGCGGCGACGCGTACGGGCCGACTTGCCGCCGCACCATCGTCTTGAGGGTTCGGATCAGCTCACGGCTCTCCTCGTGGCCCGGCGCAAGGACCACCTTCAGGGCGACCGCTTCGCCGGCGCCCTCGTCCGGGATCGGGAAGGCGGCCGCCTCGACGACGGCCTCGTGCTCGAGCACGGCGCTCTCGATCTCGAAGGGCCCCACGAGGTGGCCCGAGGTGTTGATCACGTCATCGTCGCGCCCCACGAACCAGAAGTAGCCGTCCTCGTCGACGTAGGCGCGATCGCCGGTGAGATACCAGCCGTCCCGGATCTTGGCCTCGTACGCGTCCGGCATCCGCCAGTAGGTCCGGAACATCGACGGCCACGGAGGCCGGAGCGCGAGGACTCCCTCGCGCATCGGGCCGAGCGGTGTCCCGTCCGCCGCGTCGAGCACGCCGGCCGTCACGCCGCAGAAGGGGCGGCCCATGCTCCCGGGGCGGACCGGCAGGAACGGGTAGTTGGCGATCTGGATGCAGCCGGTCTCGGTCTGCCACCAGGTGTCATG
>CAZRDB010000076.1:12678-13447 GCA_964598695.1 uncultured Armatimonadia bacterium
GGATCGTCTTCCCGAACGCCTGCGCCCCCCAGCGGATCACCTCGGGGTTGAGCGGCTCGCCGACGCTCGCGATGTGCCGGACACCGCTCAGATCGAAGGGCGCCACCGCCTCGACGCCGTCCCGCATGAGCATGCGGAGCGCGGTCGGCGAGGTGTACCATACCGTCACCCGCTCGTGCTCGAGGATCTCGTACCAGGACTCCGAGCGGAACCCGCCGGAGTAGGCGATCTGGGTCACCCCGAGCGCCCAGGGACCGAAGATCCCGTACGACGTGCCGGTGACCCAACCGGGATCGGCCGTGCACCAGTACCGGTCCTCGGGGCCGAGACCGAGCACCACGCGTGTGGTCAGCGCGTGGCCGACGATGGCCTGGTGCGCATGGAGCACACCCTTCGGCTTGCCCGTCGTCCCGCTCGAGTAGTGCAGGAGCATCGGATCGTCGGCCGAGGTCTCTGTGACCCCGCGCTCGGGGTCGCCCATGGCCAGCAGCGGGCCGAGGGCGCGCTCGCGGCCCTGGAGGTCCTCCGCCCCCTCCGCCCCCACGACCAGCACGTGGCGCAGCCCCGGGAGGCGCTCCAGCGCAGCACGGACCTTCGTGAGGTGGTGAGGCGCCGTCACGAGAACCGAGATCTCGGCGTCGGCCGCGCGAGTGACGATCGCCTCGGTTCCGAGTGCCGAGAACACCGGCACGGCGACCGCGCCACCCCGGATCGTCCCGTGTAGCGGTTTTAAAAGCGGGCCGTGTGGACCAGGGACCCCATTGCCGCG
>CAZRDB010000076.1:13457-20393 GCA_964598695.1 uncultured Armatimonadia bacterium
ATCGTGCCGAGGATCGCGTAGTACAGCTCGGCCTGAGGCTCCAGGAGCGCCATGACGCGCTCGCCCGGCCCCACACCCAGCGCGTCGAGCACCGAGGCGAACCGGGCAACGCCCTCCCCCAGCTCGGCGAAGGTCAGAACGCTGCGGTCTCCCGTGTGCGCGCGATGGATGAGGGCCAGCCGGTCGGGCGTGCACTCGCGCGCGCGATCGACGACCGCCTCGCAAGCGTTCAGCCGGCCGCCCGGCGTCGCGCCCACCAGGTCCCAGCCCTGCTGCCACCCGCCCGACGCGCGGAGAGCCTCATAGGATGCGAACATGAGTCCACGGCCTCCGTATCGAATCGCGGCCATACTACATGCCACCTCGGAGAGTTGGCAAACCGCGCCCGGGGCCTCGCGGAGGGGCCGCCGGTTGCCTCCGGCGCAACGGGTGTGGTAGGGTCTGGCGACGGGAGGGCTACACCCAGCCATGAATGCCGCCGACATCGTAGGGGCGCTTGCGCAGGCCCTGGAGATCTCACCCGACAAGCTGGCGCCGGAGACGGAGCTGGCCTCGATCGACACCTACGACTCTGCCGGAGTCGTCTCCGTGATCGCCGTTGTCGACCGCTCGCTCGGCGTGCGGCTCGAGCCCGCCAAGCTGATGGCATGCACGACGGTGCAGGACCTCATCACGCTCATCGGCGGATAGCCCGCACTGCACCGGCTCCGCCACCCCCATCGCAGGCCGGACGCCCGAGAGAGGAGACCCGCGTGGACCTTGTCGAGGCCACGCCGTCCGACTACGAGGAGACCTGCGACTTCCTCGCCGCCCAGAAGGGCGCTCCTCCGACGCACGGCGCCCGCCACTGCTGGTTGTACGGCGAGCAGCCGGCCGCACCGGCGGGGATGCCCACCTCGCTGATCGTCCGCAAGAACGGCCGCGTTGTCGGCCACGTGGGCGCCGTGTGGTACCCCGTGTGGGTGGACGGTTCCCTCTCGGCGGTCGCCCACGCCGAGGATTACTACGTGGACGACTCCGCCCGTCGCGGCGGGACGGGCTACCTGCTCATGCGGAGCCTCCTCGACGCCTGCGGGACCCTCGTCGCCACGGGCCTCACCCCGCAGTCGATGGCCGTCACGCCCAAGGTTGGCCCGCTCAGCCGGGTGCGCGAGGCGCGCGTCTGGCTTCCGCTGCAGGGGATCGGCCGGACGCTGGCCGCGACGCGCCGCTTCCACGCAGTCGCTCCTCTCGCCACCATCGCGACGTGGCCCCTGCGCCTGCTCTCAGCCGCGGCAGGGGCCGACCGCGCGCGAGAGGTCGGTGCGGAGGCGCTCGACGGCCTCGGCGGGAACGTCGCCCCGAGCCCCCTGCGCCTCGACGCCCCATGGCTTCGGTGGCGGCTGCGCGACCCTTCCCGCCGGGTGCGCCTGCGCGCGGCCCTGCGTGGGGGAGCGATCGCCTGGTGGGCGATCGTCGTCGACGACTGCATGGTCGTGGCCTTGGGGGCGACCGACCCTGCGGCTCAGCCAGGGGCCTGGTCTCCGGCGCCCGAGGGCATGCCGCTGGTCCATCCACGCACGGCCCGTGCGCTCGGGTGCCTCGGCCTCCAGATCCCTTCCCCCCTGGTCCCGGAGGGACTCTCCGGAGTAGCGACGGGCTACCGGGCCGCCATGCCGACGCCGGAGTGCGTCGTCGGGCTGGAGGGCTCCGAGGCGCGCTTCGATCAGCTCACGCGGTTCGCGTGGTCGCTCAACGGCATCTAGCCCCCCGGTTCGTGCGGCCGAGAGGATTCGCATGCTGCCCTGCGTTCGACTGCTCACAGCGAGGGACCACGACGACCTTCTCCGCAGTGTCGCGGCCGTCGCGAGGACTTGGCGGGCACGGTTCGGGCGGTCGTCCGAGATCGCTGTGGAGCGGCGGCCGAGCGGTCGGCCCGTGCTCGTCGGGGTCCTGCCCGGTGAGCCGATCGACGTCTCATTGAGCCACGCCGATGACCTCCACGCCGCGGCGCTGTTGCTCGGCTCCGGCGGGCGGGTCGGGGTGGACCTCGAGCGGGTCGGGCGCATCCGGCACAGCCACCTGCCCTACTTCGCCTCCGAGGAGGAGCAGGCCCTGCTGTCGCTCGCGCCCGAGCCGACGGCGCTGTGGTGTGCCAAGGAAGCCGGCTTCAAGGCGCTCTCGGCCGAGGGGGCGGTCGAGACCCTGACAGACGTCGCGGTCGAGTTCGTGTCACTCAACGTCTTCGTGTTCGAGAGTGCGGCAGGCGGCGGGATCGGCCACGTCGACTGCCTCGCTGACCGGCACTTCCTGGCCTGGGCGGTCGCCGAGTAGGCCCGCGCCGGCAGAGGGGAGGATCGCCCGATGGACACAGTCACGCCGTTCGTCGCCGCGGGAGGCTCGGTGGACATCACCCCCCGCGCGGCCGTTCCGCTGTCCGGCTACTCCGCCCGTACCGCGCCCTACCGCGGCGTTCGCGACTCGCTGGAGGCCAACGCCCTCTGGCTGCGCTCCGGCGACGACCAGCTCCTCCTGCTCCAGATCGACGCCCTCTCGGTCGGACAGGAGCTGCGCTCCCGTGTGTTGGCGAGCCTCGCGGGTTCGCTGCGCGACGAGCAACTGCTGACCGTCGCCAGCCACACCCACTTCGCGCCCGCCATCGACCCGGCCCTCCCTGACCTTGGCGCGGTCGACGCGGGCTACCTTGGGTTCGTCTCCGATCGGCTCTGTGGGCTGGCGACTTCCCTCGCGCAGGGCCCGTGGAGGCCATGCCGGCTCCGCTACGGCAGCGATGCGGCCACGGCCGGCGTGAACCGTCGGGGCCGCGGAGTGGCGCTGTCCCGGCGCCCGCCGTTCGTGATCCGGGACTGCTTCGCGATGCCGAACGTCTCCGGTCCGCGCGACGACCGCCTCCAGGCGGTGCTGGCGGACCTCGACGGAGCGGCTCCCGCCGCTCTGTGGAGCTACGCGTGCCACCCGGTGGCCCTGCCCGACCGCCTCGCGGTGAGCGCGGAGTACCCGGGCGCGGTGCGCGTCGCGATCCGAGCCCGCTACGGCGCCGATGCGCCCGTAGTGTACCTCCCCGGCTTCGGCGGCGACCAACGCCCCCGCCTGATCGCGGAGCGGCTCTCTTGGTCCAGCCGACTGCGCTCGACGCTGAACGGCCCGTGGTTCCAGGCGCCCTCTGAGACGGCCTACGGCGCGTGGTGCGCTGAAGTGGCGGAGACGGCCCTCCGCGCGCTCGGCTCGGCCGGCCCGCTCGAGGGAGAGGGGATCCGGTGCCGCCGGGAAACCGTGCCGATGGCTGACCTGACGCACGGTTGGCAGGGCGAGCGACACTTGGCTGTCCAGGCCGTCCGCCTGGGCGGCCTGCGGATCGCGGCCCTCGGCGCGGAGCCGGTGATCGAGTACGGTCGAATGCTGCGAGAGGCCGGCGCGCCGGAGCCGCTCCTCGCGGTCGGGTACCTCGACGGCGTGGTCGGCTACCTGCCGACCACCGCGATGCTCCCCGAGGGTGGGATCGAGGTCCGCTCCCCCGGCTACGGGTTCGCCGGAGCGCGGTACAGCCCCGAGGCCGAGCCGCGCGTGCGTGCGGCGCTGTTGCGTATGCTCGGCGAGGTAGGTTGAGGGCCCTCCCCTACCCCCGGACGGCGGCCCGCACAGCGGCCACCACGGTGTCCTGCTGCTCGTCGGTCAGCTCCGGGAACATCGGCAGGCTGAGGCAATGCCTCGCGGCCTCCTCCGAGTGCGGGAACGCCCCCTCGGCGACCCCCAGATGCGCATGGACCTCCTGGCGGTGGAGAGGCACGGGGTAGTAGATCATTGTCTGCACACCCGCGTCGGCCAGTTCCTTCTGCACCCGGTCGCGCTCCGGCACGAGGATCGTGTACTGGTGGTAGACCGCCCGCACGTCGGGGATCTCGCGCGGTGTCGTCACACCGGGCACGTCGGCCAGCAGCTCGTTGTAGCGGTAGGCGCGACGGCGGCGGGCCTCACTCCAAGCATCGAGGTACCGCAACTTCACTCGCAGCACCGCCGCCTGGATCTCATCGAGCCGGCTGTTGAGCCCCAGCTCCTCGTGGTGGTACTTCACGCGGCCGCCGTGGCGACGGAGGAACTCCGTGCGGCCGGCGAGCTCGGCATCGTTCGAGACGATCATGCCGGCATCGCCGAAGGCGCCGAGGTTCTTGCTCGGGAAGAAGCTCAGACAGCCGAGGTCTCCGAAGGAGCCGACCTTGCGGCCCTTGTGGGTCGCGCCGATGGCCTGGGCGCAGTCCTCGACCACCGCCAGGCCGCGCTCCCGCGCGACGGCCATGATGGAGTCCATATCGCACGGTTGGCCGTAGAGGTGAACGGGCAGGATCGCCTTCGTCGCGGGGGTGATCGCAGCCGCGATCTGCGCGGGGTCCATGTTGTACGTCACCGGGTCGATATCGACGAACACCGGCGTCGCCCCGACGATCCCGATCGCCTCGGTCGTTGCGACGAAGGTGAACGGTACGGTGATGACCTCATCGCCCGGGCCGATCCGCAGCGCGCGCAAGGCCAGATGGAGCGCATCGGTGCCGTTTCCCACGCCCACGCCGACCGCGCAGTCGCAGTAGGCCGCGATCTCGCCCTCGAGGGCCTTCACGTTCGGGCCGAGGATGTAGCGCGTGCCGGCGGCCGCCTCGCACATCGCCGCCTCCAGCTCCGCCTTGAGCTGTTGGTACTGGCCCTTCAGGTCGAGGATCGGGATCATGCCACACACTCCACTTCACCGTTCGCGAGTCGGAAGCTCTTGCCGCAGTCGCCACACGTGCAGGCGCCGTCCTCGAAGCGCAGCGTCGCGCCACACTGGCAGGCCCAACCGATCTGCCGGGCCGGCACACCGACCATCAGCGCGTAGGCCGGGACGTCCTTCGTCACGACGGTGCCCGCGCCGATGAAGGCCCACTCGCCGATCGTCGTGCCACAGACCACCGTCGCGTTCGCGCCGATCGAGGCGCCGTACTTCACCACCGTCGGGTGGAAGTCGGCCGCCGTGGTTCTCGGATGCGCGCAGCGGGGGGTCCGGACGTTGGTGAACACCATGCTCGGGCCGCAGAAGACGTAGTCCTCGAGCGTCACGCCCTCGTAGACCGAGACGTTGTTCTGGATCTTGCAGTAGTTGCCGATCCGCACGTTCGGTCCGACCATCACGTTCTGGCCGAGGACGCACTTCTCGCCGATGACCGAGCCCTTCAGGATGTGGCTGAAGTGCCAGATCTTGGTGCCCGCACCGATCTCGGCTGGATCGTCGACGATCGCGGTCTCATGCACGAAGTACGGCTTGTCGCTCATCCCGTGCTCCTCTCGCGCCCCCGTCGGCGGCTCACGCCAGCGCCGTTGGCGTTCCCCCACGCTCGAGCGAGCGCTGGGCTGCCTGCAGGACGGTCAGCACCCGCTGTCCGCTCCGCGCGTCCGTGATCGGCGGCGTCCGCGTCTCGATCGCCGTGAGGAAGGCCTGGCACTCGCGCCGGAGCGGCTCCTCGCCGGCGAACTCCACCGGCCTGCCCTCGCCGCGATGGAGGATCGACTGGTCGTGCGCGTCGATCTCGACCCGGTTGTCGTACAGGAGCAGCTCCTTCGTCACGTCGTCGTAGGTCGCGGTCCGGCTGTCGCCGATCACCACGAGCCGCTGCTCCTTCCGCGGGTGCAGCCACGAGGTGTTGATCTGGGCGTAGCGGCCGTCCTCGAAGCCCAGACCGACCGTGACGATGTCGGCCAGCCCGGGCCGCGCCCAGGCGGCGCCTGTCGCGCTCACGGCGCTCGGCATCCGGTCCATCAGCCGCAGGACGACGGCGACGTCATGGGGCGCGAAGCTCCAGAGGACATTCACGTCGCGCGCGACCTTGCCAAAGCTGATCCGCGAGGAGAGCACGGCCCGCACCGCTCCGACCTCGCCGCCGCGCACCAGCTCCACCATCTTCAGGATCGCCGGGTGGTACTCGAGCAGGTGGCCGACCATCAGGATGCGGCCGGTCCGCTCGGAAACCGCCACCAGCGCCGCGCCCTCCTCGGCCGTCATCGCCATCGGCTTCTCGACGAAGACGTCCTTGCCCGCCTCGAGCGCGGCGGTGACCAGCTCGGAGTGCGTGGCGGCCGGCGTGGCGATCGCGACGCCATCGATGTCGGCGCCGAACGCGGCAGCCGGCTCGTCCGCCACGTCGATCCCGGGCGCCAGCTCGGCCGCAAGCTTGCGCCCGGCCTCCGTCACATCGCAGATGCGCGCGAGCGCGCCCAGCGCCTGGAAGTTGCGGACGAGGTTCTTGCCCCAGTAGCCACACCCAATGACAGCGACCCTCACAGCAGCGTGACCTTCTCTCTTCCATCCACGATCTCGCGGGTGGCGTTGCGCGTGTCGAAGACGCGTGCGCTCTCGCGCACGACCATGCCGTAGTCGAGACACGTGTGGTCGGTCGCGATCAGCACGAGATCGGCCGTGGCGAGCGCCTCCGGGGTCAGCGCGACCGAGGCGTGCTCCACCCCGCCCTCGCGGAACGACGGCACGTAGGGGTCGTGGTAGGCGACCTCCGCACCCGTGGCCCGCAGGAGGTCCAGGATCACCACCGACGGCGACTCGCGCCAATCGTCCAGGTCCTTCTTGTAGGCGACGCCCAGCACCAAGACCTTCGCCCGCGAGGTGGCGACGCCGGCCTGGTTGAGGATGCGGACGGCCTTGTCGCGCACGAACTCCGGCATCTTCCGGTTGATCTCGCCCGCCAGCGCGATGAAGTGGGTGCTGAAGTTCAGCTCCTTCGCCTTCCACTCCAGGTAGTGGGGATCGAGCGGAATGCAGTGGCCGCCCACGCCCGGGCCGGGGTAGAAGGGCATGATCCCGAACGGCTTGGTGGCGGCGGCGGCGATGACCTCCCACACGTTGATCCCGAGCTTGTCGCAGATCACGGCCATCTCGTTGGCCAGGGCGCAGTTCAC
>CAZRDB010000077.1:0-10426 GCA_964598695.1 uncultured Armatimonadia bacterium
AGGCCATCGCGGGGCCCGGCGGCGTCCTTCGGTACGGAGGCCGCGATTTCACCGGGAACGTGGAGGTCCCGTCCAACGCGATCGTCGGCGCCGTGAAGGAGGGTGAGGCCTACCTCTACCACCCGGCGCTGGGCGACGTGCCGCTCTCGGTAGAGACCTCGCGACGCGCGCTGGGCTACCACATGGTCGGCTACGGTGTGGATGTGCCCTCGCCGCCTACGCCCTCCTCCGACTACGCGGCGATCCGCGTCGACGAGCTTCGGCCGGGCGAGGGCATCCTGCTGTCCACCGGGGTTCACGTCTACCGGTTGAACTACCAGGAGGTGAGTGTCCGCAACCTCTCGCGGCGCGCCACGGCGGTGAAACGACTCCACGACGAACTCCCGTCCGACCCGGCAGACCGACGCACCACGTTCCTGCTCCCGTGGAGTTCCGCCTTCCTCTCCGCGCAGTACCTCACGTTCGCGACGCAACTCCGGTCTCAGTACACGGACTGGGACTTCGAGACCGGCGAGGGAGCGACGCTGAAGATCCGGTCGGGGACCATCGAGACCTACGGGGCCTTCGTCCGGGCCGCTCCCGTGTGGCGGAAGGCCCTGAGTGCCGAGAGCTGGTGGCCGCCTCGACTGCTCAGCAGTCTGGCGGAGGAGTCCCCGCAGCTCCTCGAGGCACAGATGCCGCCCGGCGTCGTGGCCGCGATGCAGTCGGACAGCAGGCTGCTGGCGCGCCTCAATGCCTTCGATTTCGGTTTCGCCTACTTCGGGCTGCTCCGCTACCTCGGCGGCGCGATCGGCCCCGAGGCCCTCGACGGCGTCCTCCAGCCGCTCATAAGCGCGGTGGAGGCGATGGCCTACACGTGGGGTGTCCAGGGGCTTGACCCGGATGGGCACATCGTGTGGCAGGTGTTCATGTCCGCCCTCGAGGGCTTCGCCCAGTCCTTCATCGGGGCGTGTACGCCGCTCCTCGAGCCGGTGTGGTCCGCGATGGATGTCGTCTGCCTCCTTGGGTGGATCTTCGATCAGCAGGTGGCGGCCAACATCGACGCCATGAAGCCCGCGTTCGCCACCGTCGAGATCCCCCGGCTGGATCCCCCGACCTACTGGAGCAAGTACGGCGCCAACCTGGTTCGAAACGGCGACGCAGAGGCCGGAGCCTCGAGCCACGACACGCCGGGCACGGGCGATGGACTGCACCTCGTCGCCATCCCGGACTGGCACTGGCTGGCGACGGCAGACGGCACGGGGTGGGTGGTTGAGTACGACCGGAGCGGCGGGGGCGTTGGACTGGGCTCGGGAGAGCAGTTCCTCGTCGGCGGGGTGAAGGGGTCCTCGCTCCCGGCCCTGGTTCAGCACATCGACCTGTCACCGGTCCGCGGCGATATCGAGGCGGGACGCGTCACCTACAGGCTGACCGCCAGCATCGGCGTGGGCGGCCCCGCGAGCGCGGAACTGGGCATTCGGGCGGAAGGCAACGCCCACGTCGAGTTCGGGTGGACGACAGAGACGGATGACGGGCTCGTCTTCACGGGGATCGACCGCGTCTTCCAGTACGACGCACAGGGCCCCGCCAGGCTGGAGGTGTCGGGCGACCTCGGCCGGATCTACCGAGGCGACTACTGCGTGTGGGTGTGGGGAGGGAGCGCCGACGACATCGCGCTGGTGCTGCAGGGCAGCGGGTACTAGGCGCCGGCCCCCGGCCCCTACGTGCCCTCGCCGCCCGGCGCCCGGTCGCGGATGTCCACCCGCGCGAACCTCCGTCGCAGGGCATGTCGGTAGCCGACGGCCGGGTACCCCGCGAGGAGCATCACGCCCTGCTGCGAGCCCTCGGGGATCGCCCACCGCCGGCGGAGCGGGCGGGAGTAGCGGACGATCGTCGCGACGGTCCCGATCATGCAGGTCCCGAGTCCGAGCGACTCCGCCGCGACCATCGCGTAGGTCGCGGCCACGAGCGAGTCGACGGGGTCGGCGACGGCCGAGGCGGTGAAGTACAGCGCCAGCGGCGCGTCGTACAGCAGCCAGTCGCGACCACCCTCGCGCGTCTGGGCGAGCAGTCCGACGAGGGGGCACAGGAAGTCGCGGGTGACCTCCCAGGTCGTCCGCTTCATGAAGGGCCGGAGGAGCGCCAGGGCCCACGGCGTTGTCATCCAGCGCATCGCGAGGCCCGCCCGCAGCGCGTCGTCGCGGAAGCCCCGGACCGCCGCCCGGCCGTGGAGCGCGAGCACCGAGACCTCGCTGGGCGGGATCCCCATGGGGGCCGTCGCGGCCGCATCGAGGATCCGGTCGAGCACCTCACGCTCGACCTCTCGGTCGGCATAGGCGCGGATGCTCCGCCGCGCGAGCAGCAGCGCGTGGAGGCTCTCGTAGCTCGCCCGCGCGCCCGCGGGAGGGAGGTCGACGAGATCGGCCGGGTCGAGGTCGCGGCCCCGCACCGTGATCGCGCCGGTCGGGCAGGCCGCCATGCACTGGCCGCAGCCGATACAGCCGAAGATGCGGCCCTGGTCGATCTCGACGCGCCCCTCGCCCATCGTGAGCGGCGCGCCGCAGCAGACGGAGACGCACGCGCCGCACACGGTGCAGCGGTCGCGGTCGATCGCCGGCTGGGCGAGCCCGGGCGCGCGCCCGAACTGGAGTGGCATCGGAGCCTCCCGTACTCGCCGCCCCCCGGGCATGTTCGGGGCCGCTGCACGGGGCCCTCCGCCGAGATCGGCGGCCTCACGATCCCTTAGCGAGGTGGCGCCGCCCTTCGCACGGAAGTGGTCGGTGCGCGCAGGGCGCGCACCGAGACCCGGGTCCGGCGCCTGGCGCCAACGGGTGATCGAGTCCGATCGGCTGGAGGCTCTCTATGCGTCTGTTCGTTCTGCTCTCACTTCTCGCGTGCCTCGCGCTCTGCGGCGCGGCGCTGTGCCAGAACAGCGAGTCGATCGCCCGGGGCGAGGGGGAGAGGGTCGACTGGGTCTTCCCCGCGATCGACGGCCGCGAGGTCCTGGTTGGCGACTTCCACACCCACACGATCCGCTCCGACGGCAAGCTCACGCCGCGCGAGCGCGTGATCGAGTGCTACCTGGTGGGCTACGACGCGATCGCGCTCACCGACCATGGCACACCCGCCGCCTACGACGACGCGCAGCAGCTCGCCGAGAGCCTCGGGATGGTGCTCGTGCGCGGGTTGGAGACGGGGATCGACGGCGACGAGCACCTCGTCGCCTTGGGCGTCTCCGAGCAGTACACGCCCCGCGATTCGCACCACTGGGCCCGCACCGAGGAGCAGGCGAAGGCCGAGAACCGGGCGTACTGCCGCGACCAGCTCCGCGAGATCGCCGCGGCCGGCGGCGTCGTCTTCTACCCGCACCCCGACCACGGCTGGAGCGACGAGATCGAGTGGGGGTTCCAGGAGGGGATCATCGTCGGAACCGAGATGCTCAACAGCGACACGACCGAGGGCTGGGGCACCGTCATGCACCTCGGTCGGCCGTGCTACCCGTTCGCGCTCGACTGGGCGACCGACAAGGGCCTCGCCTGCCTCGCCAACTCCGACATCCACGGACCGCACGCCAACACGCCGCCCCGCGCGCGGACCCTGGTGCTGGTTGACGAGCGGTCGCCAAGCGGGGTCGTCGAGGCGATCCGCGCCAAGCGCACCCTCGCCTGGTTCCCGCCGGGCGGCGAGCGCTGGGAGTCACCGGAGATGCTCTGGGCGACGCCGGATGTGCTCGGAGCCTACGTCGCAGGCTGCGTCCAGCTCGAGCCGCGCGCGCTGGAGGACGGTAAGCCGACGAGTGGGGCCTACCTGAGGAACCTCGGCGCGGTCCCGCTGGTGGCGCGGGTCGCGACCGGCGGCTCGCAGGCCGCGCTGACCCTCGAGCCGGGCCGCGAGTACCTCATCGCGACGCCCGAGGCCGACGGAACGCTCACCATCGACTGGGGCAACCTCTGGGTGCGCTCCGACCGGACACTCACCTCGCAGTACCGGCTGGAGCGGAGCGCCTGGATCCCCGTGCGATAGACCGCCCGGGCGCTTGGGAGGCCCGCCGCCGCGCGCGGCCTCCCGAGCGTCGCCGGGTCGGCTACTCGGACGCCGGCGCCTCGAGACGGCACGGCAGCCACACGGTGAAGGTCGTGCCCTCGTTGAGCGTGCTCTCGGCCTGGATCCGGCCGTGGTAGGTGTCGACGATCCGCTTGACGATCGAGAGCCCGAGGCCCGTCCCCGTCACCATCTTCGTCTCCGAGCGCTTCTCGCGGAAGAACTCCTGGAAGAGGCTCTCGAGCCCCTTCTCGGAGATCCCCACACCCGTGTCCGAGACCGCGAAGCGCACGTACGGGCCGTCGGCCGCGGCGGTGAGCTTCATGCTGCCCCCGTCGCGGTTGTACTTCACCGCGTTGCTCGCGAGGTTGCCGAACAGCCGCAGCAGTTCCTCCCGGTCGCCGTCGATGGTCGGAAGGCCCGCTTCCGTCTCCACCTCGACGGTGATCCCCCGCTTCTCGGCCAGCGCGTGTGCGAGATCGGCCACCTCGGCGAGCACCTCGGCCGGCTGCTGCGGCGCGATCTCCCGCCGCACGCTCCCGGCCTCCATCCGCGCGACGTCGAGGAGGTCGTTCACCAGCTCCACGAGCGCTCCCACGCGCTCGCGGCAACGCCCGAGCACCCGCTCCTGCTCCGCCGGGTCGCCGATCAGGCCGCGCTGGAGGATCGAGAGGAAGCTGTCGACGGCGGCCAGCGGCGAGCGGAGTTCGTGGGCGACCATGTTCACGAACTGGGCCTTCACCTGCTCGACGTGCTTCAGTTGGCTGATGTCGCGCAGGACGGTCACGCTGCCGAGGAGCGACTCGTGGCGTTCGTCGGTCACCGGCGAGCAGTCGGCCAGGGTCCAGACGCCCTCGCCGAGGTGGGTGAGGGGTAGCTCGCGCGAGATGCGCTTGCGGCTCTCGCGCGACTCGTTGACGAGGTCCCACAGCTCTGGCGGCTGGAGGACATCGGGCAGGCGGGGCGTGACCGCGCCCCCGCGGAGGCCCGGCAGCACCTTGAGCGCCGCGGGGTTGTGCAGCACGAGAAGCTGCTCGGCGTTGCAGACGAGCACGCCGTCGGCCATGCTGTCGATGATCGTCCGCATCCGGGACTGCTCGGTCGCGAGTTCGAGCAGCCGCCGCTCGCGCTCCTCGCGCAGCCGGTTGGTCTCGCGGATCAGATGGTTGCGCTCCAGCGCTTTGCGCACCACGCGCAGCAGCGCATCCGGCGCGAACGGCTTGGTGAGGAAGTCGGAGGCATCCCGCTTGGTTGCCTCGACGGCGACGTCGAGCGTGGCGTAGGCGGTGATGACCACCAGCACGAGGTCGGGCGAGAGCGCGCGGGCGCGGGGGAGGAACTCGAGGCCGCCGATCCCCGGCATCCGCAGGTCGACCAGGGCGACCTCGACGTCGGGGTGCTCCTCGAGGAGCGCGAGGCCGACCTCAGCGGTCTCCGCGAGCAGCACCTCGTGGCCCTCGGAGGCCAGCACGCGGCGGCATCCCTTGCGGATCCCGACCTCGTCGTCGATCACGAGAATCTTGTGCGGCCCCGTCGCGTCGTGCTCCGGGGCCGCACTCTCCGTGATCTCGTTGTTCGCCGTCTCCACGTCCGCGCCGCCTTCCCGAGGGCGTGGCCGGAGGGCACACGCCGAGCGTTACTGGCGGGCGATCGCGTTCACGGGACACTTCGCGTAGCACGCGCCGCACCGCACGCAAGCATCTTCCGCGATGACGTGCGGTTTCCTGGGTTCGCCCGCGATGCAGTGCACCGGGCAGACCCGCTTGCACAGGCCGCAGCCGATGCAGCTCTCGCTCACGATGACGTACCGCACCAGGGCCGAGCAGATCCCGGCGGGGCACTGCTTGGCGTGGATGTGGGCCTCGTACTCGTCGCGGAAGTGGCGCAGGGTCGAGAGCACGGGGTTGGGCGCCGTCTGGCCGAGGCCGCACAGCGCCGCCCGTCGGGCCGTCGTCCCGAGCCGCTCGAGCCGGGTGAAGTCCAGCTCCTCGCCCTCGCCGCTCGTGATCCGCTCGAGGACCTCGAGCATGCGCTTGGTGCCCTCGCGGCAGGGCGTGCACTTGCCGCAGCTCTCGTCCTGGGTGAAGGTGAGGAAGAACTTGGCGAGGTCGACCATACAGGTGTGGTCGTCCATGACGATCAGGCCGCCCGAGCCCATGATCGCGCCGGCCGCCTGCAACGACTCGTAGTCGATCGGCGTATCGAGGAACGCGGTCGGGAGACAGCCGCCCGAGGGGCCGCCGGTCTGGGCGGCCTTGAACTGCTTGCCGTCGGGGATCCCGCCGCCGATGTCGAAGACGACCTCGCGGAGGGTGATGCCCATCGGCACCTCGACCAGGCCGGTGTTCTCGACGTTGCCGGCCAGCGCGAAGACCTTCGTCCCCTTGGACTTCTCGGTGCCGACCGAGGCGTACCACTCGGGGCCGGCGAGGAGGATCGCGGGGACGCTGGCGAGGGTCTCGACGTTGTTGATGTTGGTCGGATGGCCCCACAGGCCCTTGGTCGCGGGGAACGGCGGCCGGGGACGCGGCATGCCGCGCTTGCCCTCGATCGAGGCGATCAGGGCCGTCTCCTCGCCGCAGACGAACGCACCGGCGCCGAGTCGCAGCTCGATGTCGAAGGAGAAGCCGGTGCCGAGGACGTTGGCGCCGAGGATCCCGCGCTCCCGGGCCTGGGCGAGCGCGATCTTGAGCCGCGCGACGGCCAGCGGGTACTCGGCGCGGACGTAGATGAAGCCCTGCTTCGCGCCGATCGCGTAGCCGCAGAGCGCCATCGCCTCGAGCACCGAGTGGGGATCGCCCTCGAGCGTCGAGCGGTCCATGAACGCGCCCGGGTCGCCCTCGTCGGCGTTACAGATGACGTACTTCACGTCATCCTGCGCCTGCCGGGCGAAGTGCCACTTCATGCCCGTCGGGAAGCCGGCGCCGCCGCGGCCGCGGAGGCCCGAGGTCTTGATCGCCTCGATGAGCTGCTCCGGCGTCATGGTGTCGAGCACCTTGGCGAGCGCCTCGTAGCCGTTGACGGTCAGGTAGTCATCGACCAGCTCGGGGTCGACGCGGCCGACGTTGCGCAGGCAGACACGGAGCTGCCGGGCGTAGATATCGAGGTGCTGCCAGTCGCGGAGGAAGCGGTTGACGTACTGCTCGGCGCCGTTGAGGGCCAGCGGGGCCTTCTGCGCGGCCTTGCCGACGTCGGGCTGCGACTCGATCAGGGCTTCCTCGATCGGCTGGCCCGCGACGAGGTCGCGGCGAACGATCTCGGCAGCCCGGGCCGCGTCGACGCGCACGTACAGGCGCGGCTTCTCGCCGGGCTTGCGCACCTCGACGAGCGGCTCGAGCGAGCAGCTACCGATACAGCCGACCTTGCCAACCGTGATCTGCCCCGCGAGGGGCGAGGCGGCCAGGGCCGACTCCAGAGCCGCGAGGGTGTCGGCCGCGCCCGCCGCGAGGGCACAGGTCGCGATTCCGACGAGCACTTGGGGGCTCTCCAGAGGACCGGCGACCTTGGGGGTCGCCTCCTCCCGCAGCCGTTGGAGTGCTTCGAGCGCCGTGGACATGGTCTCGTTCCTTCCGTCCTACTCCGCGAGGAAACTCGCGACCCGATCCGCAAGCTCGATCGGGTCGATGGGCTTGTTGAGAAACGCCTTCACGTGCAGCCACGAGGGGGCCTTGTCGTCCTGGTCGACGCGGAAGCCCGTCTCCGTCGTGACGCCACTGACCATCACGACGGGGATCCCCTCGGTCGCGTGATCGGCGGCGAGCTGCTCCACCAGCGCGAAGCCGGCGTACAGCTCCTCCATCATGAGGTCCACGATGATCAGATCGGGCTTCTCCTCCACCGCGGTGCGGGCCCCCGACGGCCCGTCACTCGCCGTCAGGACCTTGTAGCCCTTCGCCTCCAGGGCGATGCGGTTCGCCAGCACGAAATCCGGGTCGTCGTCGATCAGCAGTACCTTCTTGCACTCGGCCATCATCGCTCACTCCAGGGGTCGGTCAGGCGTCCTCTTCGAACGCGCCGATCAGGTCCTCCGCGCAGTCATCGACCACGTCGAAAACCACGTCGTGCCGCGGGAGGGTGAAGCCGAAGTCGATCCACTTCCCCTCCTCGCTCTGGCACTCGATGTTCCCGCCGTGCTTCTGGATGATCTCACGCGTGATGTAGAGCCCCAGCCCCGAGCCTCGCTCCATCTCCCCGGGGCGGTGTACCCGTGCGAACTTCTGGAACATCTCCTGCGCCTGCGTCGGGCTCACGCCCTGGCCGTCGTTGCGCACGTGCAACTCGACGTAGCCGTTGTTGCGCGCCCCGGTCAGCGTCACCGCGCCGCCGTTCGCGCCGTACTTGGCCGCATTGCCGAGCAAGTTCTCGTACACGATCTGCAGCAGCGACGGGTCGGCCTGGACGCACAGGTCCTCCGCGAGGTCGGCGGTGATCGTCATCGCCTTCTCGTCGAAGCGCCCCTTCAGGTCCCGCAGCACCGGCCGGATGACATCGGGGAGCACGGCCACGGGCCGCACCCGCACCTGCAGCTCGCCCTTCTCGATCCGAGAGAGGTTGAGGTAGTTGAGGATCATCTCCTCCGTCCTCACGATCGAGGAGTGGACGTCCTCCAACGCCTCCTTCTGGTCCTCCGAGATCTCGCCGACGTAGCCACCGTGGATCGCGAGGACGTTGATCTTGAGCGCCGCGATCTGGTTCTTCAGCTCATGGGTGATGAACTCGAGCGTGTCGAGGTAGTTGCGGTTCCAGGTCCGGAGCCCCTCGCTGGTCTTCTGCAGCTCGGTGAAGCTCTCGCCCAGCTCTTCCTCGCGCTGGCGCAGCGCCTGCGCCATGTCGGCGAAGGCGACCGTCAGGCGGTCGATCTCCGATCGCTCGGCCGAATCGGGCGCGTCGATCTCGGGCGCGAAGTCGCCGGTCGCGATCCGCTCGGCCGCCGCCGTGAGATCGGCGATCGGGGCCGAGAGCCGCGTCGAGAGCACGCCGCCGGCGACGACGACCGTGAAGGCGACGAGCGCCGCCGTCCCCGCGAACGCGCCCAGCGCCTGCCGCCGGACATCGTCGTAGCGCTCCTTGAGGATTCCCACGTACACCATGCCGATCACGTTGCCGCTCACGTCCCGGAGCGGCTCGTAGGCGCTGATGTACCAGGTCCCCACGACGTAGGCCGGCCCCACCCACCGTTGACGCCGCTCGAGCACGCGGTGGTAGACCTGCTCCGAGACGCGGGTGCCGACCGCCCGCTGGCCGTCCTCGGTCACGACGTTCGTCGCGACGCGGACATCCCCCAGGAAGAGGGTCACGGTGCCGAGGCTCTTCCCGGCGTAGGTGTCGATCGTGAAGGTCCGCTCGCGGATCTGGTCGACCAGCGAGAAGTTGCGGTTGAGGACGATCCCGGCGCGCACGGCGCCGACCACGGCGCCGCCGGGCCGGATCACCGGCTGCACGGCCTCGACCGTCAGCGCCTCGTTGACCTCCGTCGGCCCGCCGGCGCGCGCGCGCTCGGTGGGCTCGACGCGCACGTAGGCCTTCTGTGCCAGCTCGGAACTCTCGATCGACAGGTCGAGGATCGGCACGAGCCGGAAGCCCGTCCCCGGCCGACCCTCATCGAGCGCGGCGCAGACCAGCGGGCTCGTGCGGGCATCGCGGCCGACCGCGTCGCCCCGCGCCGTCGCGACGATCCGGCCGGAGGTATCGACGACATGGAGGTAGTCGAAGCGGCCTTCCTCGCGCAGCACGTCGAGCTGGAGCTGCTCGGCCCCCTGCGCGAGGGCGGTCTGGGAGCGGCCAAGGGAGTTGGAGATCCCGATGCAGCCGAACTCCATCCGGTGCCCCTCATCGGCCAAGCCGTTGCCGGCCGCCTGCAGCGCCACTTCCGCGCGACGCTCGGCTTCGCCGAAGACCATGTCGTTGAGGAGGTACGCTCCGGCAGCCACGGTCAGCACCCCTCCCGGGAGGCAGACCGCGACCATGGCTCCGAGGAGCTGTAGCCGTAGGGGGACATCACGGAAGACCCTCAAACCAACTCACCCCGCGCGACGAGGGCGAGGCGAAGACCTCTTACGCCTCGACGCTCGCCTTCCCGCTGTGGAACTGAGCGGTGTACTGCGCGACGATCCCCGGGACATCCTGGGGGTTGACCTTCGCGTGGACCTGGTCGTTCACCATCACGACCGGGGCCTGGCCGCACGCGCCGAGGCAGCGGGCCTCCTCCAGCGTGAAGCCACCGTCCTCGGTCGTCTCGCCCGGCGCGACCTCGAGCCGACGGGCGAACTCGTCGAGCAGGGCCTGGCTCCCCCGGACGTAGCAGGCGGTGCCCATGCAGACCCGCACCGTGTAGACGCCCTTCGGGACCAGAGAGAAGTACGAGTAGAAGCTCGCCACGCCCCAGACGTACACCGTCGGCACGCCC
>CAZRDB010000077.1:10436-20374 GCA_964598695.1 uncultured Armatimonadia bacterium
GGGCATCATGACACCGGCGATGGGTTGGACAGGGCCGAGCGCCTGGGCGACGTGGTTGGCGGCACGGTCGGGGATGTAGCCGTACCGGTCCTGAACGTAGTGGAGGATCGGGATCAGCGCGCTCTGTACGTGCCCCGGATTCTTGGCCTTCTGTTCCTCAACGTAGTTGTCGAGATCGAGCCACCACTCGGGCGTCTCGAGCATCTCGCGCGATACGCGGATCATACTTGCGCCTCCTGCGGACGGATTCCGAACGGCATCCGGGGATGGTAGTGGGTGTGGAGCAGGTGGTGGGACTTCTCGCTCAGCGGCTGGCCGAGGTACTCGCGGTAGATCTTCTGGATGTCCGGGTTGTCGTGCGAGCGGCGGAGCGCCCGCTCCTCATCCAGCGTGTACAGCGCCTGGGCCCGCGCCGTGAGCAGGTCGCGGTCGAGCGGGATCGCGTTCGCCCCCGCGTACGGCTGTCCGCCGCCGCCGACGCAGCCGCCGGGGCAGCCCATGACCTCGACCCAGTGGATCTCCTCGCCCGAGCGGATCGCGTCGAGCACCTTGTTGGCGTTCGCGAGCCCGTGGGCGATCGCGGCCCGGATCTTCGTGCCCCGGAAGTCGACCACCGCCTGCCGGACGCCCTCGAGGCCGCGGACCGCGCGGAACTCGATCGCCTCGTCCGGCAGATCCTCGTTGAACAGCATCCAGTACGCCGTCCGGAGCGCCGCCTCGGTGACGCCGCCCGTCGCGCCGAAGATCGCGCCCGCGCCCGTCGACTCGCCGAGCGGGTGGTCCGGCTCCTGCGGCGCGAGCGAGAGGAAGTCGATCCCCATGTGCTTGATCAGCCAGACGAACTCGCGCGTCGTCAGCGAGCAGTCGACGGCGCGGTGGCCATGGACATCGAGTTCCGGCCGCTCGGCCTCGAACTTCTTCGCCGTGCAGCACATGATCGAGACCGAGTAGATGTCGGCCGGGTCGATCCCGGCCTGCTCGGCCCAGTAGCTCTTCACCATCGCGCCCTGCATGCTCATCGGCGACTTCGCCGACGACAGGTACGGCAGCATGTCCGGGTGGAACTGCTCGCAGAACTTCACCCAGGTCGGACAGCATGAGGTGATGTTCGGCAGCGGGCCGCCGTTCTTGACCTTGCCGACGAACTCGGCGGCCTCTTCCATGATCGTGAGGTCGGCCGAGAACTGGATGTCGAAGACGTAGTCGCTGCCCATCGCCCGCATCGCCGAGAAGCACTGGCCCTCCCAGCTCGAGCCGGGCGGGAGGCCGAAGCCCTCGCCGACGGCCGCGCGGACCGAGGGCGCCATCTGCGTTACGACGATCTTCTTGGGGTCGGCCAGGGCCTGCAGGAAGCCGTCGGTCGTGTCGTGCTCGAGGAAGGCCGCCGTCGGGCAGACGTTGATGCACTGGCCGCAGCAGACGCAGACCGTGTGGTTGAACGGCGCGTCGTACGAGGGCATGACGACCGTGTCGAAGCCACGGTGGACCTGCCCCAGCGCCGCAACCTGCTGGATCTCGCCACAGACGCGGATGCAGCGTCCGCACAGGATGCACTTCTCCGGGTCGCGCATGACCGAGGGGCCCGACTGGTCCTTCTCGTAGCGCTTCCGCGCGCCCGCGAACAGGCGCTCGCGGATCCCGAGCGCGTACGCGAGCCGCTGCAGTTCGCAGTTGCCGTTGCGCTCGCAGGCGTTGCAGTCCATCGGGTGATTGTCGATCAGCAGCTCGACGATGTCCCGGCGGATCTGCAGGATCTCCGGCGTGTGGGTCCGCACGACCATGCCGTCGGCAGCCGGATAGCTGCACGAGGCGACCGGGTTGCGGACGCCTTCGACCTCCACGACGCAGACGCGGCACGCGCCCTCGATCGAGAGGTCTGGGTGGTAGCACAACCGCGGAACGCGGACGCCCGCGACCTCCGCGGCCTCGAGCACCGTCGTTCCCGTAGGCACGGAGACCTCCGTGCCGTCGATCGTCAGTCGGATCTCGGCCATCCCGTTGCTCCTGCACACGTAGTAGTCGGCACAAGACGGCGCGCACGGGGCGCGGAGCGTGTGCCGTTGAGGGTGGTCGTTCACGGGCGATAGCGAACGATGCATCCGGGACCCCTAATGTAACCCAGGGGCTCCCCCGAACACAAGGCGCGTGTCGCGCTCCCCGCCCTGCGTCGGCCGCGACCGGGGCCCCGCCCGGGCCCCACCGGCGGGACCTACGCCCGCTCCATGAGCACCGCCGCCAACGCCCGAACCACCGCCGGGTCGTGCGCGCCCTCTTGGTCGCGCAGCGCGATCAAAGCCGAGACCGGGTCCAGCCCGAGTTGGATCAGATCGTCGAACGCAAGCGCCGTGCGGAGGATCCGCGCGCCGAGTGGGATCTGCTCGCCCCGGCGCTCGTCGGGCGGGAAGCCGCTGCCATCCCAGTTCTTGTGCTGGTAGCCAACGATGGCCACGGCCTCTTCGAGGTTCTCCAGGTTGGCCACGATCCGCGCCCCCACGCGCGGGTGCGCCAGGAAGGCCGCCTGCTCGGACGGATCGGTCAGCAGCCCGCGCCGGCCCTGCTCGATCACGTGGGCCGGGAGGCCCAACGCCCCCACCTGGCTCAGCATCGTCGCCACCTCCAGCTCCCGGAGCGACGCCATCCCCAGTCCGCGCGCCATCCTCTGCGCCAGCCGGCCCACCCGATCGCTCTGATCGTGCAGGGCCGGGTTCGCGGCCGCAAGCACCGCGTGCATCAGGCGCACCGCGCTCCGGAGCGTCCGTTCATGGTACTCGCGCTCGCGGTCCCGAGCGCGCTTCCGCTCGAGGCAGGCGCCGACCCGCGCGCGGAGCAGCACCTCGTTGACCGGCTTGGACAGGTAGTCCTCGGCCCCCCCCTCGATGCACTGCACGATGCCCCCCAGGTCCTCCTGCGCCGAGACCATGATCACGGGCACATGGCGCGTGTCGGGCTGGGCCTTCAGGATGTGCAGCACCGCGAGTCCGTCGATCCCGGGCATCATCACGTCGAGGAGAACCAGGTCGGGGATCGACCTCCCAACAGCGGCCAGGGCGGCCTCGCCACTCGCCGCAACCCGCACCCGATGGCCGAGCTGCTTCAGCATGCTCGCCAGGATCTGCGCGTTGAGCGCCGTGTCGTCCACGACCAGGAGATCCGCTTCAGCGGCGCGGTCGCGCTCTGTCTCTCGCGCGGACACGTTCGCAGCCTCCTCGCCCGGTTACCCGCGCTCGGCGCGGAGCACTCCCCCCTTGGCGGGACGGCCCACACCAACCGACGCTTCCTCCATCGCGCCCCTGCTCCTCCTGTCGCGTGTTGCCCGGGGGCAGGCCTTGCAGCGGCCCGCGGAGAATCCCGTTGTGATCCCACCGACCAAAGGAGCCCCACGATGAGCGCCCCGTCGACCCGCCCCACCCCCCACGCCGAGCCCTGCCTCTCCGCCTCGATCCTCGGCTGCGACCTCGGCCGCGCCAGCGAGGAAGCCCGCTCGGCCGAGCAGGCCGGCGCGCGCGTGATCCACGCCGACGTGATGGACGGCTCCTTCGTGCCCAACCTCTCCTTCGGGGCCGACCTCATCGCCCGGGTCGTCGAGGCCTGCACGATCCCGGTGACGGCCCACCTGATGGTCGAGAGGCCGGAGCGGCTCCTCGATCTCTTCCTCGCCTGCGGCGCACGGCGGATCCTGGTCCACCCCGAGGCCACGCCGCACGTCCGCCGCGCGATCGACCTGATCCGCGATGCCGGTCTCTCGCCCGGGATCTCGCTGAACCCGGGAACCGGCCTCTCCGCCGCCGAGCCGCTCCTCCACGTCATCGACGAGGTGCTCGTCATGACCGTCAACCCCGGCTGGGGCGGCCAGCGGATGATGGCCGACCAGCTCGAGAAGGTCCGCACGCTGCGCGCCTGGATCGAGGAGGGCCGCATCGCGCCTCTGGATCTCAGCGTCGATGGCGGCATCTCGCCGGCCACGGCCGGGCAGGCGATCGAGGCCGGGGCCCGCGTCCTCGTCGCCGGGACCGCCTTCTTCGGCGCCCCGGATCGCGCCGCCGCTCTCCGCGCCATCGTCGGGACCGCGTAGGCCGCGGAGGCCCCCGCGCGCCTCCGCGCGAACCCTCCTCCACCGGCTCCGGTCAAGGAGGATTGCCATGGTCTCCGCCCTGCTCGTGACCTGCTGCCTCACCCTCGCGCCTCCCGCCTGGCCCGACTCCCTGTACGTCTCCTGGGGGCCGCACGACCGCCGCATCGCGATCGCGGTCCGCAACGACGGCGACGCCCCCCTCGAGGGCGTTCCCGTCACCCTCGGCGTGGGAACCGGTCCGAACGAACTGCCCCTCGCCGGCTACGAGACCAGCGCGCTCCGCGCCACCGAGTGGAACGGACGCGAGCTGCTCTGGGCCGTCACCGGGTCGACCGGCCTCCGCAAGGTCCGGGGCCCCCTCGCCGTCGGCGATCGGGTCACGCTCCCGGCCGCCTGCCCGGCCCGGGAGAGCCGCTTCCTGTACCTCTACTACGACAACCCCTCGGCCTGGCCGGCGCCCGAGATGCTCCCCGTGGGCCTCGCCAACACCGCGTTCGAGGAGGGCGGCCCCGCAGGGCCGAGCGGCTGGACCGCGCGCGCGACCGACGGCGCCCACCGGATGGACTGGGCGCCGGAGGAGGGACGTGGCGGCAGCGGCTGCGCCCGCTGCACCGTCGAGCCCGGCGCCGCGCCGGCTTGGGTCAAGGTCGACCAGGAAGGGATCCCCGTCACGCCCGGCGCCCGCTACCGCGTGAGCGCCTGGGTGAAGGCCGAGGGCTGCACCGGCTCGGTCGGCTGGTTCCTGCACGTGGGCGGCGCGCAGCCGCAGCTCATCAACCGGGTCGAGAACGCGGGGGAGGGGACCTACGACTGGCGCGAGATCGCCTTCGAGTTCACCGCCCCGGCCGGCGCGACCCATGCCACGGTCGGCACCGTCCTGTACGGCGTGGGCACGGCCTGGTACGACGACCTCTCCTTCGAGTCCCTCGATGCCGCCGGCGCGGTCATCGTCACCGTCGGCCCCGAGGAGCGACTCGAGGCCGAGCGTCTCGGCGCGCCCGACCCGGCGACCGGCTGGTACGTCACCCTCCCCGTGCTCTCCGACGCGGCCTCCGAGGTGCTGGTGCTCGCCGACACCCGCCCCGCCGAGCTGGCCTGGATGCGCGAGCATCGCGACTGGTCGACGCCGGTCCGCGCCGACCTGCGGATCCCCGGCTCCCCCGAGCCCACGGCCTCGTTCCCCGCCCTCGGCTCCGGCCTGACCCTCGCCCGGCTGCCCGGCAACACCGTCCTCACCTGCCCGGTCTCCCTCCGGCCCGCGCGGGAGACGCCCGACCTCGCGCGCGATGCCCGCCTGCTCGCCGAGCAGAACGCCAACCTGCTCGAGGGCGCCGGCTTCGAATCCGACGCCGACCTCGCCGCCTGGGGCGGAGCCTCGGCCGAGGGTGGCGCCGAGGGCGCCCGGGCACGCCGCGACGAGCGACCCGGCGCGGGCCACTGCCTGCGCCTCGACGTCCCCCGGGAGGTCGCGCCCGCCTGGGTCGGGGTGCGACAGGGCCCCGTGCCCATCCGCCCGGGCGCGAGCTACTACCTCGGGGCTCTGCTCAAGACGGGCCCGCTCGGTGGGGTGGTACGCGTCCACGCCCACATCCACGATGCCGCGGGCAAGGTCCTCACCTACCTCTCCACATCGCAGGGGATCGGCGCCGAGCAGGACTGGACCTGGCTCTCGACCTCCTTCCGCGCCCCGGCCGAAGCGGTCGACGTGCAGGTCCACCTCACGATGGATACTTGGGGCACGGTCTGGTACGACGACATCGCGCTCCTCGAGGTCGTGCGGGCGCTGCCGCCCGCGCGCGCCGACAAGGCGCCCGAGGCGCTCGAGGTAGCCGCCGTCGACGCCGTTGTGAAGGTCTTCCCGAGCGACCGCGTGGCCCCGTCGGCCGAGCCTCCCCGCCTCTCGCTCTGCCGCAACGAGTACGAGCCGCTACAGCTCGCGGTGCGCCTCCCCGCCGGCCTCCGGAGCGCTACCGTGCGCGTCGATCCCCCCCGCTCGGACGCGGCCGCGCTGCCCGCGCCGTCGCTTGCCCGGGTCGCCTGCGTGCCGGTCGACGCGCCGACCTCCTACTACCGCAGCGAGGCGCCCGCCTACTGCCGGCGGATCCCGGAAGGCTCCGGCAGCTCGGATGGCTGGCCGGGCTGGTGGCCCGATCCCCTCGTCCCCGTCGCCGAGGGATCGGTCGAGTTCCCGGAGGGGCGGACCTCCGCGCTCTGGCTGACCTTCCAGGCGCCGGCCCAGGCCCTCCCCGGCGAGTACCGCACGACCGTGTCGGTCGCCGCGGGCGGACAGGAGGCCCGGGTGCCCGTCGTCCTGACCGTGCGCGACTTCACGCTCCCCGCCGAGAGCCGGCTCCGCGCGGTCCTCGACCTGCGTGATGGCTCCTACCCGCACGGCGCCTTCGGCGCGGGCGACCGTGACGCGGCCCGCGAGGCGTGGTACCGATTCCTCGCGGCCCACCGGGTGACGCCCGATGTCCCCGGCCCCGATCCCTCCTTCACGATGGTCGACGGCACGGTGACGATGGACGCTGCCGATTTCGACCGCTGGGCCACGCTGTGCCTCGACGAGCTGAGGATGAACCACCTCTACACGCCCTGGTTCTTCTACGCCCTCGGCTGGGCATACCGGCCCCCGGAGCGCTTCGGCTTCGCCCCGTTCACGCCCGAGTACGACAAAGCCCTCGGCGCGGCCTATCGCCTCTACCTCGACCACCTCACCGCGCGGGGCTGGCGTGAGAAGCTGATCCACTACGTCTCCGACGAGCCCTTCTTCGACAGCAAGGAGCAGGTCGCGCAGGACCTGCGCGACTACTGCGCGCTGTTCGCGGGCATCGCGCCGGACGTGCCCCGGTTCTCGAGCACCTGGCGCCCCGCCCCGCCGCTCGAGGGCGCGATCACCCTCTGGGGCGCGGGCCACTACGGCGTCTTCCCGGTCGAGAAGATGCGCGAGCGCCAGGCTGCGGGGGACCGCGTGCTGTTCACGACCGACGGCCAGATGTGCATCGACACCCCCTACTGCGCGGTCGAGCGGCTCCTCCCGTACTACGCCGACCGCTACGGGGCGCTCGGCTACGAGTTCTGGGGGGTCTCGTGGTGGACGTACGACCCGTGGGAGTGGGGCTGGCACAGCTTCATCAGCCAGAGCGACGAGGGCGCCGAGACCTACTGGATCCGCTACCCCAACGGAGACGGCTACCTCGCCTACCCGGGCGCTCCCTTCGGCGTCAACGGCCCCCTTTCGAGCATCCGGCTCGAGCAGGCCCGCGAAGGCCAGGAGGACGCCGAGTGTCTCCACGCCCTCCGCACGGCCCTAGCGGCCCTCGGAGACCGGGCCGACGCGATCCCGGACGCCAAGGCCGCGCTTGCCGAGGCCGAGTCGCTCGTCGCGATCCCCAACGCCGGCGGGCTCCGCTCGAGCCAGATGCTGCCGGACCCCAGCCGGGTCGCGGCCGTCCACGAGCGCGTGGGCGCGGCGCTCGAGGCCTGCGAGCGCGCGCGGAGGGAGGCCCCGCGCTGAGCGACGCACCCGGAACGCGGAGCACCGCTCCCGCGCGGGCGGAGGTCGAGGGCGGAGCGGGCATGGATGCCCGCTTCTGGGTCTTCTTCGGCCACTATGTCGCCCTGATCTGTGCCGCGCTGATCTGGGGGCACCAGAGCTTCGTGCGCCATCGCCCCGGCGCGTCGCTCCACCTGTTCCAGCTCCTGTGCGCGGCCGGCGTGCTGTACGTCACGGTGCGTGCGTACCTCGAGTACCGCGGCAGGATCCCCGCCCGCTGGCAGTGGGTCGGCCTCTACCTCGACATCCTGTTCGTATCGCTGGCCGTCGGGCTGACCGGCGGCCCCGCCAGCGAGGCGGCCCTCCTGTACTTCTGGCCGATCGCCGTCTCCGCGATCCGTCGCCGCTGGGTGCAGACGCTCTCGGCCGGCGTTCTGAGCGCGATCGCCTACTGCATCGTGGCGCGGCCGCCCGGGGGCGTCCCGACGAGCGACTACCTCGAGCAGATGGGCACACGGCTCGGCGTCCTCGTCTTCGCGACCTCCCTCGCCGCCTGGTTCTCGGGGGCCGAGGGCAAGCGGCTCGAGGAGCTGACGGCCTTGCGCGAGCAGGTCGCGCTCGGCCGGTACCGCGAGCGGCTCTCGCGCGAGATGCATGACGGCATCCAGCACTACCTCGTGAGCATCGGGCTCCAGCTCGAGGTGGCCGCCCAACTCGCCGCCAAGGCCCCCGAGCAGGCTCTCGCCATCGCGCTCGACCAGCGCTTCACGGCGCGGCAGGCTGCCGAGGAGCTGCGCTACCTCGTCCGTCGCCTCCGCGCCGAGGCGGTCGAGCCCCGCAGCTTCTCCGAGGCCGTCCGGACCCACCTCGCGGCCGTCTCCCGCGGCCCGGCGGGCGTGATCGAGCTGGAGCTGGAGGGCGCCGAGCGGCCCTTGGCCCCCGAGGCCGAGCACGGCGTGTTCCGGATCCTGCAGGAGGCCGTGACCAACGCCGTGAAGCACGCCGCCGGATGCGGCCTCCGCGTGTGTCTGTGCTACGGCCCGTCCGAGCTGGTCTGCACGGTGCGCGACGCCGGCCCGGGCTTCGACCTCGTCGCCCACAACGCCGGTGACGGCGCCGAGGGCCTGGGCCTCGCCAGCATGAGCGAGCGGGCCGCCTCGATCGGGGCCGCGCTCACCATCGAGACGGCGCCGGGCGAGGGGACCGAGGTGCGGCTGCGCGTGCCCCTGGGCCCGCCCGGCCACGAGGGAGAGACCGCCGTGGGAGGCGACTGCCGATGAGCCCGATCCGACTCCTGCTGGTCGACGATGAGACCCTCCTCCGCCACGCCCTCGCCCAGCTTCTCTCCGCCGAGGAGGACATCGAGGTCGTCGGCCAGGCCGCCAACGGTGAGGCCGCGATCGCGCTTGCGGCCGAACTCGCGCCCGACGTGATCCTCATGGACATCCGGATGCCCCGGCTCGACGGGATCGAGGCCGCCCGGCGGATCTGTGCCGCCGAGAACCACCCGGCGATCGTGATCCTCACCGTCTACCACGATGATGAGAACGTCTTCCACGCCGTGAAGGCCGGCGCTCTCGGCTACGTGCTCAAGGACGGCAGCCCGGAGCAGACCGTCGAGGCCGTCCGCGCCGCGGCACGCGGGGAGGGCTTCCTCCACCCCTCCCTGGTGAGCCGCGTGATGGGCGAGTTCGCCCGCGTGAGCCGCATGAGGGAGTCGATGAAGGAGACGTTCTCCGAACTGACCCGCCGCGAGATCGAGGTGCTGCAGCTCCTCGGCAAGGGACTCCGCAACCGCGAGATCGCCGAGACGCTGTTCGTCAGCGAGAAGACGGTCAAGAACCACATCTCGAGCATCCTCGCGAAGCTCCAGGTCAACGACCGCACCGCGGCGGCCCTGATGGCGAGCAAGCACGGGTTGACGGAGTAGGACGATCGGCTTCCCCTACCGCACCAGCTCCACCGCGAAGCTGCCCGCGAGGCGCTCGCCCGGCCTGAGCCGCACCGGCGCGATCCGGCAGGTCGAGAGGAGGTGGAGCCACGTGCCCTCGGGACTGAGCGCGGCGCGCACGTGCGCGTCGGCGTCCGCCCGCAGCCGCAGTCCTCGACCGTCCGGCGCCGTGAGGGCCGCCTCGTAGACGTTGAGCTTCACGCCGCGGAAGTCCGCCGTGCCCTGCTCCGTCTCGTCGAGCGCCCAAGGCCAGGCGGGAGCGAGGCGGTGCCCCCCGAGCCCGAGGGCCGGGTCGCGGTGCGCCGAGGCGCGCCCCACGGTGCGCGAGATGCTGTCCTCCGGGTAGACTCCGCCCCACTCCGACCAGCTACGCCAGCGCAGCTCCTCACAGGCGCCGTCGACGAGCAACCGCATCCCGA
>CAZRDB010000078.1:0-13662 GCA_964598695.1 uncultured Armatimonadia bacterium
GGGTAATGGCGGGGGGGGGGGGGGGGGGCCCCGTTTTGCCCCGCCCAAACGCAATCGGCGTTTGGGTACCGGGCGGCATTCCGCAACGAGTGGCCGCGCGCCCATCTTCTCGGGATCGGCCTTGCCACTGGGCTCGAGGAGGCCGCGCGGGAGGCGAAGGCGGTCGACGACGGCCACCGCTCGGCAGTGCTCGCAACGGCTGCGCTCGTCGACGCGCCCGGCGCGGCACGGTTCGCCTCCGAGCAGGGCTGGCTCGAGCAGACCTGGCCGCTCGTCAACGCCGCGAGCCAGCTCGCGCCTCTCGACCTGCCCGCGGCCCTCGAGCTGATCCGCGCGCTGCCCATGGAGCCCACCCAGCGCGCCGGCTACTGCTGGGACCTGCTCCGGGCCGCTGCCGAGGATGACCTCGAAGGCGCGTTGGCCGAGCTTCCCACGACGATGGCCTGGGCGGGCCCCGAGTCGGGCGTTCCCGGTCCGATGCTCCGCACCCTGGCCCAGGCACGGCTGAAGCGAGGCTACGGCCTGCTCCCCTGCATGGGCCTCGACCTGCCGCTCGCCCTGCCCGACGTGCCCCTCAACGCCGGCGCCCGCTGCAGCGCGCTGTCCGCGCTCGCGGCCGCCATGCGCGAGTGGTACCCCGAGCAGGCGGCCCTCGCCGCCGCCGAGGCCCAGCGGGCGGCGCTCTCGCTCGTACAGCAGGAGGGCAACGTCTGGCTCGCCTCCTGGGTGGCTCCCGATCTGGCGCTCGCCTCTCCGGAGGCCGTGTGGCGGCTGATGGAAGCCGTCCCCGAGACCTCACCCGAGGGACAGAGCAGCTTCCGTCTGGCGGCGCTCCTCCGGATCGGCGAGACCCTCACCGGCGAACTCGGGTGGAGCGGACCGTACTGGGAGTACTAGGCAGGCTAGGGGCCACGTTCGACCCGCTCCCGGTGGCGCTTGGCGAGGTACCGCTCGTAGAGGGCTCGCTCCTCCGGCGTCCAGGCGTTGGCCTCGGCGTAGTCGCCGCAGTAGGGCACCGCGAGGTCGATCCAGCACGCGAGCGTGCGCAGCTCGTCCTCGGTGAGCCGCACCCCGCCGTGGCCGTCGCGCAGCAGCGCGAGCAGGCCGCTCCGGGCTGCCCCCGCCGTGTAGGGCGGCAGCATCGAGGGGACCGACTGGGCGTCGACCCAGTTGACCAGCGGGGTCGTCGCCCCCTGCAGGTAGCCGAGGGGGCTCAACGCGGCGTTGGTCAGCGCGAGGTAGGAGTCGCTCCAGAGACGGCCGGAGCGCTCCTCCGGCTCCGTGGTGGCGAGGAGGCTGAATGCCTGGCCGCCCGCACTCCGGCGAGGCACGGCCAGGAGCGCCAGATCGACCCCCTGCCCTCCTCCGAGTGGGTTCTCGCAATAGACGGCGATCGTGTTCGCGCCCTCGCGGAGGGTGGCGCGCGCCTCGGGCGAGAGGCGCACGGGCACGGGGCTCGCCGCGTAGCCGGTGCGTGATGCGGCGTGGGTCCCGTTCAGGTGGATCACGACGTTGTCGTCATAGGCGACCAGCGCGTACAGGTCCACGTCGCCCAGCCCCTGCGGGAGGGTGAAGGCGCCGCGCAGCCAGATCGCGGGGCGATCCCAGCGCGTACGCACCGTGAGGCCGGGGGTGCCCTCGACACCGAACGCGGCCGTGCCCCAGGACCATGCACCGTCGTCGTGGTCCGGCTGCTCCCAGCCCGGTCCCGGGTCGGTCGTCACGTAGCGCCAGCGGCTTCCGGTGGCCAGCAGCTGGCGGGAGTCGGAGACCAGACGCGTCACGCCGCCCGCATCGAGCGCGCGATGCGAGCGGTCGGCGTGGCACGAGACGCAGTGGCGGTCGAGGATCGGTTGGATCTGCCGCGCGAAGCTGAAGCCCGGGGCCTCGGCCGCGACCGCCGGCAGGTCGCTCGCGAGCGCGGGGAAGGCGCGGGGCTCGGCGGGAGGAACGCTGTTCTTCGACTCGTGGCAGCCCACGCAGGCCATCCGCTCGCCGGGCTGCAGTGTCGACCAACTCCGCATCGTCTGAATCGCGTGGCCCTGCTCGTCGAGCGCCTGGAAGTAGACCGGCGTCCGGGCCGGCACGAGGAACGCGGCCGCTCCGTCCGGCCCGACCTCCACCTCGCCCAAGACACGCTTCACGTCCCAAGCGCCGTTGCCGATCGACACGGGCGTGCTCGAGAGCGCCCCCCCGGCGAGCCCCTCGCTGCCGTTCTCGCGGATCGCGGCCGGCCGGTAGTCGATCGCCACGACGCGGAGCTTGCGCACCGCGCCGCGGGGGATGCCCGCAAGACCCGGTCCCCGGTAGATATCCTGGAGGACGTAGGTGGCCGTGGGGCTCGACTCGTCGACCTGGCTTGGAGGGAGGCTCGGGGCGCGCCGAGGCCGGAGCGCGACGGCCTGGCCGCACGGGAACCGCGGATCGGAGGCGAGCAGCTCGCGCCGCCCGTCTTCGTCCATCCAGTAGAGGCGGAACCGGGGCTCGAAGGAATCGCTCCACGGGTGGTTCCACTCCGGGACACCGGGGACGGCCCAGCCGGTCGGGTGGTACGAGACCAGGAACTCCCGCTCCGTCAGGGGATACGGGTACTGGAACAGCTCGCCGTCCTGGCCGTACGCGTCGACGCGGACCGCCTCCGCGCTCCGGAGGGGGGCGAGCAGCTCGACCCCTTCGGCCTCCTGGCGGCCGAGCGCGGGATCCACCCGCACGAGCTTGCCCACCTGGAGCGTGTGGTGGCCCGTGGCGATCGCGACGACCTCGCGGCTACCCGGGACGCCTCGCGCATGGAGCAAGGTCGTCGGGAACCACGAGTTGTTGCCGTAGAACTCGGTCTGGGCCGTGCCGTCGACTGCCATCGAGAAGAGCGCCTGGGGGTAGATCTGGCCCCGGTCCATGTACTCCCACCGCGTGTAGAGCACCCGGCCGTCGTCGGTCACCGTCGGGTAGTTGTCGTGTACCTGGTCGTAGGTCAGCCGCCGCAGGTCGCCGCCGGCCGCATCGCACGAGTACAGGTTGCTGACCTCGGTCCACCAGCAGTCGACGAACTGGATGCAGCGGGTCGAGTTGAAGACGATCCGGCCGTCGGGCAGGTACGCCCCCTCGTAGTCGGCCACCCCGAGCCCGGCGGTGAGCTGGCGCACCGACCGCGTCGCGGGGTCGATCTCATACAGGTGGTAGTCGTCGGTGAGGTCGCCCCGCTTCCACGCGAAGAGCACGCGCGTGCCGTCGTACGAGACGTCGGGATCGCGGAGCACACCCCCCGGGTCGTCGAGCAGCGTCTCGATCCGACACGCGTCGCCGTCGACGGTCAGCAGGCAGAGCGCGCTGCCGGGGACGAAGTGGCGCTCGTAGATCGCGTCCGAGACGCCCTCGGTGTAGGCGTAGTGGCTTCCGCCCAGGACGTAGTGCTTGGTGAAGACGACGCGTGGGGCGAGCTGGCCGACTGTTGCGAGCCGGTCGGCTCGGCGCGCGGCACAGGCCTCGGCGTAACACCGGAGCAGGGCCGGGAGGTCGTCCGGGGCAGGGGCGCCCGGGGCGACGCGGGCGAGCGCCGCGCGAAGCCGCGTGGCGAGTGCGGCAGAGCCGAGCCACAGGCCGCACTCGGGCGCGCCGTCCTGCTGCAGCCAGTCGCACTCGATGGGGAACCGGCGCTCGAGGTCGAACCAGGCCTCCATCCTCGGACGAGCCGAGGTCGCGGAGGAGAGCCGCTCCTGCGCGGCGGCCATGGCCCCGGCCCAAGCGCCGGGATCGGGCCGAAGCACCGTCGCGGCGGGCTCGTCCGCGCGAACGGCCGCGGGAAGCAGTGCGACGAGCGCCAAGGCGATGGGCAGGACCGCGCGCCCGACGCGTCGACCCGATGGCAGAGCCACGATCACGAACGGCCTCCTTGCGCCCCCTCCCACGGCACCGTGCCTGCGTTCGGCACGGGGGATCGGACACCTGCGCCGGCCCAACCGCCTTGCGCAGGGAGAGGCGCCCACAGCCAGCCGGCCCTGAGCCACGCGAGGACCACGCCCGTGCGCGTGCCGATGGGACCCGCCCCCTGTCGCCATGGCGCTTGCCGCCGTGACGGGGAGGGCTTCGCCCACGGGGGAGCGAAGCCAGCGCCAGATCACAGCGCGGCCCCTTGGGCGCCGCGACCGGAGAGGGGCTCTTCCCGTGCGTGTGTTCATCTCTGCCGATATCGAGGGGATCAGCGGCGTCGTCAATGGCCGCGATGAGGAGCAGTTCGCGGCGGGCGAGTGGATGACCCGCGATGTCAACGCCGCCGTGGAGGGCGCGTTCGAGGGCGGCGCCGCCCGCGTGGTCGTCCGCGACGCCCACGGCTCCGCCCGCAACATCAAGCCCGAGCTACTCGACAGCCGCGCCGAGCTGTGCCGCGGCTGGGGGCGCGACAACACCATGGTCGAGGGCGTCGAGGAGGGCTTCGACCGTCTCTTCCTCGTCGGCTACCACGCCTGCGCCGGCACCGAGAACGGTGTCCTCTCACACACATGGAGCGGCTGGGTTCGTGGCGTGCGCCTCGGCGAGCACGCGGTGGGCGAGATCGGCCTCGCCGCCGCAACCGCGGGCGCCGCCGGCGTTCCGCTCGCATTCGTCTCGAGCGACGAGCAAGGCACGCAGGAGGCCGAACGGCTGATCCCGGGGCTCCGGACCGCGACGGTCAAGTACGGCTCCGTCCGTACCGGCGCCCGGATGGTCCCGTTCCAGGAGGCCCACCGCCGGATCCGCGAGGCCGCGCGCGCCGCGACCGCCGAGCCCGCGCCGGAGCCCTTCGCCGCCGGCTTCCCGCTCGTCGCCGAGATCACCCTCCGCGACCAGGCCATGGCCGCGGCCGCCAGCCGGATCCCCACCGTGCGCCGAACGGGCGACTACGCCGTCGCGATGGACTGCCCCGACATCCGCGCTCTTCTCGACTTCTTCTTCTGCACGACGCGCATGGCCTCGACGACGCTCTGACGGCCGCGGGGCCGAAGGGGATGAGGGACGATGCGGTGCCCGACCTGCGGTTACCTACTCGACGACCTGGATGCCCGGTGCCCACGGTGCTCGGCCGAGGAGTCCCACCAGCACGATGAGGCCGTGGCCTACGTCGCGCTCCACTCCTCGGCCGACGCCGCCACCGCCCGCGCCGCCCTCGAGGCCTGCGAGTGGAACCCCACCAAGGCGCTCGCGCGGCTGGGCGTGAAAGCGCCGGTCGGCGCACCGCCTCCACCAGCGCAGACGCCCCCCCCAGGGCCTGCGCCCCCGGGGGAGCCCACGCGAGCCAAGGGCTTCGGCACACCCGGCACCGGCGCGCACAGGACGGTCGTCGCGCTGGGAATCGTGGTGGGCGTGGTCCTCCTGGCCGGAGTCGCCTTGGTGTGTCTCGGTCTCTTCGGGGTCGCCGGGCCGATCCGCAAGCCGAAGGTCGCGGAGATCCCCCCTCCCGGCACGCCGCCGGAGGTCTCGATGTCGGCCGATCAGCTCTGGGAGGAGTGCGCGGTCAACAAGGCCCAGGCCACCACGAGCTTCGTGGGCAAGTTCGCCCGCGTCACGGGCAACGTACGCGGCCTCAACGGCGGCGCGTCCCCCTCGGTCGTGGTTGCGGGCGACCCGAGCGGGCTGACGGGCGCGCAGTGCTACCTCGCGGAGGCGGAAGCCGGGTCGATGCGCGACCTGTCGCTCGGCCAACCCGTCACCGTCGAGGGGATGATCTCGGACGTCGGCGCCAAGGTGAAGCTGCGGCAGTGCCGGATCGTCGACAAGGGAGCCGTGCCCGTCAGCGAGCCGACCGGATCCGAGCTGGGCGAGGGCCTGGTGGGAGGCGAGTAGGCTAGCCCTGGCACCGCGGGCAGCTGACCGACGAGGTGCTGCCCGTCTTGATCTTCTCGATCGTGGCGCCGCAGGTGGGACAGGACTCGCCCTCGCGGTAGCCGACCAGGAACGTCTCGAACCGACCGGGCCGGCCGAACAGGTCCTTCTCCCAGCGCAGTCCGCCGAGCGCCGTCGTCTCCTTGAGGTGTCGCACGAGCGCGCCGTGGAGCCGCTCGATCTCGGGATCCGTGAGCGACGGGATCGGCCGCTTCGGGTGCAGGCCCGCGAGGAACAGCGAATCCTGGATGTACACGTTGCCGATCCCGGCGACGTTCCCCTGGTCGAGCAGGAACTGCTTGAGCGCACCCCGGCGCCCCCGGAGCAGCTCGCGGAACCGGGCGAGCGAGAACTCCCTCTTCGAGAGCGGGTCGACGCCGAGCGTGGCGGTCATCTTGTGCTGCTCGAGGGCTTCCTCGGCGACGGCGTGGACATAGCCGAACCACCAGAACCGGAGGCTGAGCGCCGAGCCGCCCTCGAACCGGAGTGCCACCTGGTACTTCTCCGGGAGTGGCTCGCCCGGCCTGTGGTAGAAGGCATCGCCGCCCATCCCGAGGTTGCACAGCAGGCGCGTCCCGGGCGTGAGTTCGGTGAGCACCCACTTCCCGCGCCGCGCCGAGCGCCCGACGGTGCGCCCCACGGTCAGGGATTCGAACTCGTCGACCGGCAGGTTGAGGCACTTCTCCTGGTGGATGGTCGCCGCGTCGATGCGCAGGCCGCGCAGCGTACGGTCCATCTGCTTCGCGAGGTTGTGGATCTCCGGCAGCTCTGGCATCTTCGCTCCCCATCGCGGTTGTGTGGCGCTTGCTTCGGGGGCTTCGGCAGCAGCGGCGCGGGACCTGCCGAGCGGGAGAGGACATCGCCGGGCTTGGGCGCATTCTGGGGTTGGCGCCCCGCGCGCCCAGCCCACCGCCACGCGCGGCCCGCTGCGGCCGGGGTGGCACGCCTCGGGAGGACGTGACCGCATGCGACGCCTCCGCACGCTGCCGATCGGAGTCCGCCTGTTCCTCAGCTACTGGCTCCTGCTCAGCGCGGCAAGCGTCGTCGGCTGCTACGCTATCTACATCCCGGTGCGGCGGGCCGTGGAGGAGCAGGTCCACAGCGAACTGACCAACTCGACCACGAGCCTTCTGCACTTGGTCCAGACGACGGCGACCGGGTCGGTTCGGAGCTACCTCCGGGGCATCGCCGAGAGTGACCGGAGCCTCGTCGACAGCCTGTACCGGCGCGCCCGAGCGGGCGAGATGACCGAGGAGCAGGCGAAGGAGACCGCCGCTCAGATCCTGCTCGCGCAACGGGTCGGCGCCTCGGGCTACGTCTACTGCATGCGGAGCGACGGCACGCTCGCGGTCCACCCCTCCCCGACGTGGCAGGGCGCCAACATCGCCGACCACGGCTTCGCGCAGGAACAGATCGCGCGCAAGGAAGGCTACCTCGACTACCGGTGGCGCAACCCCGGCGAGGACGCGGCACGGCCGAAGGCACTCTACATGGTGTACTTCGAGCCGTGGGACTGGATCATCTCGGTGACGGCGTACCGGGAGGAGTTCGCCAGTCTCGTCAACGTCGACGACTTCCGACGAGGCGTCTCGTCGCTGCGGTTCGGTGAGACGGGTTACTCGTACATCATCGACCTGCACGGAACGCTGATCGTGCACCCCAAGCAGGAAGGGGTGAACATCCTCGACTCGACCGACAGCGCCGGACGGTACTTCATCCGGGAGCTGATCGACCGCCGCCACGGCGAGATCACCTACCCGTGGCAGAACCCGGACGAGCCGGCGCCGCGCACCAAACTCGTCGCGTTTGACTACCTCCCCGACCTCGGCTGGATCGTCGCCTCCTCGAGCTACGCCGACGAGTTCTACCGGCCGGTCGGCGAGGTCCGCCGGGTGTTCGTCGCGATGGTGAGCCTCTCGTCGCTGCTCATGCTCGTGATCTCCCTCGTGACCAGCGCCGGCATCGCCCGGCCGATCCGCCGCATGGTCGCCAGCCTCGAGCGGGCGAGCGAGGGCGATCTGGCCGTTCGCGTGCCGGAGGCCGGCGGCGCCGAGGTCGCCGCGCTCGCGCGGTACTACAACCAGTTCATGGACCGGCTCGAGCAATCGCGGCGCGCGACCGAACGCGAGGCCGAGGAGCGTTCGCGGGCCGAAGCGGCTCTCGAGGAACACAAACGCCACCTGGAGGACCTCGTGCGCGAGCGCACGGCGGGCCTCGAGGCGGAGATCCGGGAGCGGCAACGGGTCGAAGCGGTGCTGCGCGCGAGCGAGCAGCGGTTCCACCGGATCTTCGAGTGGTCGGGCGACGCGACCCTGCTGCTCGACGTCGAGGCGGTCATCGACTGCAACGCGCGCGCACTCGAGCTGTTCGGCTACGACACCAAGGAGGAGATCCTCGGCCGGTCGTCGTGGGGCCTCTCGCCGCCGGTGCAGCCGGATGGTCGCAGTTCCGAGAGCGCGGCGCGCGAGGCCCAGGCAGTCGTGCTGCGGGATGGCTACCACGCGTTCGAGTGGATCCACTGCCGGCGCGACGGCGCCGAGATGCTCTGCGAGGTCGCGCTGACGGCGGTGGAGCTGGGCGGGCAGACCGTCGCCCAGGCGGTCGTGCGCGATGTCACGGAGCGACGAGCGGCACGGCGCGCGCTCGAGGAGTCGGAGCGCAGGCTGGCCTCGATCATCGACTTCCTGCCCGACGCGACCTTCGTCGTCGACGCCGAGGGGGTCATCATCGCGTGGAACCGAGCGATCGAGCACCTCACCGGTGCGCCGGCGTCCGAGATGCTGGGGCGCGGCGACCGCGCCTACGCCGTCCCCTTCACCGGCGACCGCCGCCCGATGCTGGTCGACATGGCCATGTCGGGGGGCGACTACGCGGGCGAGGTGCCGCCGGGCGACGTGGTGCGCGAGGGCGCACTGCTCACCGGCGAGTTCCACTCCGACCTTCTCGGCGGCCGGTTCCTCTTCGCCACCGCCACCGCCCTGCACGACGCCAACGGCAACACTGTGGGCGCGATCGAGGCCATCCGCGACATCACCGCGCGGCGCCAGGCCGAGGAGGAGGTGCGCGAGGCCCGCATCGCCGCCGACGCGGCGAACCGGGCCAAGAGCGAGTTCCTCGCCAACATGAGCCATGAGATCCGCACGCCGATGAACGCCATCATCGGCATGACCAGCCTCCTGCTGGACACGCGCCTGACCGGCGAGCAGGCGGGCTTCTCCGAGGTGATCCGCACCAGCGCCGACGCGCTGCTCTCCATCGTGAATGACGTGCTGGACTTCTCCAAGATCGAGGCCGACCGCCTGGAGCTGGAACCCCATCCCTTCGACATCCGAGAGTGCATCGAGGGGGCGCTCGACCTGGTGGCCTCCCAGGCCGCCACGAAGGGGATCGACCTCGCCTACATCGTCGAGCCCAGCCTTCCGTCGGCCTACGTCGGCGACGCAGCCCGCGTGCGGCAGGTCCTCATCAACCTGCTCAGCAACGCGGTCAAGTTCACCGAGGAGGGCGAGGTTGTGGTCTCGGTTGCCCGCGACGAGACAGTCGCCGCCGGCCGCGACGCGACTCGGATCCCGCTACGGATCACCGTGCGCGACACGGGTATCGGGATCCCGCCCGAGCGCTTCGACCGACTGTTCCGATCGTTCAGCCAGGTGGACGCTTCGACCACGCGCCGCTACGGCGGCACCGGCCTCGGCCTGGCGATCTCGCGCAGGCTGGCGGAGCTGATGGGGGGCTCGGTCTCGGCCGAGAGCGAGGGGGTCCCGGGACGCGGCGCGGCGTTCCACTTCACCCTGTGCCTGGAGGAGGCGCCGGAATCTGTCGAGACCTACGTCAGCCACGGCCAGGTGCGGCTCCAGGGCCGACGGGTGCTCATCGTCGACGACAACGCCACGAACCGGCTCGTGCTCGCCCGCCAGACCGAGGCCTGGGGGATGGAGCCGTACGAGTTCGCCTCGGCCGAGGAGGCGCTCGAGGCGCTCCGGGGCGACTGCCACTTCGACCTCGGGATCCTCGACATGCAGATGCCCGACATGGACGGCGTCGGCCTCGCCCGCGAGATCCGCCGCCTGCCGAGCGCACACGCCCTGCCGCTCGTGCTCCTCAGCTCGCTCGGCGCCGGCGAGCGGGAACGCGCCGACGGGCTGTTCGCGGCGGTGCTGACCCGGCCGATCAAGGCGTCGCCGCTCCAGAACGCCCTGATCGCGGCCCTGAGCGGGCACGAGGTGGTCGTCTCCGCGGAGTCGGCCCCGTTGTTCGACCCCGAGACGGCCGCCCGGCACCCACTCCGGATCCTCCTGGTCGAGGACCACCCCGTGAACCAGCGCGTGATGGTCGCGATGCTCCGACGGCTGGGCTACACGGCCGATGTGGCGGGAAGCGGCGTCGAGGCGCTCGATGCCGTGCACCGCCAGACCTACGATGTGCTGTTGATGGACGTGCAGATGCCCGAGATGGATGGGCTCGAGTGCACGCGGCTGATCCGCGCGACCTTCCCGCGCGAGCGCCAGCCCCGGATCGTCGCCATGACCGCGCACGCGATGGCCACCGACCGCGAGGAGTGCCTACGGGCCGGCATGGATGACTACGTCCCGAAGCCGGTGCGGGTCGAGGAGCTGTGCCGGGCGCTGCTCGCGGCCTCGCGCGTGGGGCCCGACGCGGCCGCCGGGCCGTCGTTCGACCGGTTCCTCGTGCTCTCGGCCCCCGCGTTCGCGGCGTTCGTGGACGCCGTGGCCGAGGCGGCGCCGCAGATCGCCCGCGAGTTCCTGGAGGCCACCCCGCGCGAGGTCGAGGCGATGCGCGGGAGCGCGCGCGACGGCGACGCCACGACGCTCCACCGCCTCGCGCACTCGCTCAAGTCGTCGGCCCGCTACCTCGGGGCCGAACGCCTCGGCGAGCTGTCGCGGCAACTCGAGGTGCACGCTCGCGACGCGGGCGCCGCGGGAGCCGAGGCGGCGATCGACGCGGTCGCGGAGGCATTCGAGGCGGCGCGGGGCGCGATCGAGCAGGCGCTCGAGCGGCTCACGCGGGGATAGCCGGGCACGGCGAGACACAGACGCGGTTGCGGCCCTCCCGCTTCGCCCGGTACAGGGCCTCGTCCGCCCTGCGGACCAGGTCCTCGAGGGTGCTGTCCGCAGTCGCCTCCGCGACGCCGACGCTCAGCGTGAACCGGACCTCGCCGCCGTCGGCCCTTGGCAGCCACGCCTCCTCGACGCTCGCCCGGATCCGCTCGGCGGCGCCGGCGGCCTCCTCGGCCGTCGCCGACGGCAGGACCAGCAGGAACTCCTCCCCGCCCCAGCGCGCGACGTGGTCGTAGTCGCGACGGCTCCGGCGCAGCACGTCGCCAAGCAGGCGCAGGGCCTCATCGCCCACGGGGTGGCCGTACTCGTCGTTGATCCGCTTGAAGTGGTCGATATCCATCAGGAGCACACTGAGCGGCGTCCGCTCCCGCTTGGCCCGGCTCAGCTCCTGCTCGATCCGCGACCATCCGGCGCGGCGGTTGAGCAGCCCCGTGAGTTCGTCCTCGGTCGCGATCTGGCGCAGCCGCGCCTCGAGCGCGAGGATCCGCTCCCCGATGGCGATCCGGGCGAGCAGCTCGTCGCGGTCGAACGGCTTGGTCAGGTAGTCGTCGGCGCCGGCCTCGAGCCCCGCGACCACGTCCCGCTGCTCGTCCTGCGAGGTGAGCAGGAGCGCGTAGACGTAGCCCTCGAGGTCGGCGTTCCGAACGCGGTGGATGAGTTGCGGACCCGACATCCCCGGCATGACCCAGTCGGTCACGAGGAACCGTACACCGCCGCGCTGGAGGACGTCCCACGCCTCCTCCGCGTCCCGCGCCAGCAGCACAGTGCGCCCCGCTTTGGTGAGGAGCACCTCCAACACTCGGCGCTGCAGCAGGTCGTCGTCCACCACGAGGATGGCCACGGACTCACCTCCCGTCGGTCGAGAAGCCGTCCACCAGGCGCCCCGTGCTCGGCGGTTCCATTCGCCACGCGATCGCCACCGCCTTCCGCAGCCGCGGAAGGCCGACCCGACCGGCGGTCCGCCGCCGTTTGACACGACTCGCCGTCAGGAGTAAGAAGTCCCTCTTTCCCCCATTGAGAGAGGAGTGTTCCCGATGCAGCTCGCGGAGATCCAGTCGGTGTACGCACACAAGATCATGGCGACCTACCGGCGCGCCGAGGTCGCGTTCGTCCGAGGCCGCGGCTGCCGCCTCTGGGACACCGAGGGCAACGAGTGGCTCGACTGCCTCGCCGGGATCGCCGTCTGCGGTCTCGGCCACGCGCACCCCATGGTCACCGAGGCCATCGCGCAGCAGGCCGGTCGGCTCCTCCACACCAGCAACCTCTACTACATCGAGAACCAGGCCGCTCTCGCCGAGGAGCTGCTCTCCGTCTGTGACCTCGACAAAGCATTCTTCTGCAACAGCGGCGCCGAGGCCATCGAGGGCTCGCTCAAGCTCGCGCGCAAGTGGGGCAAGCAGTGCAAGGGCGGCGCCACGCGGATCCTCACCGCTCTCGGCAGCTTCCACGGCCGCACGATGGGCGCCCTCTCGGCCACCGGCCAGCCCAAGTACCAGCACGCGTTCCAGCCCCTCATCCCGGATGTCCACCACGTCCCCTACGGCGACCTCGCCGCGCTCGAGGCTCAGGTCGACGAGCGGACGGTGGCGATCCTCCTGGAGCCCATCCAGGGCGAGAGCGGCGTCAAGGTCCCGCCGCCCGGCTACCTTGCGGCGGTGCGCACGCTCTGCGACGACCGGAACGTCGTGCTCATTCTCGACGAGGTGCAGACAGGGCTCGGCCGCACCGGGGCATGGTTCGCGCACCAGCGCGAGGGCGTGCTGCCGGACGTGATGGCTCTCTCGAAGTCGCTCGCGGCCGGGTTCCCGCTCGGGGCCGTCGTGGCGCGCGAGCCGTTCGCCTCGGTCCTCGAGCCCGGCGATCATGCCTCGACCTTCGGTGGCAACCCGCTCGCCTCGGCCGCCGGCGTCGCCTTCTTCCGGGCGATGAAGGAGGAGGGCGTCGTCGCGCACGTCGAGGCTGTCGGCGCCCATGCCCGGGCGGCGCTCGAGGCCCTCGCGGCCGAGGTCGCACCGCGCATCACCGAGATCCGCCAGGTCGGCCTGATGGTCGGGATCGAGTTGGGCGACTCGACCGCCCAGGCGGTGAACCGGGCGCTGTTCGAACGCCGGATCCTCGCCAACGCCATCGGCGACAGTATCCTCCGCGTCCTACCCCCACTCGTGATCACGGCCGCCGAGATCGACGAGTTCGTTGCGGGGCTCCGCGCGGCACTCGCCGAGACCGGCTCGTAGACCGTCCCGCCCGGCCCGCATGCGCCGCCCCGGCATGCGGGCCGGGCCGCAGGTTCGCGGCGCCTCTTCGCGAACTCCCCCTCATGTGGTCCCTGATCCTCTGCCTGACCTCCGCACCAGCCCTACCGTGGCCCGAGAGCCGCGACCTGCCCGACCTCACCGCCCTGTGGGAGGCCGATCGCGCCGACCTCCTCTGGGGGTTCCGGAACCTGTACAACCCCATGGTCGTGTACGACGGCCCCGGGGAGTACCCGTACCGCATGTGGCTGTTCGGCTGGGCCGCCGAGGACGACAACCCGGGCCACGCCGGCGCCGACGCCGTCTTCACCGCGCGCTCGAAGGATCTCCGCGAGTGGGAGGTCTACGCGGGCGAAGCGGGCTGGGATACGACGATGACCCCGGGCAACTGCATGCCGTTGAACCCCCGGTATAAGTACCCGGGAAAAACGTACAAAAAGGGCTAACCCACCCGGGAAACAATTGTGCCCCAAAAA
>CAZRDB010000078.1:13672-20363 GCA_964598695.1 uncultured Armatimonadia bacterium
CGCTCTGGCAGCCGGTGCTCACCGCCGGCGACGAGCCCTGGGACAACGTCCACAACGGCGACCCCTCCGTCGTGAAGCATGAGGGCCGCTACTACATGGCCTTCTCCAGCGTGGGGTTCGACACCCGCACCGACGCCGACGGTGTCTCGCGCATCTACGTCCTCTCGTGCGTGATGGGCGCGGTCTCTGACGACGGACTCGAGTGGCGGAAGTCCGAGCGGCCGATCCTCCTGTGGGAGCACGAGTGGACGGACGGTTGGGCCCTCCAGGATGGCAAGATCGGCAGCCCCCCCGAGGGCTACCAGGGCAGCTACCACCGCCCCTCGCTGCTGCGCGACGGCGGCCGCTGGCGGATCTGGTTCGACTACTTCCTGCCCGGCACGTTCGTCTCGATGGGCCTCGCCGAGAACGCCGGCGACTTCCTCGACCCGACGCAGTGGGAGATCGTCCGCGCCGGCGATGCCCCCCTCCTCCGCGACTGGCCCAACGCCGCGGTCGTGCGGGAGGGGGCGACCTACTACGCGTTCTCGGACGCGCCCGGTTACCCGCCGGCGCTGGGCGGCGACGGTCGGCAGCTCACGATCGCGACCTCCCCCGACGGCGTCGAGTGGTCGGTGGTCGGGCGACTCGCGCCCGAGGTCGGAGGCGAGAGTTCGCACGTCCCCGAGGCATTGGTGCTCGACGGCCCCGACGGCCGGTGGCTCTACCTGTTCTATGCCTGGAAGCCCGCGGTCGAGCCGTGGGACTACCGGTACAAGGCGATCCGCGTGATGCGGCGCCGGCTGCCCTAGACCGCCCGCAAACATCGCGTCCGCCCCCGCTACCCGCCACCCCCTCCGCGCGTCTCCTCTATCGGTGAGAGCGCATGAAGGAAACCACCCGGGAACCGATGCTGCAGTCGTGTCACCGCGCACCGTCTCCCTGGCGGCTCGAGCGGACACCCGAGGACGTGCTTGTGTTGGCGGCGATCGCGGGAGACGTAACCTCGTTCGACGAGCTGGTGCGGCGCTGGCGGCCGGCCGTCACCCGGACCGTCGGCCGCGTGGTCACGGAGCGCGAGGCTCGCGAGGACATCGTCCAGGAGGTCTTCCTCCAGGCGTTCCGCTACCTGCCCCAACTCGGCGAGCCCCTCGCCTTCGCCGGCTGGCTCCGGCAGATCGCGACCCGGCTCGCGCGGCGGCGCAACCGTGAGGAGCGGTCGCGCACCGATCGGCTCGCGCCGCTGGACGCCGTGGTGCTCGCGACCTGCCCCGCCGTCGGCGAGCGGCCCGAGGAGCAGGCGGTCGCGCAGGCAGACCGGGCGCGCCTCCATGAGAGCCTCGCGCAGTTGCCCGAGACCCTCCGGGAGACCGTCGAGTTACGCTTCCTGCACGGGATGCCGCTCGCCCAGATCGCGGCCTACCAGGGCATCACGCTCGATGGCGTCAAGTGGCGGCTCCGAAGTGCCCTCACGCGCCTTCGCACGATCTTCCCCTCCGGCGACACGCAGGAGACCACGGCCTGAGAGGGGCCGAGAAACCACAAGGAGGAACTCACCATGTCCGAGACCCAGACGCCCGACCCGCAGAAGATCCGCTTCGCCAAGCTCCTCAGCGCCGTCGTCGACTACGCGCAAGACGTCGCCGCCGAGGTCACCCCCGAGCGGCCCGCCGTCACCCACTACATGCGCCAGCAGGTCAACACGATCCGCGCCAAGCTCGCGGAGCAGGACGGCCTCCTGGGCGAGCTGTTCCCCGGCCTCCCCGAGGACACCGGCATCGCCGATGTCGCCACGATCGCCCGCCAGCTCCTCGACTACATGGAGGAGCCGGGACCGTCGATCGGCGAGCGCGCCGCCAAGGCCGCCAAGCACGGCCTCCACATCACCGGCGAGAACGTCTCAGTGCTCATGAGCGACATCGCCGAGTTGGGGACGCAGATCCGCGAGCGCGTGGCCGAGGCCGTCGCCGACGCGATGCGCCCCGGCAGCCCCAAAGCGCCGGAGGACATCGACGCCCGGATCGCGGAACTCGAGAAGCAGGTTCGCGACTACACCGAGCGCATCGGCACCGACAACACCCCCGATGTGGCCGACACCATCTCGTTCGCCCGCGTGGCCAAGGAGCTGGCGTTCCTCAAGGGGCGCAAAGCCGCGAAGGCGGCCAAGCCGCCCGCGGGCCCGGAGGCAGGAGGCGAGTGCGGGGGCGACGAGACCCCGCCCACCGACTGCGGCGGGTGCTGCGGCTAGCCCGCCCGGGCACGAATCCCCCTTGCTCCCCCCACGCCCCGCCGGCGCATCCCGCCGACGGGGCGTGGCACGTTGGCCCCGGGAGAAGCCACAGAGAGGTGTGCTCCGTCATCGCGGGAATCACTGGAGAGCACTCCCACCACGGAAGGGTGATCGTTCGATGGAGTTCGCCGAGCTGCTCAAGGCCCGCCGGTCGACCCGCAAGTACCGCGACACGCCCGTCGCCGAGGCCGACCTGCAGAAGATCCTCGAGGCAGTCAACCTCGCCCCGTCGGCGGGCAACCTGCAGGCATTCCAGGTCGTCGTCCTCCGAGACCCCATCCAGCGCGAGGCCATGGCCGCCGCCGCGCTCGGACAGACCTTCACCGCCTCGGCGCCCCTCGCGCTGGTCTTCGTCGCCGATCTCGAGCGCGCCCAGCAGCGATTCCAGGCCCGCGGCGAACTGTACGCGGTGCAGGACGCGACCATCGCTGCCACCCACGCCTGGCTCGCCGCCGCCGACCTCGGCCTGAGCGGCGTCTGGGTCGGCGCATTCGACGAGGCCGAGATGGCGAAGGTCATCGACGCCCCCGAGGGATCGCGCCCCGTTGCGGTGCTCACGATCGCGCACCCCGATGACGGCGGCCCCCAGCCCAAGACCCGCCGAGGCCTGCCGTCGCTCGTCCGCGAGCGCACGTGCGACGGCCTCGCCTACAACGCCTAGCCGTCTGGGAGGGGGCCGACCGGTGCGGCTCGTCACGCGCAGACAGTGGGTCGGCGTCGCCGGATGCCTGCTCGGCGGAGCGACCGTCGGCACGCGGCGGGACGCCCGCCCGACAGGGCCGGCGTCCGTGGCTCCCGAGGCGATGGTGCTCGTGCCGGAGGGCCCCTTCCTCATGGGGACCTCGGCCGAAGAGGCCGCGCGGCTTGCGCGACGGTACGGCCACCACCCCGCGTGGCTGAGCGGGGAGCTGCCGCGGCGCGCGGTGTCGGTGGCCGCGTTCGCCATCGATCGCTGCCCCGTGACCAACCGCCAGTACGCCCGGTTCTGCGCCGAGACGGGACATGCTCGCCCGCGCCACTGGGGTGCGGACAGCCCTCCGGAGGCCCTGGACGACCACCCCGTTGTGGGCGTGTCGCAGCCCGACGCCCTCGCCTACGCGGCCTGGGCGGGTAAGCGGCTCCCGACGGAGGCGGAGTGGGAGAAGGCGGCGCGCGGCACGGAGGGGCGCACGTTCCCGTGGGGCGACGAGTTCCAGCCGGAGGCGTGCCGGTTCGGCCAGGCCGGCTCGCGGTGGCAGCGGGCGACGAGCCCCGTCACGGCCCACCCGGCCGGAGCGAGCCCCTACGGCGTGCTCGACCTCGTGGGCAATGCGTCCGAGTGGTGCGCCGACGGCCCCGGACCCGCCTGCGCCACCCTCAAGGGTGGTTCGTGGATGAACCACGAGGTCGCGAACCTCCGCCCGGCAGCACGCAGCGTGAGCGGCTGGGCGACCGGCGCCGCGCTGTTCTACGGATTCCGATGCGCGCGGGATGCCGCCGCAACGATGCCGACCTGACCGGGGCGCCCACGGTAGCGCTTCACGCACGTGCGCCCCAACAACAGAGGAGGAACCCTCGTGAACCGGCCCCCCGCCCATGCCTCGTACGAGCCCGCCCAGCCGACCCCGTTCGACGGCCAGCCCAACCTGCTGCTCGCCGCCAGTCTCGGCGACAACGAGCACACGGCGGAGCTGGCCCTCATCGGCGCGCTGAAGCGGCCCGTCGAGTACTGGGCCGCCGCCGGCCGACGCTGTACCCTCGGCTTCCACTTCCCCTCCCCGATCCGTGCCAACGCCGTCCGCCTGATCCTCGAGGAGGGGCCGTGCTCGGTCGGGTTCCGGCTGGAGGGCCTCGTCGCGGGCGGGACCTGGCAGGTCCTGGCCGAGAAGCAGCCCGGGGCGCTCCCCCTGACGCCGGGGGAGGAGGTCGCCGTCTTCGAGGAAGCGGAGCTGTCGGCCCTGACGGTGGCGCTGCTCCCCTCCGACGACGACTGCGACCCGGCCCAGCGCCTCCAGTCGATCCAGGCCTGCCTCCTGGAGTCCGAGGTCGCCGCGGCGGAGCGCGACCGGCTCGCCGGCTGGGCCGCAGCCAACCCCGAGCCCGCCCTGGCATGGGGCTCGGTCGACGCGCGCTATGCCCGCAACGGCAGACCCGACGCTTCCGGACACGTCACGCCGCTCGTCGGTTGGCGTGGCGAGCGGCTCTCCCTCCAGGCCGTGATCTCGGCCCCCACCGGCGCGAGCCAGCTCCGCCTCGCCGTCGAGTGCCCACTGCCGGCGACCGCGCGGTTCGTCCGCTACAGCCTGGCCGACGGCCGGCTCGTCCCCGACGCGCTCGACCACGCCGTTCGCCTCGACCTCGCGCCCTCGAGCTGCCGGCCGGTCTGGGTCGCGATCGAGGTCCCGGCCGATGCCGCGCCCGGCCGCTACGAGGGGATCCTCCGGGCCGAGTGGGCCGGAGGGTCGGCGGAGTTGCCGTTCGCCGTCGAGGTGCTTTCGCTCACGCTCGCGCCGCCCGCCGAGTGGAGCTTCCGGCTCGACCTGTGGCAGAACCCCTACGCCGTGGCCCGCTACCACCACGTCGAGCCGTGGAGCCCGATGCACATGGCCCTCCTCGAGCCCCACCTGAGGATGCTCGCCGAGGCGGGACAGAAGTGCGTCACCTGCTCGATCGTGCATGACCCGTGGGGCTCGCAGACCTACGACCCCTACGACGCGATGGTCGAGTGGGTCCGCGAACCGGACGGGAGCTGGTCGTTCGACTACTCCGTCTTCGACACGTACGTGGAGCTGTGCGGGCGGTGCGGCATCGTCGACACCATCAACTGCTACTCGATGGTCCCGTGGGGCGACCGGTTCCGCTCCCTCGACCGCGCGACCGGCAACTACCGGTGGCTGACGGCAACGCCCGGGACGCCGGAGCATGCGGAGCACTGGCGGCCGTTCCTGGCCGACTTCGTCCGCCACCTCACCGAGAAGGGCTGGCTCGCCCGCACCTGCATCGCGATGGACGAGCGCCCCCTCGCGATGATGCTCCCGACGATCGAACTCATCCGGGAGGCCGCCCCGGGACTCGGCATCGCCCTCGCGGGGACGGGCGAGATCGAGTTCGCCGAGACCGTGGACGACTGGTGCGCCTTCATCGAGCCGCCGCTGGCGCCCGAGGTTGCGGCCGAGCGCCGCGAACGCGGCAAGCCGACGACGGTCTACGTCTGCTGCGGGCCGGAGCGGCCGAACACGTTCCCCTTCTCCCCCCCGGCCGAATCGGAGTGGCTCGGGTGGTACGCCGCCGCGATGGGCTACTCGGGCTTCCTCCGCTGGGCCTACGACTGCTGGGGCGAGGACCCGATCGAGGACACGACGTACGGGCCCTGGCCGGCCGGCGACTGCTACGTCGTCTACCCCGGGTGCCGTAGCTCGATCCGTTTCGAGCGGCTCCGAGCGGGGATCCAGGCGTACGAGAAGATCCGAGCGGTGCGCGAGGGCCTCGCCGACCGTGAGGACCCAGCCGCCCGAGAGGCCCTCGCCACGCTCGAGCAGGCCCTCACCGGCTTCCGGTACGAGGCGGTGCAGACCGCGGACGCCGCCTCCGCCGTGCAACAGGGACGCGAGGCGCTCGAGCAGGCCGCGCGCGCCCTGATCGCCGGCCCGTAACCGAACTTGCCTCGGCGCGTCTGGAGGGGAAGGCCGCCGGGGGCCAGAAATGGGCTGATGCCCGCCACGCGGGCGGGACCCGAAAAGGATGTGATCGTTCGATGTGGGCTAGGCTCAGGTTGGTCTTCCGCTCGCTGTTCGGGTGGATGCTGCGAGGCATCGAGAACCCGGAGCTGATCCTCCGCCAGCATATCGACGACCTGCGGTCCCGGATCCCCGAGTTCAACCGGCAAGCCGCCGAGGTCGTGAAGCTCGAGAAGATGCTCGAGATGCAGCGCGACCGTCTCCAGGAGAAGGTCTCGGGACTCGACGCGCAGGTCCGCCGCGCGGTGGCCCTCGGCCCCGAGAAGAAGGAAGCGGCCAAGTCGCTGATCACGGCGCTCGAGACCGCCAAGACCGAGCTGACCGAAACCGAGGCCCAGCTCGTGCAGGCGAAGGCCAACTCCGACCAGGTCAAGAAGGCGCGGCTCGCCTACGAGCGCCGGGTCCAGCAGAAGATCCAGGAGGCGATGCGCCAGATCTCCCGCGCCAAGCGCGCCGAGATCGAGAAGCAGATGTCCGAGCTGATGATGAGCTTCGAGGTCAACGACGACAGTGAGGTCCTCGACCGGATGACCGCCCGGATCGACGAGGACCTCGCGCGAGCCACCGCCCAGCGGGAGATCGCGAGCGAGAGCGTCGGCTCGCAGATGGCCAGCCTCGAGTTCGATTCCGTCGACGCGGAGTCCGACCGGATCTACGAGGAGTACCAGCGCCAGCTCGGCCTCGCGCCGCAGGAGAACGTCGCCCG
>CAZRDB010000079.1:0-20260 GCA_964598695.1 uncultured Armatimonadia bacterium
AAGAGTACCAGAGAATGGCGGGCGAGTACCTCGACCGTGCCGGCATCGTGCTGACCGACGAGGAGCGCTCGAACATGGAGGTCGCCGACCTCGGTCTCGGTGAGGTCGCCACGACGGGTCTCGAGCTTGTCGTCTACGTCAACACCGAGCGCTGCTGCGCCAAGGAACTCGTGCTCCTTCCCGGCCAGACCTGCCCCGAGCATCGCCACCCCGAGGTCGACGGCAAGCCCGGCAAGGAGGAGACATTCCGCTGCCGCTGGGGCGAGGTCTACCTCTACGTCCCCGGCGATCCCGTCGCCAACCCCAAGGCCCGGCCGCCGGCGCATCGCAAGCAGTACTACACCGTCTGGCACGAGATCGTCCTCAAGCCGGGCCAGCAGTACACCCTGCCCCCCAACACCCTCCACTGGTTCCAGGGCGGGCCCGAGGGCGCCGTCGTCTCGGAGTTCTCGACGAAGTCGATGGACGAGTTCGACTTGTTCACCGACCCGGACATCAACCGCATCACCAAGGTCGAGTAGACCCCTGCGGCTGGAGGCCCCGGAACCGCGCTCCGGGGCCTCTAGCCCCGCACGATCTCGAGCCGCGTGGGCGTCTCGTTCCCGATGTTGTCGCCCACGGGGCACCGTGCGGTGATCTGCTCCCGCCACCTCGCGAGCGTCTCGTCATCCGCGTCGGTATCCACCGTCAGCCGCATCGCGATCTCCTGGAAGCCCGCGCGGTCCTCCGTCGGTCTCCCGATCCCCTTCGCGAAGTTGATCGGCCCCTCGACCTCGATCTCGAGCGAGCGGATCGCGAAGCCCATCTGACGTGCCGCGATGTGCGCCATGCCGCTCATGCACCCGGCCCAGGCCACGAGGAGCATCTCGGTGGGCGTTGCGCCCAGGTCCTCGCCGCCGTACTCGGGCGGCTGGTCCATCACGATCTCGAACTGGCGCACCCGGACCGTGCTCCGCAGCATGGTCTCGGAGCGGGCCGTCACTCGCTTGACCGGCAGATCCATCGTCTCGCGCTTCCCTCCACAGGGGCCTATCCGCCGTAGGCCCGCACCCATTCGATCCGGCAGTCGCCCTCGGGCGCGTCCTGTCCCGCGTCCTGCGCGTCGCACGCGCCGCTCATCTTGCCGATCCGCAGCAGCGTAGCTTCCCCGTTCAGCTCCCACCGGGGCACGCTCTGGAGCGGGGTCCACCACTCGCCGTCGGCCGAGGCCTCGAAGGTCGCACTGCCGCCGTCGATGACGATCCGCACGTACGAGGGCTCGCCGGGCGCCGACCACTCCAGCGGGTGCAGGGTCTGCTGCCCCAGCGCGTCGACGCCCACCCGCCCCTCGATCGCGCGCAGGTTCACGCGGAGGAATCGCTCCCCGAAGCCCAGCCCGAGCCCGATGCCCCAGCTCATGCCCTGGTCGTCGCCCGGGTTCACGAGCGCCTCGACCATTGTCGTACCGGGCGGCAGCGCGCGCTCGATATACGCGCTGCGGTGGACCTCGCAGTGGATCGCCACGCCGCCGTCGCGCACGGCGATCCGGGTCGAGGCGGCTCCACTCGTCCGCTCCGTCCACTCGGCCGGCAGGGCGGCGCCGTCGAACTGCTCCTCCCAGAGGAGCGTCCGGCTCTCGCGGGCCTTGTCCGGCGAGAGCCCCGACCAGACGGGGACGTCCGGGCGTGGCGTCTCATCCGCGATCAGCACCCAACCCCGGCCGGGCGGGACCGGGATCGTCGCGTCGGGGGCGAACAGCGCCTCATCCTGGAACTCGGCGACAGCGGGCGCGTAGAGATGCGCCTTGGCGGGATCGAGCCCGAGTGCGGCCCAGTCGACCGTCAGCTTCACCCGCGCCACGCCCTTGGCCCAACTCGCGACCGAGATCAGTGTGCGTCCCTGGCGTACGTACGCGGTCGCCAACACGTCCGGGTTGTCGCTGCGGACGGGGCAGTTCGGCTCCCAGTAGCCGAGCATCTCGGCCTCGCCGATCCCGAACTCGTCCCAGACCTTCCACATCTCGCGCGGGGCGGGCGTCCACGGGTACCGGGCCGTCATGCCGTAGATCATCCCGCGCCACGGGTTGCCGCCGTTCTGGAGCATGTCGCCCATCATGCCGTAGGGGATCCCCGAGATCTCCGTGAGCCAGTAGTCGGGCGAGCGGTTGTAGTCGAACGACTCGCCGAACCACAGCCGGTCGATGAAGGGGAAGAACTCCATGTACTGGTTGGCCGGTCCCATGCTGAAGCCGGTGTTCGAGTGGAGGTCGATCAGGCAGCCCTCGCGGTTGCGGTCGAGGATCTTCCGCACGCGGCGCATGACCCGACGATCGTAGCTCACGTCATCGACGTAGAGGCCGTCGATCCCCGTGTAGCGGACAAGCCACTGGAGGCCCTCCAGGTAGTAGTTGTACCCGCGTGAGGCGCCGCTGTTCACGATCGAAGCGCAGTCGTCGCCGTCGGGGAGCGGCTGGTACCAGGATGGCTGGTAGTCGCTGCCGAGGTGCTCCTGGAGCCACGGGAAGCCGCCTCCGACCCCGGGCGCGACCACCTCGTGCCCCAGGCTCCGGAGCGCCGGCAGCTCCGCGATGTGATTGGTCACCTCGCGGAGGGTGTAGTACAGCTTCACCCGCATGCCGAGATCGTGCGCGCCGCCGACGTAGTCACCCAGCTCCTTGGCTTTCAGGAACGGGTAGTTGATGTACGGGTTGATCTCGTTGCCGTGGTGGATGTTGATGATGTTGCCGCCGTCGGCCTTCACGCTCTCCACCGGCCGGTAGTCGTGGCAGTAGCGCTCCGCAAAGTGCTTCGCCGTGTCGAGCGGCTTCACGGGCGTGATCAGCAGCGCGAACTCGTAGGTCAGCTCCTCGCCCTCGGCGAGCTTCCGGGGGCCACCGAAGGCGCGGGCGAGCACACTCGCCTCGCCCTCCTCGGTCACCGAGCAGCCCCCGAGCCCCCCGTTGTTCCACGAATCGGGAGGGGAGAGCTGGCCGAGCCTCCAGTAGAGGTTCACCATGGGCCCGCAGTAGCTCGCGCCGCGCAGCTCGCAGTGGATCCCCGCCGTGGGCCCGCCCATCCAGAAGCTGTCGTTGTAGACCGCTCCGCCCCACTTCCAGGCCCACTCCTTGGGCCGGAGTCCGCCGTCGTGCCCGATCCCCATGAGGTACTCGGCCGCCTCACGCCGGAAGGGCAGCTCGAGGGCCATGTCCTCGGCTTCGAGTGCCCGGTTGGCCCGGAGCGTCAGGGTGTAGTGGACCCAGCCGTCGTACTCCATGCGGCCGGCACACGCGAGCGTCGCCGCCTCGCTGGCCGACTCCGACCGCCAGGAGATCGCGCCGTCGGACCGGTGGGTGATCTCCGGGCGATCTCCCCTCCAGGCGACCGGCGCGCCGTCCAGGCGGAGATCGAATCGCAGGGGGGCGCTGAGGATCTCGTGTGCGCCGGAGCGGATCCGCCTGGGGAGCCCGCCGTCGCCCAGCTCCACCTCGCGCCCCAGGCAGCCGATGCGGTCGCCGTCGAGCGCGAGCGGCGTGTAGGGCGCCGTGACCTCCTCATCCTGCGCGATCGCGCTGTCGAGCCACGCCAGCCGCGCGAACCGGGCGAGGTCGTTGAAGCCCCGGTTGTCGGCGAGCCGGTCGAGCTCGACGATCTCCAGCGCGACCCGGCGTTCGGGGGCATTCGCGGGACGCACGATCGCCTCACCGCGGTAGCTGCCCGGTGCGGCATCGGGGGGAACCGCCAGCAAGCACCACAGCGACTGCACCGCGCCGGGGGCCACGCCCACTTCGAGGGCGAGCGGCTCTCCCGTCCACTCGGTGCCCCCCTGGTTGATGCAGTGAAGCGCGCCGGCGGGGATCGTCGCCCCTCCGTCGCTCACGAGGTCCCCAAACGCGACGGTCACCCGCTCGAGCCCCTGGCGCGCGGCGTACAGGGCGAGCTGGAAGGCATAGGCCTCATCCCGCTCCGCCTCGCCCCGGAAGCGGTCCGACGGGCCTGCCTCGATCCATCGCAGCGGCAGGGCATCGGTCATCCAGACCGGGCGCGAGCGGTCCTCCGGGAAGACCAGATAGGGCTCCGGGTGGGCTTCGAGGAGGGCGGCGGTCTCCTCCGGCGTCGCCACGACCAGCATCGGGTCGAGGCGGCTGAACTCCGTCCGCGATTCGATCCCCGTGACCGTGGCCTCCGGCAGCTCGCTCCAGCCGTCCGCCGCAAGCTGCTCCGGCGTGAGGCCGTTGCGTGCCCGCCACGCCGGGTCGGCGGTGTCCCGGGGCGGCGTGTAGGCGCCGCCGTACCAGCCCCATGTCACCTGTGTCGTGAAGGGCAGGTAGTAGACGTAGTAGATCCCCGCACCCTCAGCCGGCCGGAAGACGATGTCGCCGGCGATCGGCGTGACGCGTGCCGGAGCCACATCGGCGATCTCCGCGCCGCTCGCGGCAGAGGCCACGACGATGTGCTTCGCGGCGGGATCGCTGTCGTGCCGGCGCCAGGCGATGTGAACGCGGACGGCCTCCGCCGGTTGGTCCACCCGCACGACGGCGCGCTGGCTGCCCAGCTCCGACGGCCACGGGACCGGAGCGACCGAGTATGGGACGGGTTGCTCCGTCAGAGCCAGCACCGGAGTGCTGGCCATGAGCCAGATGAGGTTCCACACTGCTGATTGCCCTCTCCCAGACGTCCCGCGCCTTACGGGACGTAGATGGTGCCCGTGGTGACCAGCTTGACCGTGCCATCCCTGCTCGCCGAGGCGACCGCGCGGCCGTCCGGAGCGCTCGCGAGGTCGACCACGTCGTCGCCGAAGATCGCACACCGGGTCTTGGTCTGCATCCCCGCGCTGCCCTTCCGCGTCCACCACACGATTCCGCCGTTGTCCGAGGCGCCCGTCGCCGCCGTGCCGGACCCCGTCGCGACCGTGAGGCAGCCGTAGCCGGTCACGGCCCAGGCCGTCGGCGCCGTCGCGGCGACCCCGAGCGCGGTGCGCGTCGTGGGGTCCCACAGCCGAACGGTCCCCGAGGAATCGGTCGAGGCCAGGGAGCCGTCGGCCAGGAACCCGACGCCCGTGACGGAGGACGCGTGGCCCGCGAGGGCGCCCAGCAGTGTCGCCGACGCGGCGCCTCCCGAGAGGCTCCACAGGCGGATCGTGCTATCGGCCCCGGCCGTCGCGAGGACGGCGCCCGTCTCGGAGAAGGCCACCGCGTTGGCGCCGCCCGCGTGGGCGGAGGCGCCGTCGGTCAGCGTGGCGGCCGCCGCAATGGCGCCCGTCTCGGAGACCGTCCACAGCCGAACCGAGCCATCGGCGAGTGCCCCCGCCAGGAGCGTCGGATCGCCGGGGGAGAAGGCCAGCGCGGTAGCCGGGCTGCCGACGGCCAGCTCCGCGGCCTGCGTCCAGGTCGCGCCGTTCCAGGTGCGCAGCGCGCCATCGGCCCCCGAGGAGACCGCGAACGCGTCGTCCTCGCACCAGGCGCAGGCGGTCACCCCGCCGGAGTGCCCGACCACGCGACCCTCGAGGGCCATCGTCGAAGCGTCCCAGCACTTGAGCGTGCCGTCGACGCCGCCGGAGAGGACGCTCCCGCCATCGCCCGAGACCGCCGCCGCCGTCGCGCCGCCGGCATGGCGGCCGAGCGTGTAGTGGCGGATGTCGTCGGGCAGCGCGATTCCGATGGTCCAGTCGTCGCCGGAGGTCAGGTCAGCCTGATCCTCGCCCGTGAAGGTGAGCGTCGCCGTGAAGCCGTCCATCGGAACGGCGATCGAGCCCGACTGGGGGAAGGGGCCGAAGGAGTCTTGCGCGATCGCGGTCAGCACAACCGTCGTGGCAGCCGCGGCCGTTGCCTCGGCGCTCTCGAGCGCCAGGTTGCCCGCGATCGTGCGCGAGCCGCCGCCCGCGAAGCTCCAGGAGAGTCCATCCATGCCGACCGTGATCGCCCGCGCCGGCACGTCCCACGAGAGGACCAGGGGCTCGGCGGCGCTCGCGACCCACTGCACGCCCGAGGGGTCGAGCCGCAGTGTGCCCGAGACCGTGCCGTTGGCGACCTGCAGGGCGCCGAACTCCACGTCGAGGCCGAGCGGCGAGCCCGACTCGGCGAGCGTCATGGCGCCGTCGATCCGTAGACCCGCCGGCGAGACCGTGAGCCCGTCGAACTCGACCAGCACGCCGCCCGCGACGGCCGCCGCGCGGACGCCCGAGGTGGCATGGAAGGCGTCGCCGAGCGCCGTCTCGATGTTCGCGGCCACCAGCGGCGAGAGCACGCCGCCCGGGGCGACCTCGGCCAGGACGGGCTCGAGCAACGCGCCGGTCTGCGAGAGGAGCGTGGTGGCGTAGGCCGCGTTGTTCGCGATCGCCCGCTCCTCGTCCGTGAGCTGGCCGCCGGCGCCCGGGTTCGACCTGGGGCACGAGCAGAGCGTGACCGCGAGTAGCGCACAGCCCGCAACGACCCCGAGGAATCTGCGCTGCATGGATAGCATCCTCCTTGCTCGATGGCCGGTCCGGATCGCCGGCAGGTGTCCATTCAGGGGGCACGTCCCCGAGCCCTCCTCCTCGTCAGACGCACGGGCGCCCCCAGTCGGACCGTCCGACTGCATTTGCCGAAGGGTGTTCGGCGCCGGGAGGGCGAATACGGGCCGGCGTGTCGACCGACAGCCCAGTACATGCCCCCCACGCTCCTCGGCTGCTGCGCGCGCGAGCTGTCGTTCTCGCGCTGCTGCTCGCATTCCCCACGGTCTACTGGATCATCTACGTCGAGGTCGTGAAGTACTGCGGCTACCCGACGACCACCTCGCTGTTCTACAACGTCGTGGCAGCGCTCTTCCTGGTGCGGGTGCTCGCCGACCTCCTGCGCCGAACGCCGCTGCGGGGGGTGTTCTCCGAGAGCGACCTGCGCGTGGTGTACGTGGTCCTCGCCCTCGTCTCGGCCGGCGCGAGCCTCGACTTCACCCAGAACCTCATGGGCATCATCTCGTACCCGAACCACTACGCGAGCCCCGAGAACCGCTATGCCGAGGAGCTGCTCCCCCACGTCCCGCAGCACCTGCTCGTTGCCAAGGGTCCTTCATCGGTCGCGTTCTGGCAGGGCGGAGCGACGATCACCCCGGAGACGCTCTCCGGCTTCCGCGAGCCGCTCGCCTGGTGGGGCCTCTTCTGCATGTTGCTGCTTCTCGCCGGCGGCGGGATGGTCATGCTGCTCCACCGTCGGTGGTCCCAGGCCGAGCACCTCACCTACCCGATCCTCGAGGTGCCGATGGCGCTCTCGGCCGTCGACAAGCCCTTGTGGAGCGGCAGGCTGTTCCTGATCGGCTTCCTCACGGCCGCCGGCATCGAGACGCTCAACAGCCTGAACGCCATCACCCCGCACTGGCCCCAGATCCCGGTGCGGGCCTGGCACCCGCCCTTCAACCTCGCCGCGCAGGTCACCGACCACCCGTGGCGCGCGATCGGCTACATGCCGCTCTCGTTCTACCCGTTCGCGATCGGCCAGGGCCTGCTGCTGCCGACCGACCTCTCCTTCTCCTGCTGGTTCTTCTACCTGCAATGGCAGGCCCAGAAGGTCCTCACGGCGTGGCTCGGGTGGAACACGGCGCCCGGCGCTCCGTTCATCCGCGAGCAGTCGTTCGGCGGCTTCCTCGGCCTCGCGCTCTTCGCGCTGTGGGTCTCGCGCCGCGGCTGGCTCCGCGAGCTTCGGGCCGCGTGGTCGGGCTCCCCCGCGCGGGAGGGCCGAGACGCCCGCGTGGCCGTGGGGTGCATCGCGCTCGGCTTCGCGGGACTCGTCTGGTTCAGTTGCCGGGCGGGGATGACGGCCTCGTACGCCATCCCCTTCTTCGCCCTGTACTTCCTCGTCGGCATCGCCGTGACCCGGATCCGGGCCGAGATGGGGCTTCCCGTCCACGACCTGCACTTCAGCGGTCCCACCCAGATGCTGCCGACGGTGCTGAGCGCTCGTGTCGTCGGCCGCCGCAACCTGGCGGTCGGAGAGCTGTACTACTGGTTCAACCGCGCCTACCGCAGCCACTTCATGCCCCATCAGGCCGAGGGGTTCCGCTTCCTCGAGGGGCGGGCGGGGCTCCCCGCCGCCCTGCTCCTGCTCGCGCTCGCCTGGGGCGTGGGGGTCGCCCTCTCGTTCGGGCTGCAGCTCAAGATGGTCTTCCACGCGGGCGGGGCGGCGGGCTGTGTCTCCACGGTGCCCCAGTGGATCGGCCGCGAGCCGTGGCAGGAGTACATGGGCTGGATCGACCAGGCGCGGGGACCCAACGGGCGCGCGACGGCCGCGATCCTCGTCGGGATCCTCGTGACCTCGCTCGGCATGGCCGGCACCGTGCGCTCGGGCTGGTGGCCCGTACACCCGGTCGGCTACGCCGTCAGCTCCTCGTGGGCGATGGAGCGTCTGTGGTGTCCCATGCTGATCGCCTGGCTCGTGAAGTCCCTCGTCACCCGCTACGGCGGAGGCGCGCAGTACCGGCGCACCGTCCATCTCGCGGTGGGCCTCATCGTGGGCGACTTCGTCACCGGCAGTCTCTGGAACATCTACGGGATCCTCCGGCAGGCGCCGATCTACCGCTTCTGGGACTAGTCGGTCTCCTCGGTCAGCGAGCCGATCAGCTTGTCGAGGAAGCCGCGGTAGTCCCGCCAGCCCATCATGCAGCGCACCGGCCGACCGTCCTCGTCGCGAACGGTCATCCCGTCGTCGGCCACGGAGAGCTTGATCGTCTGGACCTCGGCGTAGTCCTCGGCGAGCGCGCCGTAGGCCGCCACGGTGTCGAACAGCACACTGCTCTCGTCGGGCCCGTACTGCCCCCGGTTGGTCCAGAGGTCGTAGTTGGCGATGACCGTCCGCGCCCGCGGGTTGTCCGAGCCGGCGACCCGGCGGTAGTCCTCCTCGCGGAGGATCACCTGGCCGCAGCTGTCGAGCGGCGCGATCGTGATCTCCCAGGGCGCGGCGAACAGCGCGCGGTAGGCCGGCACGTTGGCGACGACGTTCCACTCGGGCTGCGGCTGCGGGGCGCCCCCGTAGCCGATGTCGACGCTGCCCGCCATGGCCACGATGCGGGCGTTGGCAGCGATCGACGGGTCGCGGCGCAGCGCCTCCTCGATGTTCGGGACCGGTCCGATCACCAGCAGGGTCACCGGCTCGGGCGACTGATGGATGCGGTCGATCAGGGCCTGCACCCCATCCTCGTGGACCGTGCCCGGGTAGCCATCGAGCGAGTAGTCGCCGAGCCACTCGGCTTGGTTGATCCGCCCGTCGCCCGTCTTGAGCCCGACCCCGATGGGGATATCGGTCCGGCCCATCGCCTCGAGCATCTTCGCGACAAGGGCCGCCTTGGTCGGGGCGTCGCCGTAATCGGTGACGATGAGCTGGAGATCGACCTCGGGGCAACCCAGCAGCATCGCCAGGGCCCACGTGTCATCGATGTCGTCCCCGATATCGGTGTCGAGGATCACCGGAATGCGCTTCTCAGCCACGGTTCCACCATCCAGTGCAGACAAGGTCCCCGCGAGTGCCGTCGAGGCCAGCGCCAGCCCCCAGACCCCAGCGAGCCATGGGATACACCGAAGCAGCGACATCGCGAGCCTCCTTCGCGGTTGCGCGCGCGCGGGACTCCAGGATCGCGGCGCGCGACAACTTTCGAGGCCCGTCCGTCGATTCCTCCGGCGCGCGGGGCCGCGCGGCGCCCTCCCCTAGAAGTCGACCACGCAGCCAACGTCCACATACACTCCGTGGCCCCCGCCCGTGTTGTCGCGGACGTATCCCGCCATCAGGAACCAGTCGTCCTCCCCGCCGAATGTCGCGGAGAAACCGGCCGTCGCGGCGCCGTGGCTCCCGCTGAGGTAGTCTGCCATCCACGTGAAGCGGTCGTTCACGCTGTACGAGACCCCGACGAACCCGTGGCCGTGCCGACTGCGGGCATCCCAAGCGGCGCCGCCGTGGTAGCACCACTTGCCATCGGCCCACTGGCCGGCCACGAACAGGAACGGCTCGAGCCGCTCCCTCGGCTCCAGCCCGGAGAAGCCGACGGCCCAGGTCACGTCGCCCTCGGCGTCGAACCGCCACTTGGCGTTGAGGATCCCGCCCGCCGGCGCGTTCAGCGGGAAGTCGTAGCCGAACTCGACGTTGTGGCTCGTGGCGAACTCGGTCTCCAGGTAGAAGTCGCCCGGGCGGGGGTGCGCGGTGGTGTACATCGTGCCCCCGACATCGAAGCAGGCGGTGTCCTTGTCCAGGACATCCGAGGTCGGAATCTGCAGGAGCGCACTGGGCGTCGCGAGTGCGGGAACACAGAGCGCGGCCAGAGCGAGCAGCGCGCAACGCGGTAGGGCCATGGGGCAACCTCCTCCAGCGGGTCTGCCGCCTTGTTCGCGGCCCGCGGCGTGGGGCCTCCCGAGCCGCGTAATGCGGCAGCCTCCGCGCGGCACTCTCCGTGCGGTCGGCGTGTATGTGCGGCAAGGGACATTGCATTGCGGCGGATGCGACGAGTCGGAGCGAGGTTCGCGGCAGGCGCCTGGAGCCTGCTGCTCTTGTTCGTCGCCCTCCACCCGGCACTCGAGGCTCACCAGGCCGATCCGCCGGCCGCGTGCGAGGGTCTCTGTGCTCGTGGGGCCGGGCTCGCCGATGAGGGCCCCTGCGAGCTGTGTATCGCGGCGGCCTCTGCCGCCCACGCGACTGCCCCCGACGGCCCCGAGACCTCGGCCGGAGCAGGTGCGCTCGCCAGGCCGCCCCACGCCCGCGCGGGCCAGCCCGCCTTCGACTCCTACGCCATCCGAGCCCCCCCACCCGCGGTCGGGCGCTGACACCGACCGCAACCGAGGAGGCGCACGTCTCCGTGTGCCTCGCGCACCCCCAGGGAGGGCTACCATGCCACGTCTGCACCGGCGCGCCACCCGCGCCTCCGCGTTCACGCTGATCGAGCTACTCGTCGTGATCGCCATCATCGCGATCCTCGCAGCGATCCTCTTCCCGGTCTTCGCGAAGGCGCGGGAGAAGGCCCGCCAGACCGCCTGCCTCTCCAACAACCGCCAGATCGGGACCGCGATGATGATGTACATCGAGGACAACGACGAGTGCTTCGTCGCCGTCCGCCACGAGCCGACCGAGCCGGGCGCCGCCAACTGGTACGACCCGCTGACCCCCTACGTGAAGAACGCACAGGTGTTCCGCTGCCCGTCGCTCCGCGACAACGCCGCCATCAACACCGACTACGTGATCAGCGGGCTCTTCGCGCACGGCATGGCGCAAGCGTCGTTCGGACTGCCCGCGGAGACCATCATGGTCGCGGAGCGCCACGAGGGACTCCCGGCGTTCGGGTACCACCCGTGGCCGGCCGATGGGGTCTCCTGGGACAACCTCGATGCCTACGTCGCCGGAGACGGCCACAACTGGCTCACCGGCCACGTCGAGCCGGCGCGCCACAACGGTGGCTCGAACTACGCGTTCGCCGACGGGCACGCGAAGTGGCTGCGGTGGGAGAGCACCATCCAGTCGCCGCTCCCCGGGTACCACAACCCGGAACGGAGGATCCCCGCGGAGCCCTGAGCACGCGATGTCCGCCGCGTCGCGGCCCCGGAGGAGCCCGTCAGTGCCTCCGGGCCGCGGCCGGCGGCAGGCTCGGCCGCGGCGGTTCCGGGAGCAGCAGGAAGCACAGGGCGCCGACCAGGCCCAGTACGCCGCCCCAGAGGAGGATCGGCCGGATCCCCACCCACCGTTCCAGGTAGCCCAGCAGGGCAGCGCTCGCGGCGACGTAGGCCGCCGTGATGACCTTCTGCACCGCGAACGCGGCCGACTGCGAGGCGTGGCCGGCCGTCCGGCTGATCCACATGCTCGACGGCGCGGCGAGCGCGCTGTTCAGCGGCGCGTGACCGAGGAACCCGACTGCGCTGAGCACCACGGAGTCTCCCACGCCCATCAGCAGGCACGCGCCGCTCGCAACGGCCATCGTGCAGACCGAGATCGTGCGGAGCGAGCGCCGATCCAGCACGAGTCCGCCGAGGAGGGTCGCCACCAGCGCGATCGCGGCCGCGACCGAGGACAGCGCGCCGAAGGCCGCGTCGCTCTGCCCCAGCTCCCGGGTGAACCGGATCGCTGCGAAGGTCCCCACGCCCGTGACGGTGCTGTACCACGCCTGCCACAGGTGCGTGCCCCACATCAGCTCCCGCTCCCGGAGCGCCGTCCGGTAGCCCCCCCACAGGCGCGCCAGCTCCTCCCGCAGCGGTCCGAGGGCCAGCGAGCACTGCTCGGTAGGATAGCGGAGCAGGACCAGCCCGGCCGCGACGAGCAGCGCGGCCAGCGATGTGATGACGACCGGGTAGCCGCCCCAGCGGGCGGCCAGCGCCGTCGCCGCGACCGGCGCAACGATGCCGGCGAACGCGCCGACGGCGCGGTAGACCGTGTTCGCGAGGCCCTGGCGCAGGATGCTGACGGCTTGGGTGAGCGTGTTGAGGTTGACGAACGCGCTGCTCACCAGCGCCCCGTAGATGGGCATGGCCGCGTACAGGCCCCACCCGCGGCCCAGACCCAACACGAGCAACAGGGCGGCGATCCCGAACATGCACAGCGCACCGAGGAGCCGGTCGCCGAAGCGATCGGAGAGCGCTCCGAGCAGGATCACGCCGACCAACACGCCGAGGAACCGCAGCGAGCGGAGGTGCGCCCAGTCGGCGGCGGTGAGCCCCAGATCCTGGGTGACCCAGAGGGGCAGGATCACGTCGGACGCGCAGACGAACAGCATGTAGAACAGCGCGGAGGCGGCCACCACGGCCATCCGGGCGCGCGCCGGCGTCTCCAGGAGCCCCCGGAAGCCGCGCGGGGCCGGTGGGGTGGCGTCGTCGGTCCCGGGCTCACGCGTCATCGGTCGTGTCCTTGCGGGGTCCACGCAACACGCGGGGGGCAAGCGCGAGGACGGCCACCGCTCCCACGATGGCCCCGAGCCGGAGGGTCGCGGGGACGCCCAGGACCTGCGCCACGGCCCCGGCCTGCAGTCCGCCGAGCGGCGCGATCCCCATGAAGGTCATCGTGTAGGCGCTCACCGCCCGCCCCCGCATGGCGTCGGGCACGGTGAACTGGATCAGCGTGTTCGTGCAGGCCATGCTGATCATCATGCCCCAGCCGATGCCCGGCACGCAGACCTGCGCCCAGGCGAGTGTCGGGGCGAACGAGAGAGCCGCCAGCGAGAGGCAGACCATCCCCGAGCCGGTGAGCAGAAGGCTCGGCCGGGCGCCGCCGGCCCAGGAGAGCGTCAGCGAGCCGAGGATGGCCCCGACCCCGATCAGCGATACCGTGTGGCCGTAGTCGCTGACGTCGGCCCCGAGCACGTCGCGCGCAAGCATCGGGAGCAGCGTGTTGTAGGAGAACGCGAAGATGTTGAGCACAACCTGAACGGCGAGGAGGGAGAGCACGAAGCCGTCGCCCCGCAGGTAGCGCAGCCCCTCGCGGACGCCCGGCCTCTCTCCGGCGCCGGCGCCGGGCTCGCGCCGCGGGATCCGCATCAGGAGCAGCCCCACGAGCACCGCCACGAAGCTGAAGCCGTTGAGGAGGAAGGCGCTCGCCAGGCCGAGGGCTCCGATCGCGACGCCGGCCACGGCCGGGCCGATCATCCGGGCCCCGTTGAACATCGCCGAGTTGAGCGCGATCGCGTGGGGCAGGTCCTCACGGCCCACCATCTCGATCACGAACGACTGCCGAGCCGGGGCGTCGAAGGCCATCACCGTGCTCGACAGGAAGGCGACGCCGATCACCAGCGGGATCGAGGCAAGGCCGCTGTGGGTCACGGCGGCGAGGAAGAAGGCGATCGCCATCGCGCAGCACTGGGTCACCACGATCAGGTTGCGCTTGGAGATGCGATCGGCCACCGTGCCCGCGAGCAGCGAGAACACCAGGCCCGGCACGGCGCCCGTCGCGGCCACGATCCCCAACCAGAGCGCGCGCGTCTCGGGCTGGGTGATCTCCAGCAGCAGCCAACTCATCGCCACGTTCTGCATCCAACTGCCCGTCACCGAGACGAGCTGGCCGGAGAAGAAGAGGCGGTAGTTGCGGTGGCGCATCGCGCGGAACAGGGGGGGCGGCGCGAGCCGAGGCAGGCGCCCCCGCGTCGGTATCGTGGCAGGCACGCCCGCTGCGAACCCCGCGCGCTCGTCCTCGTTCGGGGATCCGCCCGTGTCTCTCCCAACGGACGCATCCGGGATGGTCATCGGCATCGTGCGACAGCGCCTCTCCGTGCCTGGTCCGTGCGCGGCGCTCAGCAGATCCGCGGCAGCAGCTCGCCGCTCGGCATCGGCAGCACGCGGTCGGCCCCGAACCGGGTCCGCAGCACGGCCTTGCCGCGCGGATCCGGGACCACCTCACCGACGACCGTGGCCGACTGCCCGAGCGGGTCCTCGCGCATGGCGGCGAGGACCTTACCCGCGGTCTCCGGCGCGACAACCGCGACGAGCTTGCCCTCGTTCGCGACCTGGAGGGGGTCCAGGCCGAGCAGCTCGCAGACCTCGGCCACCGTCGGGGCCACGGGCACGAGCGATTCCTCGATGCGGAGCGCGACCCCGGAATCGCGGGCCAGCTCGTTCACCGTCGCGGCCAGGCCGCCGCGCGTGGGGTCGCGGAGACACCGTACGGCATCGCCTCCGGCGTCCAGGATCCGATGCGCGAGCCCCGCCAGTGTTGCGCAGTCGCTGCGCGGTGGGGGCGTCAACGGCATCGCCGATCGCGCGGCCATGACCGCGACGCCGTGGTCGCCCATGGTCCCGCTGACCAACACCAGGTCGCCGGGCCGGGCGCGGTCGCTCCGGGGCGCCGCGTCCGCGCGAAGCTCACCGATCCCCGTCGTCGTCACGAAGACGCCGTCGGCACAGCCCTGCTCGACGACCTTGGTGTCGGCCGCCACGACCTCCACACCGGAGTCCCGCGCCGTCGCGTGCAGCGAGGCGACCAGTCGCTCCAGGAGATCGAAGCCGATGCCCTCCTCGAGGATGAAGGCGGCCGCGAGCCATCGCGGATAGGCGCCAGCCGCGGCGAGATCGTTGACGGTGCCGCAGACGGCCAGCTTGCCGAGATCGCCGCCGGGGAACTCCAGCGGCCGGACGACAAACGAGTCGGTCGTGATCGCCAGCTCGGTCGTCGCGGCGCGGACACAGGCGGCGTCCTGCTGCGGCGCGCGCGCGGCGGCCAACGCGCCGAACACCTCGCGAATCAGCCGCGCGCTGAACTCACCGCCGCCACCGTGCGCGAGCTGCACCCTGCGACAACTGGCCGACAACCGCGAGCCGCCTCTCGGACTACCTCACGCCGCCGACCGGCGGGTAGGCGTAGCCCTTGCCGCCCGGCTTGGTCGCGGAGCCGGGGCTCGGCGGCGCGGTCCCGGGATCGGGGGCCTCGGACTCGGCCTCGCCGCCACTGTCCAGCGGCGTGGTCAGCAGCTCGGAGCCCGTCACGACCTCCACGCTCGAGCCCTCGCAGTCGGGGCCCACTGGCTCGCAACGCCCGCCGATGTTGGTGGCGAGGAACGCCTCCATCGCGGCCCAGAACGAGAGCGAGTTGGCCGGCCGCACGAAGCCGTGGCCCTCGTCGGCGTAGCGGAGGTACGCCACCGGAATCCCGCGTGCCTCCATCGCCTGCACGATCTGGTCGGACTCGCTCTGCTTGACGCGAGGGTCGTTCGCGCCCTGCCCGATCAGCAGCGGCCGACGGATCCGGTCGACGAACGACAGCGGCGAGCGTGCCAGGAGCGCCGCGCGCCCCTCCTCCGTGCGCGACTCGCCGATCCGCTCGTCGAGAAGCGGCAGCACGGGCACCCAGTACTCGGGCACGTTCTCGAGGAAGGTGATGAGGTTCGAGGGGCCACACAGGTCGACGCCGCAGGCGAAGCGGAAGGGGGTCATCGTCATGCCCACCAGCGTCTCGTAGCCGCCGTAGCTTCCCCCGGAGATGGCGATCCGGCGCGGGTCGGCGACCCCCTTCTCGACCAGCCAGCAGGCCGCGTCGATCACATCGTCGTGCATCTTGCCGCCCCACTCGCGGTTCGCGGCATTGATGAACTCCTTGCCGAAACCGGTCGAGCCGCGGTAGTTGACGCTGAGGACCGCATAGCCGCGGTTCGCCAGCCACTGGTGCACGGGGTTGTAGCCCCACGAGTCCCGCGTCCAGGGGCCGCCGTGGATCCACAGCACGGTGGGCAGAGGCGTACGGGTGCGCCCGGCGCCGCCCTGGTCGGCCCAGCGGGGCAGCGTGAGGTAGCTCACCAGTTCGAGGCCGTCGCGCGAGGGGATCCGCACGGCGTGCATCTTCGAGAGCGGAGCGGTCTCCAGCTCCGGCCGGTGGCAGAACAGGAAGCGGCTCTTCCGCGTGTCGCGGTCGAAGAGGTAATACCGCACGGGGCCGGCGTCACCGACGAAGGCGACGATCCACTGGCGGTTGTCCAGCGTGAAGCTCGCGACCGCGATCTCGCCCTCGTCCAGGCCGCGGAGCAGGTTGAGGTCGGCCCCGACGGCGGGGTCGAGCGCCTTCCACTCCGTCCGCTCGTAGGTCGCCGCGTAGGCGAGCGGCTTGTTGGTCTTCGGGTCGAGCAGAGCGCCGCTCACGTCGCAACGCGGGTCCTCCGCGATCAACCGGGTCTTGCCCGTGCGCAGGCTCATCGCGACCAACGCCGCCGTGTTGCGGCCTCGGCTGTCGAGCAAGTACGCGATCGGCGCCTCGTTGTCGAGTGCGACCAGGCCGGTCGTCATCGCGTCCTCGCCGGCGATCTCGAGCAGGACCTTGGCGGGCGCGCCGGCCGTGAGGTCCTCGATCACGATCGACATGCCCCCGGCAGCCATCTGGATCCGGGCGCCCGCGCGCACCGTGAGGTCATCGTCGGTCACGAAGCCCACGTAGCCCTCGTTGCGGAGCACCAGCGAGTGCTCGCCGGTGCGCAGGTTCACGCGATGCACGTCATGGAGCCGCGGATCGCGCTCGTTGAGCCCGACGAGGATCTCCTCCGGGTGCTTGTAGCTCACGGCCTCGATTCGCGCCTGCACGCCGTCGATGGGGGTGAGGTCCTTGACCTCACCGGAGGTCACGTCGAGGCAGTAGACGTGGTAGTTCTCGTCGCCGTCGCGATCCTGCGAGTAGAGGATGTGCTGGTTCGTGTACGCCCACGAGAAGCCCTGGATGCCGCGCCCGCGATCGTGGGTGACGGCCGAGGCCCGCTCGGTGTCGGTGCCCTCCGCCAGCCAGATGTTCATGACCCCTTCCTCGGGGGCGATGAACGCGATCTGGCCGCCATCGGGCCGCAGCTTCGGTTGGACCCGCGTGGGGTTGCCGAACAGCAGCTCCCGCGGGATGAGGGGATCCGGCGCGGCGGTTGCGGGCTCGAGCAGCGGCGCCGCGAGCAGGATCATGCCCAGAAGGGCGGGGAGGTAGCGCGACATCGCGGGTCCTTTCCTGAGCGGCCATCCGGGCGGATCCGGCCGCACGCGAGGGTTGGGTTGCTCTCCGTCTGGGTATCGTAACACCGGCCGTGGTGTGCAACAAGGCGCGCCGATCCCTCACGAAACTGGGACCGCGTTTGCTCCGTCGCAGGCTCGAGCGGCCCGCCGCATGGCATAAGTGGATTAGCGACGAGCGGGACGGCGCGCTACAATCCCTCAGGCGAGGAGGTGAGAGATCATGGCGGACCAGAGCACGGAACGAGTCGCGCCGCGTCGGCAGCTTCCCAGCATTCCCATCCTGGCGGAGATCGACCGGCTGCCCAGCATCTCTCCCGTCGTCTCCGAGGTGCTTCGGCTCACATCCTCCGACATGGCCCACGCGGCCGATGTGGCGACCGCGATCTCACGCGATCCGGCGCTGACGGCACGGGTGCTGCGCCTGGTCAACTCCGCCTACTTCGGCTTCAGCACCTCCGTCGCGACGGTCTACCACGCGGTCATCATCCTCGGATTCGAAGCCGTGCGCTCGCTCACCGTGGCGGTCGCCGCGGTCGATGCGGCCGCCCAGGCCCGCAAGGAACTGGGCTCGGCGCTTGACGACTACTGGTATCACGCCGCCGCTGTCGCCAGCTCCAGCCGCGATGTCGCCCGCTCCGCACTGCCGTGCAGTTGGGGCGAGGCCTTCACGGCCGGTCTGCTGCACGACATCGGCCATCTCATCATGGCCTCCGCCGCGCCCCGCGCGTACAAGGAGGTCATCGCCGCGACCCATGGCCGCGGCCGGCCCATCGCGAAGGTTGAGATGGAGCTGCTCGGCGCGGACCACACCGAGATCGGCGCTCTTGTCGCCGAACGCTGGAACCTCCCCGCGTTGCTCGTCGCCGCGATCCGATACCACCACGATCCCGGCGCGGCCGAGGAGCATCGCGAGGTCGCGGCGGCGGTGCACGTGGCGAACGTCGTGGCTCACTCGACCGGGGCTCCCGGGCTCGACGCGAGCTACACGCCGGCCGCCACCGCCGAGGCATGGCAGATCCTCGGAATGCACCGCGCGGGGGCCGGACCGCACGAGACCGCTCGGTTCGCGAGCTACCTCGCGCACCAGGCCGCCAGCGTCCGCAGTCTCGCCGCCGCCCGCTCGGCCGCGTAGGACGGCTCCAATCCCACTCACGCCACTGCGGCAGCCCTCGAGCCCGGGGCTGCCGCCGCGCTGTACGGACGCTGTCCCGCAGGAGTCGCGCCACGCACGCCGGAAGCTCCCGCGTGGAGGCGATGACCCATGACTGCTCGCGCATCGCTTGTCGGGGTGTTGCTCGCCGGAGCGTCGGTCTGCGCCCAGCCGACGGGAACGGAGTTCCGGTGGACCGATGGCCGGGCCTGGATGTGGTATGGGGAGCGCCCATGGTCGGTGGGGTTCAACTACCTGCCGAGCACCGCCGTGAACGACACGGAGATGTGGCAGGCGGCGACCTTCGACCCCGAGACGATCGACCGGGAACTCGGTTGGGCGGCCGAGATCGGGTACAACTCGTGTCGCGTGTTCCTCCAGTACGTCGTCTGGCGCGAGGACCCCGAGGGGTTCCTGGCGCGGTTTGAGGAGTTCCTCGCGATCGCGGCGCGACACGGGGTCGGCGTCATGCCCGTGCTCTTCGACGACTGCGCGTTCGCCGGGAGAGAGCCCTACCCGGGGCCACAGGCAGAGCCGACCCCGGGTGTGCACAACAGCCAGTGGGTGCCGAGCCCGGGCCGGTCCACCGTGCTCGACCGGACCCGCTGGCCCAGCCTCGAGGCGTACGTCCGGGCTCTGGCGGAAGCCCATGCCGACGACGAGCGGATCTACTGCTGGGACCTCTACAACGAGCCCGGCAACAGCGGCGCCGATGCGGAGGCCAGCCGGGCCCTCCTGGTCGCCACCGCGGACTGGCTCCGCGCCGCGCGGGTGAGTCAGCCGCTCACGGCGGCCCCGTGGGGCGGCGAGCCGGCCGAACTGACGCAGGCGATGCTCGACCTCTCCGACCTGGTGAGCTTCCACTGCTACGGTGACCTCGAGGCGACCCGGGCGGCGATCGAGCGCTACCGCGAGTGGGGCCGGCCGCTGTTGCTCACCGAGTGGATGGCGCGCGGGGTCGGCAGCCGATTCGAGAGCCACCTCCCGCTCCTCGCGACCGAGGGCGTCGGGTGCTGGCAGTGGGGCCTCGTACAGGGCCGCACCCAGACCTACTACCCCTGGGGATCGCCCGAGGGAGCCCCGGAGCCCACGCTGTGGCATCACGATCTCCTGCGCCGCGATGGCACACCCTTCGACCCGGCGGAGATCGAGGTGATCCGCCGCTGTGCGAGGGGCGGCTAGGCCCCACCCGGCCCCACGGGGAGCGACGGCGCCCGCGTGTGGGCGCCGGAGTGGTCGCCGGGGCCGGGCTGGAGCGCGATCTCGGAGGGCATCTCGACGGGGTGGAGCGGGTACGCCGCATGTACGATGATCGAGGCGGCGCCGCCGCCGGCGCGCTCGACCCGTCCCTCGACCCGGAGCGTGTCGTAACCGAAGATCGTCCCTCTCCATCGCTGGTAGGCGCGCTCGAAGACCACGGCGTCGAAGAGTCCCAGCTCGTCCTCCAGGGTGACGAAGACCACGGTCCGGCCGCTCTTGGTGGGCGGGCGGTTCCGAGAGACCACCACCCCGCCGGTCCGCACCCATTGGCCCGTCTCCCGCTCCGGGATCTCCTTGCTGCTCAGGTACCCCTCGCGGCTGAGCCGCTCCCGCGCGAAGGCCATGGGATGGCGGAGGGCGGAGAGGTGCAGCAGGTCGTGATCGAGCCGCAGGAGTTCGCGCTCGAGCGCGGCCGGGCTCTCCGGGCGGTCGTAGCCCTCCTCCCGCAGACGCGCGCCGATCTCCCGCTCCCGGGCC
>CAZRDB010000080.1:0-11308 GCA_964598695.1 uncultured Armatimonadia bacterium
TGCTGGCCGTGGGCCGCGGCGGCGCGCGGCCCGTGATCTGCGTCAACAAGGTCGACCTGCTCGGCCCCGATTGGGCCACGGCGCCCGAACTCGCGCCCCTGGAGCCGTACCGCGCGATGGGCCACTCGGTTCACCTGTGCTCGGCCGACACGGGCGTGGGTGTCGAGGCGCTCCTGACCGAGCTGGCCGGCGCGACGACGGTCCTCGTCGGCCACAGCGGGGTGGGGAAGTCCTCGCTGCTGAACGCCATGCGCCCGGAGCTGAGCCTGGTCACCAACGCGGTGCGCGCGGCCGACGGCAAGGGACGCCACACCACGACGGCCTCGACGCTCTACCGCCTGCCCGGCGGTGCGATGGTTATCGACACGCCGGGCGTCCGCTCGTTCGGCGTCGCCGCGATGGGCCGGGAGGAGGCCGCGCAGCTCTTCCCCGATGTCCTGCGCCTCGCCGCGGGTTGCCACTTTGCCGATTGCACCCACACCCACGAGCCGGGCTGCGCCGTCAAGCGTGCGGTCGAGGGTGGCCGGCTCGAGGCCGAGCGCTACGCGGCATACCGGAAGCTGCGGTAGGGCCGCGCCTGGTTGGAGCCCCCCTCCCGCCGCCGGCCCCGGGCGCTGCCGGGATCCGCAACCTGTCGCAGGTCGGTGAGGCCCAAGGCCGAAACGCAACAAGGCATGTCGAGATCGCGAGGGCATCGGGAGCCCCCGCGGAGCTTTCGGGTCGTTCCTCCTGGTCGATGGGCACGGGGAGGGGGGAGAGGAGCTGGCGGCATGTCTGTACCTGGCAGCGGTTCGGTTGCTCGGCGGGGATGGGGGATGGGCGCGCGCGTCCTGATCCTGGTCCTCGTCTCCATCGTCCTGTCGGTCGCAGTACCCGCCTACCTGACCTACCGCGCCTTCTCGAGCTACGCCACGACCAGCGCGGGCGTCGAGTTGGAGCGGTACAGCGTCTCCGTGGTCCGGTACGCCAACGAGCTGATCTCCGGCCACATGCTCTCGCTGGAGGCGCTCGCGACCTCACCGGACATCGTCGCCCTCGTCCAGTCGGCCAACGCCGAGAACGCGGCGAGTCCGGCCGCTGAGCTGGACCAGTGGATCGAGCGGACCGACAAGGCCTGGATCGACAAGGACCCGTCGGTCAAGGCCCTCGAGCAGTCGATCCTCGCCAACCCCGTCGCCGAGCACATGCGGCAGTTCAAGCGGGTGCTGCCCGACGAGAAAGAGGTCTTCGTCACCGACGCCAAGGGCCTCTCGATCGCCGAGACCGACCGGACGAGCGACCTCAAGCAGTCGGACGAGGGCTGGTGGGACGCGTGTTGGGCCGGAGGCGCCGGCGCCGTCTTCGTCGACGAGGTCGAGTACGACGACAGCCAGGACATCTGGGCCATGAACATCGCGGTGCCGGTGCGCGACGGCGAGAAGGCCATCGGCGTCCTGCGCGGCACCGTCGACGTCTCGGTGCTCGTCACCGCGCTCGATGCCATCAAGATCGGCGAGAAGGGCTACGTCGGCCTGGTGAACGGCGGCGGCACGGTGATCTACGCCCCCGACGAGAAGCTCCGGCAGCAGCCGGCTAAGCAGGACGTCGCGGCCCTTCTGAAGGACGGCAAGACGCCCTGGCGGGCGGGGATCGGAGACCTGAGCGGCATCGTGTCCCTGGTGGCCTTCGCGAAGGCGGAAGAAGGCGCCATCGCTGGCCTGGGCTGGACGATCGTCGCGCAGCAGCCGATGCGCGAGATCCTCGATCCCGCCAAACGGGCGGCCGCCAACAGCCTCAAGCTCTCCATCCTGCTCGCGATCGTTCTCTGCGCGGCCGCGCTCGTCGCCAGCCGGCGGATGACGCGACCGCTGCGGGTCACCTCGGAGGCCGCGCGCGCCCTGGGCGAGGGCGACACCGCGACGGCGCGCGACCTCGTCGCCCCCTTCGCCGGGCGCCGCGACGAGGTCGGCGAGCTGAGCCACGCCTTCGTCGAACTCACCGATTGCACGTCGGAGATCGCCTCCGCGGCACGTGCCGTGGCCGGCGGCGACCTGACGGTCACGGTTCGCCCCCGCGGCGAGCGCGACGCCCTCAGCATTTCCGTGCGCGATATGGTCGAGCAGATGCGCGACCTCGTTCAACAGGTCGCCAACAGCGTCCACCAGTTGACCGACGGCGTCGACCAGGTCGACCAGGCGATGGAGCAGGTTGCCCGCTCGGCCATGGCCCAGACGACGAGTGTGGAGAACGCCACCAGCGCGATGGACCGTCTCTTGGGCGGCGTGGGCGACGTGGCCGGCGGAGCCCGGGATCAGGCCCGGGCCGTCGCGACCTGCAACCGCTCGAGCGACGCGATCTCCGGCACCGCTCACGACGTGCTGGAGGTGGCGCGCGACGGCGCCCAGGCCGCCCACACCGCCGCCGAGCAGGCCCGCGCCGCCGCCGGGACCGTGCGACGCACCGTCGACGGCATGGCCGATATCCGGTCCGGGACCAACGAGGCGGCCGAGCGCGTGCGCGAGATGGGCGAGCGCTCCGACGAGATCGGAGAGATCATCGGCACGATCGAGGCCATCGCCGCGCAGACCAACCTGCTGGCGCTCAACGCCGCGATCGAGGCGGCCCGCGCGGGCGAGCACGGGCGCGGCTTCGCCGTCGTGGCCGATGAAGTCCGCAAGCTCGCCGAGGGAGCCGGCTCGGCCGCGCAGGAGATCGGAAGCCTCGTCGGCACGATCCGCCACACGATCCGCCTCGCCATGGACGCCATGGACCGCGGCAACAGCGAGGTGGAGCGCGGGATGGCCCAAGCCAACGAGACCAGCTCGGCCATCGAGCAGATCCTGGCCGCCGTCGACGGCGTCGCCGAGCGTGTGCGCGGCATCACCGCCGCGGCCCAGGGGATGGAGACCGGCGCCCGCGATCTCGTCGGGGCGATGCAGGCGGTCTCCGAGATCGTCGAGCGGTACGAGGCGACGACCGGCGCGATCGAGGGGGAGGCCGGAGGCATCTCCGACCTCATGAGTGGCATCGTCGCGATCTCCGAGGAGAACAGCGCGGCAGCGCAGGAGGTCGCCGCGACCACCGACGCGCTCCGCGGGATGGCGGGAGAGGTCAGCAACCTGGTATCGAGGTTCCGGCTCCAGTAGCGCGACGGCTGGGGCAGGGCGGCTGGGTCGACCCCATGCGAGCCGTGGACTCGCAGAGGGGGTGGTGGTCGAATGCCAAGCGAGACCGCCTCGGACGACGCCGTGTCGCGCGATCCGACCGTGCCGCGGGAAGTGCCGGCGCCCGCCCGTGCCGAAGCCGGCGACGCCGTCCTCGAGAGTCTGGGGCTGGCCGTCTTCACCGTCGACGCCGACCATCGCCTGACCGCGGCGACGCGGCCGGGGCGCGAGTTGCTGCGGCGGGTGCTGGGCCGCGAGCCCCCGGCCGAGGGGGCGCCGCTCCGCGGGGTCCGCGGGAGCTGGGACCTCTGGTGGCGCCCGCGGATCGACCGCGCGCTGGCCGGCGAGTCGCCGCCCGACGCGGTGGCCGAGGAGGCCGGCGACGCCGGCCCCCCCCTCCTGGTCTCGATCGGGCCCGTGCGCGAGGGCTCGCGGGTCGTTGCCGCTGCCTGTCTCGCCCGCCCGCTGGGACCGGAGGAGGTCGCCACCCGGCGGGCCGCGGAGGATCTGGCCTTCCTGAAGGGCGCCCTCGACGCCCTCTCGCTCGAGATCTTCATCAAGGACCGCCAGAGCCGCTTCACCTACTGGAACCGCCCCGTGAGCCTGATCCAGGGCCGGCAGGTCGACATCGGCGGCAAGATCGACCCGGAGATCAACCCGTCGCTCCGCGAGCAGATGCAGCGCTACTACGAGGAGGAGCAGGAGCTGATGGCCTCGGGCCAGGGCTTCACCGACCGGACCGAGATCCTCGGCCGCTACGCCCTCGTCTCGAGCAAGCAGCCCCTGCGCGACCCCGATGGCCGGGTGGTAGGGCTGGTCGGCGCCAACCACTATCTCACGGAGCTGGTGACGGCCCTGCGGGAGGCTCGCAAGAGCCAGGACCGCTACCAGTCCCTGGTGGATGCCGCGCCCGTCGGGCTGTTCGTGCACCGCGACGGCCGCGTGCTGTACGTCAACCCCGAGGGGCGCCGCATGTTCGGTGCGGACAGGCCCGACGAGTGGGTCGGCCGGTCGATCGCCGAGCGGGTCCATCCCGACGACCGGCGGACCATTCTGTCTCGGATCGCCCGCGTCGTGGCCGACGGCCGGTCGCTCGACCCGCTGCAGGCCCGGTTCGTCCGGCTCGACGGTACGGTGCTGCACGGCTCCACGTTGGGCATCGCCCATGAGTGGGAGGGAGAGCCGGCCGTCCTCTCGATCATCATCGACACCTCGGAGCGCACCCGGGCCGAGGAAGCCCTGTTGGCCACCGAGCGCGAGAAGGCCGCCATCCTGGACAGTATCCTCGACCCGGTCGTCTACCACGGGCCCGATCGCCGGGTGATCTGGGCCAACCGGGCCTACGCCGAAGCGGTGGGGACCTCCGCCTTCGAGCTGGTCGGCCACGACTGCCCGCTCCAGGCCATCGCCCGGTGCCCCGACTGCCCCGTGCGCGAAGCGGCCGAGCAGGGGGTTCCGAAGTCCCGGGAGCGCAGGTCCGACAATGGCTCGGTCTGGGCCATCCAGGCCGTCCCGGTGCTCGACCCGGCCTCGGGTCGCGTGGTCGGCGTCGTCGAGACCCTGCGCGATCTCACCGTCCAGCGGACGGCCGAGGCGGAGCGGCGCAAGCTCGAGGAAGGCATGATGCGCACCCAGCGCCTCGAGAGCCTCGGCGTGCTCGCCGGTGGTATCGCCCATGACTTCAACAACATCCTGGCCCCGATCATCGGCTTCACCGAGCTGCTGCTGGCCGAGACCCCGGAGGACGCCCCGGCCTACGAGCGGCTTCGGCAGGTCGGCGCCGCCGGCGCCCGCGCCCGCGACCTCGTCGCGCAGATCCTGGCCTTCAGCCGTGGCTCCGAGCCGGAGCGGCGCGAGGCGCGCCTGCAGCCGGTCATCGCGGAGGCGATGGAGCTGGTTCGCGCCTCGCTGCCCTCGACGATCGGCATCGTCCACGAGATCGACGGGGCCTGTGATCCGGCCGTGGTCGATCCCTCGCAGCTCCACCAGATCGTGATGAACCTGTGCACCAACGCCGCGCACGCGATGGCCGGGGCATCGGGGACGCTCACCGTGGCGCTGGAGCGGGCCGAGGTCGACGAGCCGCTCGCCGCCCGGCTCGGCTGCCAGGGCGCGGGCCGGTACGCGTGCCTCTCCGTCACCGACACCGGCTGCGGGATGTCGCCGGAGACTCTCGACCGCGCCCTCGAGCCCTTCTTCACGACCAAGCCGCAGGGCGAGGGCACCGGCCTTGGCCTCTCGACCGTCCACGGAATCGCCCAATCGCACGGAGGGGGCGTTCGGATCTACAGCGAGGTGGGCCGCGGGACGACGGTCTCCGTCTACCTGCCGGTTGTCACCCGCGAGGCCGCGGCCGCGGCTCCGGGCCGGCGGGCGCTGCAGACGGGATCGGAGAGCGTGCTCGTGGTCGACGACGAGCCGGCGCTGGAGATGCTGACGGCCGAGATGCTCCGCACCCTGGGCTATCGCGTCGAGAGCTTCCACGACAGCCGCGAGGCGCTCCGGGCGTTCCGTGAGGACCCCGCCGGCTTCGACTTGGTCGTCACCGACCAGACGATGCCGCACCTCACCGGCAACCAGCTCGCCGCGGCGGTGCGGTTCCTGCGGCCACGCGTCCCCGTGCTCATCACGACCGGCTACCGCGTGCCGGGCGGCGGGGGCGAGGTGGAGCCCGTGCCGACCACCGCGCTGCTGATGAAGCCCTACACCCTCAGCGACCTGTCGGCCGCGGTCCGCGCCGCCCTGGACGCGGCGCCGCCACGGGGGTGAGCGCGTCGTCGGGATCGTCCGCGCCGCCGGCCATGAGCAGCTCCGCGTCCTTGTCGCGCCCGTCGAGCCATCGCAGGAGGTAGTAGTTGGCGATGGCGATCGCCGCCATCGCGGCGAGGAAGGCCGGGTAGGAGAGCCGCCAGTTCTCGGGGCCCGTCATCATGCTCCACTCCGACATGCCGCCGATCCCGGCCAGCAACGTGAGCGGCATGAAGACGGTCGTGATCAGGGTCAGGCGGCGCATGACGAGGTTGGTCTTGTTGGCGACCATGGTCATCCGGTTGTTGATCATGGAGAGGTGGATCTCCATGATGCTCCCGACCAGATCGCGGCAGATCTCCACGACCTCGAAGAACTTCGCGAGGTGGTCGTAGATGTCGCGATAGGCGTACACCGCCTCGGCCGAGATGTACGGCGAGTCCCTGCGGCACAGCTTCACGAGGATCTCGCGCTCGTAGACGAGGCTCTTGCGCAGCGCGAGCAGCGTGCGGCGCAGTTGGATCAGCCCCGCCGGCCGGAAGGCGCCGACGGAGCCCAGCATGTCGTCCTCGATGGTGTCGAGCCGATCCTGCAGCGCCTCCACGGCCTCGAACTTCTCATCGACGATATCGTCGAGCAGAAGCTGCAGGAGGTGGTCGGCCCCACGCGCGATGTGCTCGCGCTCGCGGCGGGCGGCGCGCTCCAGCCGCCCGCCCAACTCGGAGCCCGCCGCGCCGTGCGAGTGGACGCTGACCAGGAAGGCGCGGCCCAGGAAGGCGTTGACCTCCTCGACCACCGGGCCCCGCTCCCCCGTGCGGTAGCGGTTGAACAGCAGGAACGTGTGGTTGTCGAACTCCTCGATCTTCGGGACCTGCTCATCGTCGAGGCAGTCCTCGATCGCGAGGGGGTGCAGCCCCAGCGGCTCCATCAGGGGCACGAGATCGGCCGCCTCCGGTCCGGCGATGTCGATCCAGGCGTAGCCGCCCTGCTCACGGCGCCGGAGCACCGAGGCGAGGTCGGGAACGCGCTCGAGGCTCCCCTCCTCGTCGATCGCGTAGTACCGCGTCTCGCCCACTGGCGGCCTCCTGTTTCGCGCGATCCCCCGTCGCCGACCGCCGTGATATGCGCCGGCCCCGCCCGCCGCCCCTCCCGCCGATCGCCCGCCTCCCGCGCTCTCAGCCGCGGGGAGCGGCGCGGATCTCGCGGCTCCGCATCCCGACAGCCTGGCGCGACATCGCACGAAGGAGCCCCCGCCCGGGCGAGCGAACACACCGGCCGAATCCAGTGACTTGCGTCGCCGATCGCGCGAATCGCGGCCCCGTCGGCGTCCGCCCGCCGGACGCGCGACGAGTGGTCTGGCGGATGCCCGCGCCCGACGCGCATGCACCGGGACGAGTTCGGCGATCGCGACGTCTACACCGACAGACTCGGACGCGCGGCCGCCGAATCGACGGTTCGACGCGGAACAGGTGGCGACAGCCGTTCCTGAGCCAGCCGGAGGCTGCGTACGCGCGGTCTTGCCGGTTGGGGGAGGAGACAGGGCTTGGTAGGTCGAAGACTGCCCGCACGAAGGACAAGAATCCCAAGATACCTGGGTCATGTGCTGCGTCTTGTTGTGCAAAGATGGCAGGCAGATCGGAGTTTCGCCTCGCTCGGTCGGGGCGCGGAATCGAGACAGGACGGGGAGAACCCCAACATGAAGCGACACCTCGCTTATGCCGCTCTTGTACTCGGCTTGGTCCCAGTGCTGCTGGTCACGGCCGGCTGCTCTTCTGGGGGCGGGCTGTACGTGTCGAGTACGGCGCTCGAGTTCGGCGCCCTGTCGACCTCGCTGCCCCTCGACCTCGGGCGCGCGGGTGACACCGCCCTCACCTGGACGGTCACCTCGAACCAGGACTGGCTCCTGGTCTCGCGGCGGACCTCCACGAGCGCGGTCACCGATCGCCAGGCCCCCGGCCAGACCCTTCAGGGGACCGGCCCGGTCCAGCTCCTGGTGACCGTCGTGCGCGACGGGCTCACCGCCGGCACCCACACGGGGACCCTGACCCTGAACACCTCGAGCGGCGACTCGACCGTCCCGGTCACCGTCAGCGTAGCCGCCGGGACGACGCCGGTCGTCTCGGTCTCGCCCTCGGCCCTCAACCTGGGCTCGACGCTGACAGTCGGCACCTTCTCCGTGAACAACACGGGCGTCGGCGCGCTGACCTGGACGGCCGCGGCAACCGATGCGCCCTGGATCACCTCGATCAGCCCCGACTCCGGCACCAACGGCGCCAACTGCACCGTGACCGTCGACCGGAGTTCGCTCACCCCGGGCACCCACACCGGCGCCGTCACCGTCAGCACCAACGCCGGCGACGCGACCGTCACGGTCACGGTCACCGTCCCTTCGGCGGTCCTGAGCGTGCTGCCCACGGCGCTCGACTTCGGCTCCGAGGCCACCACGATGAGCCTGTCGATCCGCAACACGGGCGGCGGCGCGCTCGCCTGGACGGCCACCCCGTCGCAGCCCTGGGTCAGCGTCAACGCGGCCTCCGGCACGGGCGACACGATGCTCGCCGTGACCGTCAACCGCACCAGCCTCGCGGTCGGCGCGAACCACGCCCAGATCGCCATCGCGGGCGCCGGTGGCACGGTGAACGTGCCGATCACGGTCACGCGGCCCGGCAGCCTCGGCCCCGTCGCCTATGTCGCGCCCTCGCTGCTCGACTTCGGGACGACCGAGACCCAGAAGACTCTCACGATCCGCAACCTCGGCGCCGGCACGCTGATCTGGTCGGTCGCCATCCCGGCCGCCGATCAGCCGTGGCTGTCGATCGTCGGCGCCGCGGCGGGCAGCGGCGATGGCGCCGTCACCGTGGCGATCAACCGCGCCGCGATCACCGGCTCGGCCACCGGCACCGTGCTGCTCACCTCCAACGGGGGCAACTCCTCGGCCACCGTCACGGCCGAGGCCACCGCGGTCCCCGCCGTCACCGAGAGCACGCTCAGCTTCGGCAAGTACGACACCACCGATCACGTCCAGCTCACCAACGTGGGCCAGGGCGTGATGGACTGGACCGCCGTCTCGAGCCAGCCGTGGCTGACGGTCTCGCCGTCGAGCGGGACCGCCAACTCGCAGATGCTCACGATCGAGGTGGACCGCACCGGCGTCGCCGAGGGCACGCAGGTCGGCGCCATCACGATCTCGGTGCCCAACGCCGGCTCGGTCACGATCGACGTGACGATGCAGGTCAACACCGCGCCCGTCATCGCGAGCCTGACGGCCGACCGGACCCAGGTCCCGCCGGGGGGCGCCGTTGTCTGCACCGCCAACGTCACCGATGCCGACGACACGGCCCTGGTCTACACCTGGTCGACCTCGGCCGCGGGCGCCACGATCACGGGCGTCGGCCAGGCGGTCTCGTGGTCGGCCCCGGCCACCCCGGGCACCTACACCGTTACCTGCGTCGTGCGCGACACAGACGGGGCCTCCGATACCGCCTCGCTGACGATCACCGTCTACCCGACCGGCTCGATCACCGTCCCGGTGGACTAGCTCGGAGGAACAGACCGGGCTTCCGGCTGCCGACACGTTACGAGATGGATGGGCGAACAACATGAGAAGATGGATGCTCTACGGCGGACTTCTCGCACTCGCGCTCAGCATGCTGACCGTGCTGGGAGTGGGGTGCGGCGGCCAGGCCGGGACCACGCCGAGCGGCCCGGACGCCTTGGGGAAGGGGTCGATCTCCATCTCGGTGGCCTGGCCCGAGGCGACGGCGGAGTTCATCCCATCGAACGCCCAGAGCGTGAAGGTCACCATCATCGAGGCGGCCACCTCCACCGTGGCGGCGACGCGGATCATCCCCCACGGCATGTTGGGGGCGACGGTGGACTCGCTGAAAGCGAGCACCGCGGGCGTCGCCTACCTCGTGACGGCCAGCGCCTACCCCACCACGGACGCGACCGGCGTTGCGCAGAGCAGCGGTTCGGCAACCGTCACGCTCCACTCGGGCGAGGCGGCCACCACGCCGATCACGATGGCCACGACCATCGCGAGCGTTGACCTGGTGCAGGTCGACAAGAGCGGCGCACCGCTCGCCGACGCGAGTGGCGACCCCTACACGCAGGCCACCGGATTCAACGTCAAGTGGCAGAAGTTCGGCTACGTCCTGCCCACGGCGAAGGACGCCGAGGGCAACACGGTCCTCGTCGCCGGCTGGCAGTGGGCCTCGTCCGACCCGAGCATCGCGACCGTCGTCTCCGACGTCGCGCGTGACGAACTGGACGTCCCGCTCCCCGGCGATATCCAGCTGGGCAAGCTCACCGGCGTCGCGATCGGAACCCTCGATGTCACGGCCAGCGAGGTCGACACCGGCAGCAATGAGCAGGGCCTCGTCACCGTCCTCGGCCCGACGATGCGCCTCGTCGACGTGACCGAGCAGTACGCGGACGCCGGCTACACCGACCCGGGTGCGGTCACGCTCGTCGACCTCGCCTCGCTCGCCTTCGGCGCCGGCGACAGCGCGATCCCCACCCACTACCTCGAGGGCATGATCCTCGACGCCACCGCCGGCACCACCGGCCCGCTCTACACGCCGACCAGCAACCTCGTGCGGTACTTCTACGTCCAGAACGAGGGCGGCGGCACCGTCAACTGGACCGCCGAGACCGATGAGCGCTGGATCACCGCGCTCACCCCGGACGGCGACGCCGCCGTGGCCTACGAGGGGCCCGTGTACGGAACGGGGACCGACTTCACCACCCTCACGAACCCGTCGCGCTGCACGGTGACCACCACCCGCCTGGGCCTGTGCAACGGCCCCCACTCCGGGTCGATCACCGTCTCGAGCAACGGCGGCATCGCCGGGATCGCCGTGACCACCGAGGTCGCCAACGGCCTCGCGGCCGAGGGCTGGCCCACGCTGGGCGGCAACCTCAAGCACACCGGCTACGTCGACGTGGCCGGGCCGGCCGTCGGCGCGCCCGCCTGGACCTTCACCACCGGCGACGACATCACGGCGCCGCCCGCGGTCGCCGAGGACGGGACGATCTACATCGGGTCGTGCGACGGCAAGATGTACGCGGTCGACCCTGACGGCGCCAAGAAGTGGGAGTACCCGGTGTGGTACCCGATCGACCGTGCGGGCGCGGCCATCGACGGAAACGGCGACATCTACTTCGGCGCCAGCTCCGGCATGGTCTACTCGCTCACGAGCGCCGGCGCGCTGCGCTGGAGCTACCAGATCACCGGCGGCGGGATCTACTCGACCCCGGTCCTCACCGGCACCGATCTCGTCCTGGTCACGAGCCACAACCGCAAGCTCTACGCCCTCCGCGCCGCGACGGGCGTCAAGGTCTGGGAGTTCGCCACGGGCGACATCATCTGGGCCTCGGCCGCCCTCGGCGAGGACGGCACCATCTACATCACCAGC
>CAZRDB010000080.1:11318-20147 GCA_964598695.1 uncultured Armatimonadia bacterium
GCAAGCTCTACGCCCTCAATGCCGCCGACGGCTCGCTCAAGTGGACCTACACCTGCCCCGAGGTTCTGCGCGGCTCTCCGGTCATCGGCGCCAACGACATGATCTACTTCGCCAGCACCAACGGCCGCGTCTTCGCCGTGCGCGACATGGGCGACCGGGGCGACCAGATGTGGTACTTCTGGGGAACCGGCGCGGGCTATGACGCCGTCGCGCTCGGGCCCAACAACGATCTCTACGTCGGCATCGGCCACTTCTACCGCCTCGGCGCCACCAACGGCAACTGGGTGTGGGACGTCACCGCGGGCGGCACCGACCAGCAGTGGACCGCGCCCGCCGTGACCAACAACGGCGCTGTCTATGCCGGCGCCGGCAACGGCGGCTTCTACCGCTTCGATGCCAACTCCGCCGCCGGAACGGCCTACGGCACCGGCGGCGCGATCATCGGCGCCCCGGCCGTCGGCCCCAGTGGCGCGGTCTATGTGGGATCGGGAGACGGTAAGCTCTACGCGTTCGGCGGGTAACGCCCGGACCTACGCGGGTGGCGCACCGCGCACCCGTGAGGCCGTTCAGCCGGCCTCGTTGGCGAGCGCCCGCTCGGCGGGCAATGTGAGGAGTTGGTATCGTGCGAAGGACTACGCTCTACGTCATCCTTCTCGCTGCTCTCGTCCTGGGGGCGTTCGGTCCACCCGCCGCAGCGCTGATGCCCTCTTCGGGCAACGTCACCGCCGTCGTCATCGGCGGCTACGCCTACAACGGCGGCTACGGCGAGACGGCGAAGTACTACCGCGACATGCTGTTCGAGCAGGGCTACACCTCGAACAACCCGCGCGGCAGCCTCCGGGACTTCTACCGGGAGGCCTCGTACTACGACTTCTACGCGGCCGACGCCGCTCTGCCGACGCCCCTGTACTCGCGGCAGGGCCTCGACGTCGCCGGCGACGCCTCGATGTGGTACATGCACGCGAACGTCGCCGATGACGACGATCCCGATCAGAACAGCGTGAACTGGTTCAACGGGACCGACATCGGCAACCAGCCGCGCGAGGACGACTTCCTGCAGAAGACGATCAGCGCCTCGCGCCTGAGCATGTTCAACCCGATGGGCATCGACTACACCGATCCGAAGTACGACATCGATAACGACGGCGTGATCGACTGCATCATCGTCTACTTCCCCTCCGACCTGAACATGTCGCCGACGGGGGCCCACTGCTACTTCAACTATGGCTACACCGTCATGGGCCACACGGTCGGCGCGCTGATCGTTGCGCGGCAGGACCAAGGCGTGCAGACGATCTGCCATGAGATGGGCCACGCACAGGGCCTGCCCGACCTCTACGACTACGGAGGAACGGACCCGTCGTCCTCCGGTGTCGGCATCTACGACCTCATGTGCTACCAGTGGGACGGCGCGCATCCGGGGCCGACCGGCAAGACCTCCCTCGACTACCTCGAGCCGATCGAGGTCCGGATCGTCGGTGGCCTGCTCCGCGTCAGCCACTCCGTGCTGTTCCCGACTCCCTTGACCGGCAACACGGTCGAGGTGACGCTCCGCCCGTACGCGATCTACCCCGACCTGATCCGCTGGCCCGCGACACAGGCCGGCGGCGCGTTCAACCCGAACAGCGATGAGTCGTTCTTCCTCTTCAACCGCCGCCAGATCGGCTTCGAGTCTCGGCTTCCGGGCCAGGGCATCCAGATCTGGCACGTCGACCCGAACGTGGGCAGCAACGAGTACGAGTGGTGGCCCGAGATCAGTGACGCCACCGAGACCCCCCACCTCTTCGCCGCCTGCGAGCAGGCCGACGGCCTGTGGGAGATCGAGCGAGGCATCAACAGCGGCGACGCCGAGGACTTCTTCGGCCTGACCGCCTCCACCCGGAAGTTCACCAGCGAGACGCGCCCCTCCAGCCGTGGCTACGGCCAGACCCGCTCGCTGGTTAACGTGGTCGACATGGAGGAGGACGGCAACGACTTCCGCGTCACCTTCAGCCTCCCGACGCGCAACATCACCGGCAACATCGCCCTGGGCGGCGTCGGCCTCGCGGGCGTCAAGGTCACGGCGACCAGCGTCGGCTTGACGGAGCCCCTCGAGGCCTACACCGGCCCGAGCGGGAACTTCGCCTTCGCCGGCGTCTTCGCCGGCAGCTACACGCTCACGCCGGAGCTGAGCGGCTACAGCTTCACCCCGGCCACGCGCACCGCGGTGGTCACCAACGCCGACGTGCCCAACCAGAACTTCGTGGCCACCCAGCGCACCTTCACGATCAACGTCCACACCACCGATGGCAGCGCCGACCTGCCCGGCGTAACCGTCAGCGTCCCTGGCGCCCCCACCGCGCCGGCCGTGACCGACGCGGGCGGTCTCACGAGCGCGACCGGCCTCACCGCCGGCAGCTACTTCGTGGTGCCGTCGCTCAGCGGATACGTCTTCACGCCGAGCCAGGCGCTCGTCACCTTCCCGCTGCCCTCGGACCCGGCGGCCGACCACATCGACCTGCCCGTCTTCGTCGCCTCGGCGATCTCGAGCATCTCGGGCCGCGTGACCGACTCGGTCTCCGGCATCGGGATCGAGGGGGGCGTCGTGACGGCTTCGCCCAGCGGCGACACCGCCACCACCCGTGCCGACGGCACCTACACGCTGCCGTTCATCCCGGCCGGCGTGGCGCAGACGGTCAGCGTGACGAAGGACGAGTACACGTTCTCGGCCGACCAGGTCGTCACCACCCCGCCGAGCGCCACGAACATCAACTTCACCGGCGCCCGCAACACCTACTCGGTCTCCGGCGTCGTCACCACGAACGGCGCGCCGCTCGCCGGCGTGACCGTCTCCGTCGGCGGCCGCACGGCCACCACGAGCGGCGCGGGGACGTACACGGTCACCGGCCTCTACCAGGGGACCTACACGGCGACCGCGAGCCTGGCGCCCTACACGATGACCCCGGCGAGCCGCTCCGTGACGGTGGGCCCGAACGCCACGGGCGTGAACTTCGCCGCCGACGCTCCCGCCGTGGGCGCGTTCAGCGTGGGCGGACGCGTCACCCTGAACGGCGCGGGGCTGCCGGGCGTGCTCGTGAGCAACGGCACCGCGCAGGTCTACACGAACGCGAGCGGTGACTACCTGTTCACAAACCTCACGGCGGGCGCGTACACGTTCACCCCGACGCTCGCCGACCACTCCTTCACCCCGGGCTCGGCCTCGGTCACCGTGGGCCCGAGCGTGGCGGATCTCGACTTCGCCGCGACCTCTACCTCCGTCGTGACCTACTCGATCGCCGGCCTCATCACCGTGAACGGCGCTCCGCTCCCCGGCGTGGAGGTCTCCGTCGGATCGACGACCGCCACCACCGGCGCTAATGGCGCCTACCGGGTCACGGGCCTCGCGCCGGGCGCCTATGTGGTCCGGCCCACGCTCGCGAACTACGCGTTCGCGCCGTCCACCCGGAGCGTCACCATCTCGAGCGCCGACGTCTCCGGCATCAACTTCACCGGCACGCTGCTGGTCTACAGCATCTCGGGCCGGATCCTCGACGGCAGCACCTGGTCCGGCCTGGCGGGTGTGCTCGTCAGCGTCGGCAGCCGCGTCACCACCACGAACGCGACCGGCGACTTCACGCTCGGCGGGCTGAGCGGCGGCGCCTACACGCCGACCCTCACGCTCGCGGGCTACAGCTTCACGCCGACCCCGACCGCCGTCACCGTCGGCCCCAGCGTCGGCGGCCTCTCGTTCACCGGCTACCAGGTCTTCCGCCGGACCTTCGCGGCGGGCTGGCAGCTCTTCTCGCTGCCGTGCATCCCCAACGACAACACCCTCGAGGGCATCTTCGGAACCGCCCCGACGGTCTACGCGTGGGACCCGGTGGCCCGGACCTACAACTCGATCTCCGACCCGCTGGAGCAGGGGAGCGGCTACTGGGCGAACCTGCCCGGCGTGACCAACGTCGTGATCGGCGGCCAGGCTCTCACCGAGGACCAGTTCATGCTGCCGCTCATCCAGGGCTGGCAGCTCCTCGGCAACCCGTTCTCGACCCCCATCGACTGGAGCCGCACCCAGGTCGCCAAGGACGGCGTCGCCGTCACCCTGACCCAGGCCGCGGCCAACGGTTGGCTCCTCCCGTACGCCTGGACCTACACGGGCCGAACGCCGAGCCTGATCCATGACTTCATCCCCGGCGCGAGCCCGGTCGTCCAGCCGTGGCAGGGCTTCTTCGTCTATGCCGGCGCATCGGTCAGCATCATCCTCCATGCCGAGGACGGCGCCGCCGTGAGCAGCCGGAGCGTCGCGACCAAGGGTGGCTTCTCGATCCCCGTCACCGCCGAGTGCGCGGGCGTCGAGGATGCCGGCCACATCATGGGCGTCGCCCCCGCGAGTCAGGTCGGCGCTGAGGGCCTCGGCATCGCCGCGCCGCCCTCGCTCCAGAAGGACCTGGCCCTGCGCTTCACCCGCACGGGCTCGCCGGAGACCTACGGCGTCGATATCCGCGCCGACGGCGGCCGGAGTTGGACCTGGAACCTGCAGGTCACCAGTGCCCTCGCCCACCAGCCCGTGACCCTGACCTTCGGCGACATGCGCTCGCTGCCGCGGGAGTACGAGATCCTCCTCGTCGACAAGACCGCCGGCAAGAGCCTGTCGCTGCGCACGAACTCGAGCTACGTGATCGAGGGCGGCGGGGACGGCACGACGCGGGACCTGACCGTCACCGTTCGCCAGGTCGGCGCCGGCCTGCGGATCTCGGGCCTGACCGCCGAGAGTCTCGCCCGCGGCAACTGCGCCATCGCCTACAGCCTGAGCGCGCCGGCCGAGGTCACGGCACGGGTGCTCAACATGGCCGGTCGCGAGGTCGCGCGGATCTCCGAGTCGCGCCTGCAGGACGCGGGCGCCCAGACCCTCAACTGGAACGGCCGCAGCGCCGCCGGCAGCTCCGTCGCGTCCGGCCTGTACATCGTCGAACTCGAGGCAGTCAGCGGCTCCGGGGAGCGCACCCGGGCCACTGCCCAGGTCTCCCTGGGACTGTGACGTCGTTGGGAAGAGAGAGGATGCGCACCATGGCACGCTCGATCGGGATCGCACTCCTGACGCTCTGCCTCGCGGCGGTCTGCGGCTGCGGCGGTGGGACCGGCACGACCGACGTGACCGATCCGGTCGTCTCCGGCCTCGCCGTGACCCCGGGGACGCTCACGGCGGCCGGCGGCTCCGTCACGCTGTCGGTCGGAGCGACCGACGACAGCTTCGTCAGCGGGGTGGCCTTCACCGTGACCCAGGGCGGCGTCTCGCAGCAGGTCCTGGCTACGCGGGTCGGCGGAACCTACCGGGCGATCCTTCCGGTCCCCAACAACACGACCTCGGCGACCCGGACCTACTCGGTGTCGGTCCAGGCCGTCGATGCGGCGCAGAACGCCTCGAACACACTGACGGGCTCGTTCACGGTCGCGGGGGTCATGGCCCCGCCGCCGGCCCCCAACTAGGCCACGAGCACGCCAAGCGAGCACGACCCGGCGGGCCGCCCCCAGTGGGCGGCCCGTCTGTTGTTGGGGCCGGCGGAGGCGCTCCGGCGGCGACGGCGAAGCCGTGCGCGGGGATGGGGAGGAGCCAGGAGGAGCAACCGTGGCAGAGAAGCAGACGGGCGCCAAGCGCCCGCGCGCGATCACGATCGCCGACCTGTACGCGTTCCGGCTCATCGGGAGCCCCGAGATGAGCCCCGATGGATCCCGCTGCGTGGTCGTGGTCCAGAGGGCCGACGTGGGCCGCAACGCCTACTACACCGACCTGTACCTGATCGAACTCGACTCGGGCGAGCTGCGTCGACTCACCGAGGGCGACTACTCCGACAGCAACCCGCGCTGGTCGCCGGACGGTGAGTCGATCGCCTTCCTCTCGAGCCGCTCCGGCACGGGCCAGATCCACCTGCTGCCGATGCGCGGCGGGGACACGCGGAAGCTCACGAGCCTCGAGGGCCGTGCGGTCCTGGGCTTCGAGTGGAACCCGGACTCGACGACGCTGACGGCACTCGTCCGGGGCCTCCCCCCCGACGCCGGAGAGGCCGCCCAGGAGGAGCGCAAGCGCAAGCGGCTCTCGTCGCCCACTCGGGTGATCGACACCGTGCTGTACCGGATCGACGGGGAGGGCTACTTCGGGGCCGAGCGTGCGCAGCTCGCCCGCGTCGACGCCGCCACCGGCGAGGTCAAAGTGCTCACGAGGCTCAAGGGCGGGGTCGACAGCTTCGCGGTCTCGCCCTCCGGGGAGGAGATCGCCTACCTCACCAGCCCGGACATCCTCCGCCATTGGGAGAACGTACTACAGGTCATCCCCGCGACCGGGGGCAAGGTCGTGCGGACGATCCCGACGCGGCCCGGCGGCAAGGGCGGGCTTGCGTGGTCGCCCGATGGCAAGCTGCTGGCCTACCTCGGACACGAGAGCCAAGAGGACCCGTGGGGCCAGTACAACGAGCACCCGTGGGTTGTGCCCGCCGATGGCTCCGAGTGGCCGCGCGACGTGGCCGAGGGCGTCGATCAGAGCTTCGCGCCGACGACTCTGGCCGATGTGGTAGGACCGGGCGGCGGCGCGCTGGCGTTCACGCCCGACTCGGCCGCTCTCGATGTCTTTGCCCTGGAGCACGGGGCGCAGCGACCGGTCCGGATCCCCGTGACCGGGGGCAAGCCGCTGCCCCTGCTCACCGGCCACATCCACGCGTACGCGAAGAGCCGCGAGGTCGCGGGACGCCTGGTCGTGACCTTCCAGAGCCCCACCGAGCCCGGCGATGCCTACCTCGTGACACCCGGCGCGCGGAGGCCGAGACGGCTGACGGAGCTGAACGCGGATCTGCTCTCCGAGCTGACGCTGACCGCTCCGGAGGCCCGCTGGATCCGATGCGCCGAGACCGGGCGGCGGATCCAGGGCTGGGTCCTCAAGCCCCCGGGCTTCCGGGAGGGCCGGCAGTACCCGCTGCTGCTGGAGATCCACGGCGGACCGCACATGCAGTACGGCGCCGGCTTCTTCCACGAGATGCACTGGCTCGCGGCCCAGGGCTGGGTGGTGGTGTTCAGTAACCCGGCCGGCAGCCACGGTTACGGCGAGGCCCACCTCCAGGCGCTTCGGCACCACTGGGGCGAGGCCGACTTCCCCGAGCTGATGGGCCTCGTCGATGCCGTCATCGCCGAGGGCTACGTGGACCCGAAGCGGCTGGGCGTCACCGGCGGGAGCTACGGCGGCTACATGACCAACTGGGTCGTGACGCACACCGACCGCTTCCGCGTCGCCGCAACCCAGCGGTGCGTCTCGAACCTGGTTTCGATGGCCGGGTCCTCCGACTTCCCGATGGCGCCGGACGCCTACTTCGCGGGCAACGCCTGGTCGCGACCGGAGGAGCTGTGGCGGCTCTCGCCGATCCGGCTCGTCGAGCAGATCCGCACGCCGCTGCTCATCCTGCACTCAGAGGGCGACCTGCGCTGCAACATCGAGCAGGCGGAGCAGCTCTACTCCGCGCTGAAGGTACTGCGCCGGAAGACGAAGTTCGTCCGCTTCCCGCGCGAGGCGAGCCACGGCCTGTCGCGCGGCGGCCCGCCCGATCTGCGGACGAAGCGGCTCGAGGAGCTGACGGCGTGGCTGGCCGAGGGCCTCTCCGCGAAGCGGTGAGCGCCCCGTCTCCCGACCCGTGCGGGCAGCCCCTCCCGCGAGCGCTGGTGGGGCTGCCCGACGACGATCCCTACCGCGTGCCCTCGCCGAGGCCGCTCTCCGTGAGATAGCGGTAGCTCTGCGCGACGGCCTCGAACATGTCGGTCGCGCAGTGGTCCAGCTCGACGATGAGCCAGCGCAGCACACCCGGGTCGGCTGCCTCGACGATCCGCGGCATCGCGACCTTGCCGGCGCCGACGGCGGTGTGCGGGTCGGGCGGGTCGCCGGTGAGGGGGCCGTCCTTGAGGTGCAGCAGCGGCACGCGGGCGCCGTGCTTCGCGAGCACCTCGACCGGGTCGGTTCCGCCGAAGGTGGCCCAGTAGACGTCCAGCTCCGACTTCACGTCCGGCGCCAGCTCGAGCAGCAGATCGTAGACCAGACGTCCGTCGAGCTTGTGGAACTCCCACCAGTGGTTGTGGAACGCGAACTCGAGGCCGGCCGGCTTGAGCAGCTCGGCGCCCCTCTGGAACTTCTCGGCGCACGCCTTCACCTTGTCGAGGGTGTCCATGTCGCCGGGGCCGAAGCCCGAGACGAGCGTCGTGTAGCCCAGGGTCTGGGCATCGGCGATGCACTGCTCGACGTTCTCATCCGTGGGGAGCGGCCCGTGGCCGCTGACGACCTGCAGGCCGAGGTCGTCGCACAGCCCACGGACCTGCGCGGCCGTGAGACCGTTGTACCCGGCGGTCTCGACTCCCTTGTAGCCAACCTCGGCAACGCGCTTGAGCGTCCCGGGGAAGTCCTGCGCGCACAGCTCGCGGACCGAGTAGAGCTGGAGGGCAACTGGCTTCATCGGTGTGGTCTCCTCAGTGTGCAGCGGTACACTGGGCGAGGGGTTCTCCGGCCGCACCGCACCCTCCTTGCGCCATGTGTGGCGGCTCCCTCGGCGGCTCGCTGCTCGCCACTGTTGCCTGGACGCGTCCGCGGCATGCGTTGCGCGGTGTGCTCGTCTGCTCGGTGTCTCTGCCGTTGTGCTGCGTCCCCGGTCGGCCCCGTGTTCCGCTCTCACATGCCTGAGAGCACCGTTGCGCCGTTCTGCCCCAGGGGATAGTCGGACGGGGCTGCCGGCACGCAGTTGCACGGCCCCCCCGGCCAGCTAAACCCCCCAACCGTGGTCCCGAGGGCCGCCCCCCCCGGCCGGTGTGGGGCGGTGCCCCGGG
>CAZRDB010000081.1:0-3242 GCA_964598695.1 uncultured Armatimonadia bacterium
CGCTTGCGCAGCCTCCGCAAGCGGCCGCCGATCTTGCCGGTCACGACGTGGACCTCCTCGATCCGCAGCACGTAGGCGATGCCGAGATACAGGCCCGCCCCGACCGCGCCGCAGAGCAGGAAGGCCAGGGCGCCGTCCTTGGCCCCCCGCAGCGGGTGGACCCGCTCGAAGGCCACGTACGCCGCACGGACCACGGCCGCCGCCAGCCCCGTCGAGACCAGCACCTTGCCGACGAAGCCGCCGTGGCCCCGGAGCGAGAGCCCGCCCTGGAGCGCCCACGAGAGCGTCAGCCAGGCCAACACGACCTTCGTCGAGCGCGCGAGGGTCTGGGCGAGAGCGATCCCCCGCGGGTCATCGGCCGGGAGGTGGTTCACGAACCACCAGCACAGCGTGACGTGCAGCGCCGTCGAGACCAGGCCCACCAGCGTCGGCACCAGCGTGTTCCGCAGCGAGTAGAAGGCCTGCAGCAACGGGAACTCCAGCGCGAGCGCCAGCATCCCCAGTGCGTAGAACTCGAGCACCGGCACACTGATTGCCACCGAGGTCTCGTTGAACTCGCCCCGCTGGTAGACCGCGCGTACGGCCGGCTCGGCCAGGACGAAGAGGCTCACCGCGACCGGCACGAAGACGAAGAACAGCGTCCGCAGGGCCTTGATGAGGATCTCGCGCAGCTCGTCCCACTTGCCCGCCGCGGCGCGTTCCGAGAGGAACGGGAAGATCGCGATCCCGAGCGCGTACGAGACCACCAGATAGGGGATGTCGGTGACCATCTGGGCGTAGTTGAGCGCCGAGACGGCGCCCTCCTGAAGCCCGGAGGCGAAGTAGATGTCGAGCAACTTGCGCGCCTCGGAGTACGCGAAGCCGAAGCCCATGGGCAGCATCAGCAGGAGCATGCGCACCATGGTCGGGTGGCGGAGCGAGAGGGTGGGCTTCAGCCCGCGCAGCAGCCTGCCGAGCGCGACGAGGTGGATCCCCAGCTTGAGGAAGGCGCCGGCGACGAACCCGATCACCAGCGCGTAGATGTCGAACCGCCCGTAGAGGAAGAGCAGGCCGCCGACGGTCCCGACCTTCCACAGCACGTCGCCGAGGGCCGGCACCGCGAACCGCTTGAAGCAGTTGAGGATGCAGTACGTCGTCGACGACAGGCCGAGGAACAGCACGGCGGGGAACAGCCAGCGCATCAGCTCCGCCGTCAGCTCCACCTTCCCCGGCACCGAGGCGAAGCCCTGGGCGACGCTGCCCGCGAGGAACTCGGCCCCGGCCCGGCCGACCGCCACGAGCCCGACGAGCAGAAGGGCCTGCAGCGCGAGCGTGGTCCCCGCCAGCCGGAGGGCCTGCGCCTCGCCCTCCTTCTCCCGCAGGTCGACGAAGCAGGGGATCAACGAGGGGTTCAGGATCTTCTCGCAGCCGTAGAACACCGTCGACGGGATCTTGTAGGCGGCGTTGTACGCGTCGGCCTTGAGGCCCGTACCGAAGTACCGGCTCATCAGCAGCTTCTCGGCGAAGCCCAGCACCCGACCGGCCAGGTGCATCAGGCCGATCGCGGTGGTCGCGCGCGCGATCCGCGCTCCGGTGCGCTCCTGCCCCTCGCGTTCCGCCACGAAGTCCCTCCTGCCCACGGGGGGAGGATTCCCTCCGGGGGGCGGACCGGCGCCATGGGCGTCGGTCGGTCACGCTGCCGGCCTACGGCTTGCCCTGCGCGAAGCTCCCGGCGACCCCCGCCAGGAAGGCGCCGTAGGTGCGCGCCGAGCCGGGCGTCAGGCCCTCGAAGAGCGCGTCGTGCTCGACCCACAGGTCGCCGTCGGAGTCGAGCCCGTACTTGCCGACGTAGCGGGTGCAGTTCGCGGTCAGGAGCACGCCGTAGAGTTCGACCCTCTCCTCCTCCGAGAGTTCCCCGAGGGCGCCGAGGAAGGTCTGCATGACCATCCAGCCGGAGTCGGTGACGCTCGCGAAGATGGTCACATCGCCCTCGTACGGGAGCTTGAACGCGCCGCTGTCCAGCTCCTCGTAGGTCAGCTCGGCCGCGTCGAGGATCTCCCCGAGCGTGAGCGGCCCACCGACATCGGCCGCCATGCCGTCCTGCTGGAAGGCGGCGAGGAAGCGGCGCGGCAGTGCGGCCAGGGCCAGGCTGCCACTGGGGCGGGCCGCGACCTGCAGGTCGTCGTCGACGTACAGCCCGGCCATCGTCGCGATGTGGCCCGCGTAGGCGGTCAGGGTCGTGTAGCTGATATCGTCTTGCCGCACCGACATCTCGAGCCACAGCCCACCGTCGGTGTCGAGGCCGAAGCGACCCGAGCAGTAGTTGTAGTTCGCCCGCAGGAGCTTGTCGTAGAGCGCGTAGGTCTCCTCGGCGGTCTCGGGCGCGGGCGTTCCGAGCGGAACGCGGATCCGGACCCAGCCCTGCGCGGCCGAGACGTAGACCGTCGCGTTCTCGTAGGGCAGCTCATAGGTGTCGTCGTCGAGCTTGTTGTAGATCAGCGCCGCCTGGTCGAGCAGCGCCTGGAGGAAGGCCTTGCCGGTGCCCCCGCCGGCCGTCTCGTCGGGCAGCTCGTCGGCCAGGAAGCGGGCGATGGTCTCGGTGCGGATCGCGTACGACGCGATCGCCCCGGCCTCGTCCCGGAGCATGAAGACGTTCACGCCGATGACGTTGCCGTCGCCGTCGAACAGCGGCCCGCCGGAGTTGCCCTGCTGGATGTTGACCGAGTGCTCGATGTACGGATAGCCCTCGAGCGTGCGCATCGAGGTGACCGTGCCGGTCCGGAGCGAGATCTCGCTCAGCCCCAACGGATGGCCCGCGGCGTAGACGGTCTGGGTCTCGGTGGCCGTGCCCGAGTCGCCCAGCTCGAGCGTGTCGTAGGTTCCGGGCGGCAACTGGAGCAGGGCGAGATCGACGGCGGCGTGCTCTTTGACCGTCGTCGCCTCGTACGTGACCTGGTCGGCCGTCCCGTGGAGGAAGCTCACGGTGATGGCCTGGCTCGCGGCCGGCTCGGAGACCCCAGGGCCCGTCTCGATCTGGTCGCTCACGACATGGTGGTTGGTGAGCACGAGGCCCGAGGGGTCGATCACGAAGCCCGACCCGGTCGAGGTGCTCACGGTGCCGTCGTTCGCCGTGTTCACGACCTCGATGTAGACCGTCGCGGCCTTCACGCGCCGTACCACCATCTTGCTCAGCTCGGCTCGCGCGCTGCCGCAGGTCGCCGCAACGAGGACCGCCAGGACCAGCGCTAACACCCGACGCATGG
>CAZRDB010000081.1:3252-19884 GCA_964598695.1 uncultured Armatimonadia bacterium
ATCCGGCCTCGTCAGGGAACCGGGGTCGCCGTCGTCGGGTTCGACCGCGCGGGCGGCCTAGCTCGGCTCGGCCTCGGTTCCCGAACCGGGTTCGGCCCCCGGTCCCGCCGCGGGATCCTCCGCCGGCTTCGGCGGGGCGATGTAGGGGCGGATGCTCACGTTGACGCTCTTGAACTCGAGGGCGGCTCTCTGCGCCGGCCGCAGGATCAGGTCGTCGACCGCGCCGTCGGCTTGGAGCAGCCACCCGGTCGCGAGATCGAACGTCACGCTCACGTGGCTACGCGCCTCCGCCTCGCCGTTGGGGCTGGTGCTCTTGCTCTCCGAGCGCACGGCGATCTCGCCGAGCTGCAGACCGGCCACCTCGCGGACGCTCGTCAGCCGACTGGTGTAGGTCGCGCCGTAGGTCCGTTCGCCCTCCTCGCGGCTCTCGGCCGCGAACAGCACCGGCTCCTCGTCGAGCGCGGTCGTCCACTCCTCGTCGACGGCGACCGGCTCGGCGGGCAGCACCGGGCAGAAGGCGATGTCGTGGAAGGCGATCGCGAAGTACTCGTTGGCCGAGGGAAGCTCCGGGATCCGCCGGCTGACGTAGGTGCCTCTGCCGGCCCGGTCACGGTCGATGATGTAGTCGGCCCCGCCGAACCGCAGCGCGCGGCTGCGGCCGGCGATCTCGACCCGGCCCGGCCCGAAGTAGACACGCTGGCCGACCGTCTCCTCCGGGGTCTTGCCCGGGACGATCTCGACGCGCAGGAGGTACGAAGCGAGGAAGCGGACGGGCTCCTTGCCCTCCTCCTTGAGGTTGCCCTCGAGCCGGAGCACGTAGTCCGACTTCCGGCCGACCGCGGGTTGGTAGCGCAGTGCGTACTCCGGAACGTCCTCCGCGCGAGGGGCCGAAGCCACGACGGAGACCAGCACCGGCGCCAGAAGAAGAACGAGACGTACCCGCACAGCGCTTCCTCCCAGGGACTCGACTCGCGGCCGCGGCCCGCCCCGGGCGGGCGGACTCCCTCGGCCGGACGCCAGAAGGGTACAGCATCGCGCGGGCCGCAGGCGAGCGCAAACTCGCGCCGCACGTTCTGACGCCGGACCGGGCCGTCGCGTTCCCTGGCGCGGGGTCGGGGGGATCCTACCGGCTGTGGATCTGGACGAACCGGGCGAACGAGCGGTCGTAGGTCCGCTCGACGTCGTCCGGGAAGCAACACGCGGGGAGCTGGTTCGAGCGCAGGTGGTACTGCAGGCACTCGCAGCACTTGCCCTTGCGCGGGCATGGCTCGTAGCTGCAGTTGCAGAAGCTCAGGTTCTCATCGCGGTTGTCGCACCCCGAAGCCATCTCGGACACACCCCTCCCAGCGGAAAACAGACCGGCCCGAGCATGCCCGGGCCGGTCTGGTCAGCATCGCGCAAGGGCTCTAGTTGCCGCAGTACTCGCGCCACCAGGTCGAGCCGCACTCGCCGCCCATGTCCTTGTGCGCCGGCGCCCAGTTGTAGTCGTTCTGGATCACGTTGCGCTCCCAGGCGCGCTCGTTCTCGTACATCTCCTTCTTGTCCCAGGGGTGCTTGCGACGCGCGATGTCGGCGCGGAACTCCGCCTTCTGCCGGTCGGCGTCCTTCGCGTAGTCGACGGCCGGCGGGGTCGGCTTGACCTCGATCGGCTTCGCGCCCGGCTGGGCCGCCGTTCCGGCCGGCGGGGTCGCGCCGCCCGGCGGGGTCGCCGGCGGCGTCACGTTCGGGCCGCCCTGGGCCTCGGCCGCGGCCGGCGGGGCGATGGGGGCGCCCTCCGCGGGAGCGGCCGGGGCCTCCGGCGCTGCCGCCGGAGCGCCGGCGTCCGCCGCGCCCGGAGGAGCCGGCGGGGTGTCCTGCGCACGGAGCGGAGCGGTCGCGACACCGACCACCAGCGCCAGGCCGCACAGCACAACGAATCCGACGAGCAGCTTCTCGAAGGTACGCATGACCTCTTCCTTCCTCCCGCGCCTCGCACGGTACTTGACAAGAAGTGTGCTCAGTTTGCCATACAGCCCCCGGAGCCGCAAGGGGTCACGCGCCACCCTAGATCGGCGGCGGCGGCGCCGCTCCCGCGGGCTGCACCACGCCCTCGATCAGCCAACGGACGAGACCCATGAGAAGCTCCGACTCATCGCGTGACAGCCGGTTCTTCTCCTCGAGACCCTCGAAGCCGAAGCCGATCCCGCACAGGACGACCCGTCCGGCGCCGTACTGGGCGGCGACCGCCGTGTACGTCTCGGGCGCATCCTGCGGGTCGTCCACGAGCAGACCGATCCCTGCCGTATTCGTCCGCACGAGCGCGTGGTCCTCGTTCTCGGTCGGCAGCGTGGGCGCGGGGTTCAGGAACGCCGCCGCCGGGTGGTTCCGGTCGGAGACGCGGACGGCGGCGCAGCGCGAGCGGTCGTTCTCCTCGACGTAGGCCACGGTGGGGAACAGCAGGGGCATTCCCCGGTGGCCGACGGCGTTGTGCAGCAGGAGCAACCGCCCGCCCTGGAGCACCCACTGATCGAGGGTGTCGCGCACCTGCTCGGTGAACGCGCGCGGATCAGAGGGGTCCTGGATCACCAGGAGGTCCACCTCGTCGAGATCGCGGGCGTCCAGGTTGGCGAGGGCACGGATCTCCTTCTCGCCCTTCAGCTCACCCCGGAACGTGTCGGAGATCGCCTCCACTCCGCGGCCGCCCTGGTAGAGCGCGACGTCGAGCCGGCTCGCCTGCTTCACGGCGTTGAGCGCCGTCTTCGTCTCCTCGGGCGTCAGCACGCGAAAGACGGGGCCACCCCGCACGATCGGGCTCTCGGCGCCGTCGGCCGCCACGATCCGCCCCTCGAGGAACACCCGCCACAGCCCGGGCGGGAGGTCGGCGGTCGCCTCGGCGGCGCCGTCCTCCACGGCGAGGCTGCCGACATCGCGGCGCGCCTCCTGCTCGAGCGAGCGCGCGACCATCGCGAGGTTGCCCGACGTGCCCGGGGGCCACTCGAGACGGAACCGCGCCGGCTGGTCGGCCGCGTACGCGTGCGGCGCGATCGCCGGGAAAGGCTCGGGGTCGAACGAGACCCGCAGCGGCCACCGGTAGGCCGGCTCGGCCGGCTGCCGGAAGGCCCCGAGGCCGAGTGCATGGGCCAAGTCCCCGCTCCGGCCGAGCTGGTAGGCGTAGTAGGCGAGGCCGTCGACCTGCACCGCGCGCATCGACCGCAGCTCGGCGAGCGCGTCGAGCGGCTCCCCCGGTGCTCCCCGGGTCGGCCAGGGCGAGCGGGCCGGCACGAGCAGCGCCCGGCCGCGGAGATCGAGTGAGAGCGTGCGGAGCCGGGTCGCGAGTTCGGAGCCGATCTCGGTGTACAGCAGCGGAACGAGCATGTCGATCCCGCCCTCGCCGACCCACAGCTCGGGATCCTGGCCGACCGAGCGCTTCGCGTTCTTGCCCGGCCCGAAACAGGTTGCCGCCACCACGACCCCGGGTCGCGCCTCGCGAGCCGCAGCCGCCAGCCGCCGGAGGCTCGTCGCGATCTGCTCGGCCCGGAACCGCTCGTAGGCGAGCTGCTGCTGGCCGCCGAGCGGAGGCCAATTGGCCGCCATCGCGGGATCGAACGCCCGGAACGCCTCGCGGCAGGCTGGGCAGTAGCAGTAGTTGGGGCTCGGGTACCGGAGGAAGTCGAGGACGACGCCCTCGACCGGGTACCGCGTGACCAGCTCGCGGATCGCCGCCTCCTCGGCGAGCAGGTTCTGCTCGTGGGTGGGGCAGAGGTAGTCGGCCGTCTCGCCCGTGCCGGCCACGGCCAGTCGACCCTCGACGCGCAGGGCCGTCCGCTCCTCCTCCGTGAGCTGGGCGCAGTAGAAGCACGCCCGCCACGCGAAGACCCCGGGAGCGCTCTCGCCGCGCGCCAGCGCCGAGCACGATGCGCCGAAGAGATCGGGCTGGCCCGACTTGCCCGCGACGGCCTCGCTCGGGTACAGCGGGTTCATCGCATCGCCGGCGTACAGGAAGACCGTGTTGAAGCCACCGCCCGCGAGCCCCTCGGCCAGGGCGCCAGCGCGCCCGGGCGGCGGCGGCGAGGCGAAGACGGCACGGACCTCGGAGGCGCCGCCCGTCTCGGCCGCGTAGATCGCCTCCCGCAGCAACTCGAGCGAGGCGACCGCGTCGGCGACCAGCTCGGCCACGGGCGCGGTCTCGACCGCGCCCTGCAGCCGGCGGTACGACTCCAGCGCCGTATCGAGAAGTCGACGGGCCGCCTCCGTGCCCTGGGTCGAGACGTATGCCTGCACCGTGCCCAGGCTCTTGAAGGGGCCAACCGTTCCGAAGTCGCCGACGACCGCCCGGACGGCCTCGCGCGCGAGGGGCTCGTCGAGCGCGGCAATGGCCGCCAGCAGAAGCTGCTTGAGGCCCCTGCGGTCGGCGCCGTCCGGGGTGATCCCGAGCGCCACGACGCTCCGGCTGCGCCACAGCGCGACGCGGTCCGTCTTGGCGCCCTCGGCCGTCGCGTACCAGCCACACGCGGCGCCCTCGCTCCCCTTCAGCTCCGAGAACCGGTCCGGGTACTGGAGCCAGCCCTCGGGCCCGCCCGGCAGACCGCCCTCCCCGCACGCAACCGCCGCGACCTCGGGCGGCGCCTCGGCGGGCGTCGTGTAGTCGATGCCGAGCGCGGCGGCGATCTCGGTCCCGGGGAAGCCGAGACAGATCGCCTTGCCGCCCGCGCCGAGGAAGGCCTCGAGCCGCGCGACGTCGTCCTTCGACGGGCTGCCGGGCAGGAGGATCACGATGCCCGGGTGGGGCGCTTCGGGCTTCGGGTAGGAGCCCGGCGCGAAGCCCACGTGCAGCGCCGACAGGCTCTCCTCGACGATCCGCGTCGCCCCGGCGTAGGCGCTGCGCTCGTCGCGGGCGCCGATCACCCCGACCGACTCCGGCCGCGGTGGGGGAGGCGTCTGGGCGAGGCACGCGCCGCCCAGGAGCAGGCCGCAGAGAGCCAACGCTCCCGACAGCCGCGGGGCGATCCCGCTAGAGGATGCCCGTGTCGAGCAGGTCCTGTACATCCAGCATCCCCACCGGTCGACCGTCGGCATCCACAACGGGGAGGTTGTCCCACTTGTGCTCATGCATCATCTGCAGCGCCTCCGCGGCGAGCTGGTCGTCGCGGATCGTCGTGGCGCGCGCGTTCATCACCTCGCGGGCCTTGCGCGAGAGCACCTCCGGGTCGGCCGAGAGCCGCCGCCGGAGATCGCCATCGGTGAACAGCCCGACGAACCGGCCCGCGGGATCGACCACCGACGCGACCCCCGCGCTGGTCGCGCGGGTCATCGTGAACAGCACGTCGACCACCGGGTCATCCTCACCGACGACCGGATTGCCCTCGCCGGTTCGCATGATGTCGCGCACCAGCGCGAGCTTGCGCCCGAGGCTGCCCCCCGGGTGGAAGCGCGCGAAGTCCTCCTTGCTGAAGCGGCGCTGCTCCATCAGCGCGATCGCGAGCGCGTCGCCCAGCGCGAGCGAGACCGTGGCCGAGGAGGTCGGCGCGAGGTCGTGCGGGTCGGCCTCGCGCTCGACGTGGCAGTTGAGCACCGCGACGGCGTGCTCGCCGAGCGGCGAGTCGGGCTTCCCCGTGAGCGCGATGACGGGGATCTGCATGAGCACGCAGTAGGGCAGCAGGGCGAGGATCTCATCGGAGGCACCGGAGTACGAGAGCGCGAGCAGCGTGTCGTCGCCGGTCATCATCCCGAAGTCGCCGTGCTGCGCCTCGGCCGGGTGGAGGAAGAACGAGGGGGTCCCGAGACTGGCGAGGGTGCCGGCGATCTTGCGCGCGATCGCGCCGGACTTCCCCACCCCGCTCGTCACGACGCGGCCGCCCCGCTCGAGGATCACCCGGGCGGCGCGGTCGATCTGGTCGTCGAGACCCTCGGCGGCCCGCGCGATCGCGGCGCTCTCCTCGAGCAGCACCCGCCGGGCGGTCTCACGAATCGTGCTCATCACGGTACCTCGTTTCCAGCGGCCGGCTGCGGCCCTCCCAGGCCGTGCCGGCGGAGGATCCAGCGCTCGAGTGGCCGGATCAGTTTCGTCCCCGCAAACTCGTACTCCGACAGCGGCGAGACCAGGATCGTCGCCACACCGGCACGGTTGCCCCCGAGGATGTCGGTGAACAACTGGTCGCCGACCATCGCGACGCCCGCGGGCTCCGTGCGGCCCAGCAGGCCCAGGGCCCGTCGGAAGCCGCTGAGGCGTGGCTTGCCCGCCCAATAGACATACGGCAGCGCGAGATCGCGCGCGATCGCCTTGCAGCGGGTCGGCCGGCGCGAGTTCGACAGGATGCACACCTGCACCCCGGCCGCCTGCACGGCCGCGAGCCACGCGCGGATCTCCGGCCCGATCTCGACCGACCGCCACAGCACCACCGTGTTGTCGAGATCGAGAAGCAGACCGTCGAGGCCCCGGGCCCGGAGCCACTCGGGAGTCAGCTCCGGCGCCGAGCCCACCCAGGCGTCGGGCCTCAGCAGCGGCTTCGCGCTCATCGGGCCCGACTCACCCCTTCTCCTTGGTCGCCTCGTGCTCGCCCAGGTTCTTCGAGAAGTGCTGCCGGCTCTGCCCCTCGATCGTGTGAAAGTACAGGTACTCGGTCTTCGAGGGGTGCAGGACGGCCTGGATGCACGGCTCGCCGGGGCTCGCGATCGGGCCGGGCGGGAGCCCCTCATGGAGATAGGTGTTGTAGGGCGACTCCGTCTTCACGTCGGCGTTGGTGAGGATCGGCTTCGACTTCTTGAGGAAGTACTGCACGGTCGCGCACGACTCGAGCCGCATCCCCTTCTTGAGCCGCAGCAGGAAGACCTGAGCGACCTTCGGCCGCTCGTCGGCGACCCGGGTCTCGCGCTCGACGATCGAGGCGAGGGTGACGATCTCGTGCAGCGACATCTTGCTCTTCTTGATGTCGGCTTCGTGCTTGGCGTAGACCTGCTCGAACCGCCGGAGGATCTGCTGCAGGATCTGCTCCGCCGTCGCGTCGCGGTCGACGGGGTAGGTGTCGGGGAAGAGGTAGCCCTCGAGGTCCCTCTTCGGCAGGGGAAAGCCCATCTTCGGCCAGCGCTTCGGGTCGCGGGCCAACTTCTCGAACTCGGTCGCCGTGCAGCGGCCCGTTCCCGCCGCGATCTGCGCGATCTGGGTCAGGGTGGAGCCCTCCGGGATCGTCATCTTGATCGTGGCGACCGTCCCGTGGGTCAGCTCCTCCATGATCTCGCGCCCGGTCATCGAGGGGCGCAACGTGTAGTCGCCGGCCTGGAACCGTTGGGTGTAGCCCTCGCGCGAGGCGGCCAGCACCCACAGGGTCTGGTTGCGGATGAGCCCCTTGCGCAGGAGCAGATCGCCGATCTCCTGCGCCGTCGCGCCCTTCGGCACCGAGAGGGCGACGGCCTCGCCCGTCCCGGCCGGATCGGCCGGCGCGAGCGACCGCCGCAGCGACCCCGCGGCCACGACGGCGACGATCGCCAGGAACAGCACGCCGAGCCCCAGCCGCCGGAGCAGACGGCGCTTACGCCTCTTCCCCGGCCTCGGCACGAGCGGCTTCGTTGCGCTTTCGTGCAAGGTACGCCTCCAGCAGCACGGTGGCGGCGACCGCGTCCTTGACCTCCCGCCGCCTCTCGCGGCGGAGGCCCGACTCGATCAACACCCGCTCCGCGGTCATCGTCGTCATGCGCTCGTCGAGAAGCTCGACGCGCAGCCCCCGCGCCTCCAGCTTGGCCGCCAGCGCCCGCGCGGCCTCGGCGCTGGGGCCCTCGGTGCCGTTCATGTTGATCGGCAGGCCGACCACAACCACCTCGACGCCCAGCCCGCCCGCAGTCTTCGCGATCGCCCGGGCCGCGCCCGAACTCGGGATCACGTCGAGCGGCGAGGCGATCCAGCCCTCCGGGTCGGTGACCGCGAGGCCGACACGCACTGTCCCAGGGTCGACTGCGAGGATCCGCATTCCGTGTCCGGCTCCGGCGTCCGTTCCCCCTCGGCTAAGGTGCTTGCCGCCGCCTGACTTGTCAACCGCCCCGGCGGTCGGCACCATGGGGGCGCCGGACGCCCTCGGCGCTCGGCCGAGACTCCCTGGGAAGGGCGGATCCCATGATCCCCTGCACGTTGCCGCTCGGCATCCTGCTCGCCGTTGCGCCCGCGACCGACTCGACCATCCCGCGCCCGGAGCACCCGCGTCCGGATTTCTGCCGGGAGGCGTGGCTCAACCTGAACGGCTACTGGCAGTTCGAGATCGACAACGAGGGAACGGGCGAGGAGCGCGGGCTCGCCACCGGCAAGGACCTGGCCGACCGGATCCTCGTGCCCTTCTGCCCCGAGAGCAAGCTCTCAGGCATCGGCCACACCGACTTCATGACCCGCGTGTGGTACCGCCGCACCTTCGAACTCCCCGCGACCTTGGAGGGCCGGCGCGTCCTCCTGCACTTCGGCGCCGTCGACTGGCACGCCAAGGTCTGGCTCAACGGCGTCTACCTCGGCGACCACAAAGGCGGCTACACGCCCTTCGCGCTCGAGGCCACCGGCGCACTCCGCCCCGGCGCCAATGAGCTGGTCGTCAGCGCCGAGGACGACACGCGCTCGGGCGATCAGGCGACGGGCAAGCAGAGCCAGCGGCTCGAGAGCCACGGCTGCGTCTACACGCGCACGACCGGCATCTGGCAGACCGTCTGGCTCGAGGCCGTCGGCGACACCTACGTCCGCGACATCGCCCTCAACGCCGACCCCGACACCGGCACTCTCCACTTCCAGGCCGAGGTCAACGGGCCGGGCCGCGATGTCACCCTACGGCTCCAGCTGGTCGACAAGGGCAAGGTCATCGCCGAGGCCAACGTCCCCGCCGCGGGCCGCTCGACCGTCGGCTCGCTCGCGATCGACAACCCGACCCTGTGGTGGCCCGGGGATCCCTACCTCTACGAGGTGCGGATCGCGCTCCGGCACGGCACGCGCGTCATCGACGAGGTCCAGAGCTACACCGGCTTCCGCAAGGTCCACACCGACGGCTACCGGTTCCTCATCAACCACAAGCCCATCTTCCAGCGGCTCGTGCTCGACCAGGGCTTCTACCCCGACGGCATCTACACCGCCCGGACCGACGAGGAACTCAAGCGCGATATCGAACTCTCGATCGCGGCCGGCTTCAACGGCGCCCGCCTCCACCAGAAGGTCTTCGAGCCCCGCTTCCTCTACTGGGCCGACAAGCTCGGCTACATCGTCTGGGGCGAGTTCCCCGACTGGGGCTTCAACCGCGAGAGCGGAACGGCCGTCGGCCAGATCCTCATCGAGTGGAAGGAGGAGGTCCGGCGCGACCGCAACCACCCCTCGATCGTCGGCTGGTGCCCGCTCAACGAGGTCTGGAGCGGCTCACTGATCCCCTTCGCCCAGCAGCTCCTCACCGTCACCCGGCTGATGGACCCGACGCGGCCGCTCCTCGACGGCAGCGGCGGCAGCCACTTCGACCGCGAGACCGACATCTACGACTACCATGACTACGACCAGAACCCCGAGACCTTCCGCGCCCGCTTCTCGGGCTTCCTCATCACCGGCGACAACCCGCCGACCAACTTCCGGCCGGAGGGCTCGATCGACTACACCGGCGTCCCCTACTTCGTCAGCGAGTACGGCGGCACGGCCATCGCGCTCAAGCATGACCCGGACGCCGCCTGGGGCTACGGCAACGCCGCCGGCGATGTCGAGGCCTTCGCCAACCGCTACCGCGGCCTCACCGAGGCGCTGCTCGACCATCCCCGGATGTTCGGCTTCTGCTACACCCAGCTCACCGACGTCGAGCAGGAGCAGAACGGGATCTACTACTACGACCGCACCCCGAAGTACGACGTGAAGATCGTCCACGACGTGAACGTCCAGCCCGCCGCCTACGAGAAGGACGAGGTGCTCCCGCCCTACGCGCTCGAGACGCTCGTGCCGACCTCCGAGGAGATGCGCCAGACCTGGCGCTACACGACCGAGACGCCGGCCGAGGGCTGGGCCGAGACCGGCTTCGACGACGCGGCATGGAGCGAGGGCCCCGGCGGCTTCGGCACCGCCGCGACCCCCGGCGCCGTCCTCGGCACCGAGTGGAGCACCCCCGACATCTGGCTCCGTCGGACCGTCTCCGGCGACCCGGGCTCGTACGCCTACGCGCTGCTCCGCGTCCACCACGACGAGGACGTCGAGGTCTACCTCAACGGGAGCTTGGTCGCGAGCGCGCCGAACTACCAGACCGGCTACGCGCTGCTCGACATCACCGAGGCCTTCCGGGCCGCGTGGAAGCCGGGCGGCAACACGCTGGCCGTCCACTGCCGCCAAAGCGCCGGCGGCCAGTTCGTCGACGCGGGGATCGTCCTCGCGCGGTAGCCGCGACAACGCATGCCTACGAGAAACGGGAGCCGGTGCGCGCGCATCGGCTCCCGTTGTGCTACCGGCGCCAGGTCGCGAACCCCGTGTGGCCCCCTACCGGACCAGCAGGCGGCCGAGGCAGATCCCCGCGAAGCCGACGACCAGGTTGGCCGTGACGTTCAGGAAGGCCCCCCGCGTGTTGCCCTGCTGGAGCAAGCCGAACGTCTCGGAGCTGAAGGCCGAGAAGGTGGTGAGAGCGCCCAGGACCCCCGTGCCCACGAACAGCCGAACGGCGTGCGGCGCCTCCGGCTTCGCCTCGAAGTAGCCGACGAGCAGGCCCATGACGAGACAGCCGACTCCATTGACGAGCAGCGTCCCGATCGACGAGTGCCAGCCGAGACGGGAGGTCACGCGATCGGAGACGGCGTACCGGAGGATGGCGCCCAGGAAGCCACCGGCGCCCACGACGAGCAGTCGCACCATGCTGATCCCTCAGAGTCACCCGCAACGGGAGGAGTCCGTAGGAGTCATCAGCGGAAGCTCGGCTCCGCGGTTGGCGGCGAACTCCATCACCGTCGCACCAGGGAAGAGGCTGGAGCCAGCGGACGGATTCGAACCGACGACAAGCGGATTACAAATCCGCTGCTCTACCAGCTGAGCTACGCTGGCTCACGGCCCCATTGTGGCCGAAAGGCCTCGGCGAGGGCAAGGAGCCGCCGACCGAGGTCTCCGGCCGGGCCGCGCGGAAGATGCCCGGGCCTGGGGGCGCGAACGGGGCGGCGAGAGGATCGAGGCTGCCCCATGCTCCGAATCGACCAACCCACCCACGGCACGCTGGTAGTCGACGGCGTCCAGAGCGAGGCTCTCCAGGGCCGCGCCAGCGTCTGGATCTACCTCCCGCCCGACTACGAGACCGCACCCGACCGCCGCTACCCCACGCTCACGCTGTTGCACGGCGCGTGGGGCTGGGAGTGGGACTGGGCGACCAAGGGCGCCGCGGCCGAGACGGTGGGGCGGATGATCACCGCGGGCGAGATCGAGCCGATCGTCGTCGCGATGCCCAACGACGGCCTCGCGCACGAGGGCACGATGTACGTGAACTGGGCCGATGGCAGCCGCCGCTGCGAGGACTGGATCGCGCGCGACCTCGTCGCCCACCTCGACCAGAACCTCCGCACCCAGGCCGAGCGCGCCGGGCGGTGTATCACCGGGCTCTCGATGGGGGGATTCGGCGCCACGAACATCGGCCTCCGCAACCGCTTGGTCTACCGCTCCGTCGCCAGCCACAGCGGCCTGTTCTCCGTCGTGGAGAAGAGCAACCTGTTCTGGGACCAGTTCGCCGAGAGGGCGTTCGGAAGCCCGGAGCGCACGAAGGCCAACAGCCCCCTCCACTACGTCGGCGACCTCCCGCGGGACGAGCTACCCGCGATCTACCTCGACTGCGGCCAGGACGACTTCCTCTTCCAGGGCAACGAGGCGATGCACGCCCGGCTGACGGAACTGGGGATCGAGCACACCTACAACGTCTTCCCCGGCGCCCACACCTGGGAGTACTGGACCGCCCACCTCGAGGACTCGCTGCGGTTCCACTTCGGGGTGCGGTAGCCCCCCCACCTTGCGCCGGGCAGCGGTTCGCAGTACAGTACCGGTGTAACTTGGAGCACCACGTGGGGGCGCCAGGTCTCGACGGAGTGTTCAGAGGAGCGACTGCTGCGAGCCGAGCGAACCCCGGCCTCTCGTACAACTGGCTGGGAAACCAATAACTGCCAATAACAACTACGCACTAGCGGCTTAACCCGCTACGTCCGCGACGGTCGCGCCACAGGGCTGTCGATGGGCGTCAGAAACTGTGGCTTGCTTCCGGACGGTGTCTGTTCGCCCGGAGGGACTCTCAAGCAGACTGGTCGAGCGCGCAGCCTGCCCGTGGGCGACCGTGAGACGAGACACAAAACGCGGGAAACGCTCGTAGAGGCAGTCGAGACTCTCACTTCGGACGCGGGTTCGATTCCCGCCGCCTCCACCAACCTCGACACGACCGAAGGCAGCCTCGCGCCCCGGCGCTCAGGCTGCCTTCTCGCTGGCTGGGGGGCGATCGGCGATCGGGAGGCGCTACGCCCGGCGCGGGAGCACGCCCCGGAGCAGCTCGGCCAGCGCCTCGCGCTCGGCCGAGGGCGGCAGCTCCTCGAGCGCCGCGAGCGCCCCGGCGAGGTGTCCCTGCCCGAAGGCCCGGGCGCGCTCGAGACTGCCGGTCTCGCGGGCCTGCCGCGCGATCCCCTCGGCATCCTCGTCCGAGAGATCCTCCCATCGGCCCAACTGGGCCGCGAGGGTCGCCCGCGCCGGCGCAGGCAGGCAGTCGCGCAGGGCGAGCAGCGGCAGGGTGAAGTGGCCGCTGCGCAGGTCGCTGCCACGCGGCTTGCCGGTCTCGCTGGGATCGCCGCTCAGGTCGAGCAGGTCGTCGGTGATCTGGAAGACCAGCCCGAAGCCGAGGCCGAAGCGCCGGAGAGCGTCCTGCTCGCGCGCGCCGGCGCCGCTCATCACCGCGCCGACCTCGCAGGCGGCCGACATCAGCGCCGCGGTCTTGCCCTCGATGATCTCGAAGTAGCACTCCTCGGTGAGGGTCGGATCCCCGGTCGTCGCGGCCTGGAGCGCCTCGGCCTTGCACATGGTCACCACGGCCCGGGCGATCAGCCGCAGCACCGGCGTGTTCGCCGGCGTCGCGAGGTGGGCGTAGATGTTGGCGAAGAGGAAGTCGGCGGCGAAGATCGAGACCTTGTTGCCCCACTGGCTGTGCGCCGTCTTCCGGCCCCGACGGAGCGGCGAGCCGTCGATCACGTCGTCGTGGAGCAGGCTGGCGACATGGACCAGCTCGAGCCCGGCGGCGACGCGGGCGATCTCGGGGTCGAGGGGGGCCTCCGTCGGCCGCGCCGCATGGGCCGCGAGCAACAGGAGCGTCGGACGGATCTTCTTGCCACCGGCCTCCAGGACGTGCCGGCAGACCTCGTCGAGCAGCGGATCCCCGCTGACGGAGACCTCCCGCAGCGCGCGCTCCATGTCGGCAAGATCCGCTTCCACGAGCCGTTGGGCTCCGGCCAGCCACTCCTGCATGCTCTGGGATCCGTCTCGCTGTCGCGGGCGGAGTCGCGCGAGGTCCGCGAGCGCTCCGAACCTCGAACCCCTTGCCCGGCTGTCCCGCAGGTCCGCCCCACTGCCGCCCTCGGTCGCCGGACGTGTGGGGTGATCGCCCTGCCGAGGGCGACCGGAATTGTAGGAGAGGCTCTGGGGGGCGTCAAGGAGCCCCGGCCCCTCCGAGAGCGTGGAGGGAGTGCGCCGCGATGGGCGAACACCTAGACCGGCTACCTGCCGGACCGGGGGCTCCCGCGGCAGGCGGATGGTTGGTGTTCCAGGCGCCCGCCGACTCTCGGCACAGGCTGAGTCCTCGGCGTCGCCGGTCCGCGGAGAACACGAGATGATCGATACCCTGATCGCTGACGACGACCCCCGCTTCGCGGAGTTCCTGCAGGAGTTCCTGCAGTCGACCGGTCGCGTCCGCGTCGTGGGGAGGGCCGCCGACGGCCTCGAGTGCCTGCAGATGGTCGACCAGTCCCGTCCCCAGCTTCTGCTGCTCGATATCGAGATGCCCGGCCTGAGCGGCGTCGTCGTGGCCGAGACGGTGCTCGCGCGGCCTCAGGCGCCCCTGGTCGTCTTCGTCACCGGCCACGAGGAGTACGCGATCCGCGCCTTCGACCTGCAGGTCACCGACTATCTCGTCAAACCCACCGAGCCCGGGACCTTCGGCAGCCGGATCCACGCCATGCTCGATCGGGTCGAGGAGCGGCTGCGGCGCCGCGACGATGCCGTCGCCGAGCTGAAGGAACGGGTCGAGGCCATGGCCAACCGGCTCAAGGAGGTCGGCCTGGACAACGGCGGCTGGGCCCGCCGACGCCTCCCCGTCAAGGACTACGAGCAGGGCACGGTCGTCCTGCTGCCCACCGAGGAGATCTCCCACATCGAGCGCCGCAGCCGGCAGGTCTTCATCCACGCCGCCGGCCGCTGCTACCGGACCAGCCACAGCATCGACCGGCTCGCGACACGCCTCGAGCCCGAGGGCTTCGTCTCGATCAGCTCCGGCGCGATCGTCAACATCGCCTACGTGGAGCACCTGATCCCCAACGGCGACGGCTCCTACGACATCGTCCTCGCCGACAGCCGCAACACCGTGCTCTCCGCCTCGCGCCAGCGCTCGCGCGAACTCCTGCGGCGCTTCGAGGTGTAGCCGGACGGCCCCGGCCCGCCCCGCGAACCGGGGCGGCCCCCACGCCGTTTGAGCAGCAGACCCTCGCAGGAGGATGCGCCATGGATCAAGCTTCCCACGACCCCCAGCGCGTGGTCGAGATCGTCTCGGCCCTCGCCGAGCGCCTCGACGACCGACCCGCCGACCCGCGCGCGACCGCTCGATCGGTCCTCGAGGCCGCCGTCGACCTCGTCGGCGCGGAGGCCGGCTCGATCCTCGTGGCCGACCGGGCCGCTGACGAGCTGGTCTTCGAGCACGTCGTCGGGCCCCGCGCCGAGGAGCTGATCGGCTGCCGCATCGCCGCCGACGTCGGCATCGCCGGCCGCTGCTACACCAGCGGCGAGGTCGTCGTCAGCCGCGATGCCGGACACGATCCCCACCACCTCCCCGCGATCGACGACCTGCTCGAGTACGACACCCGCGACATGATCTCGGTGCCGATCTGGGCCCCGCGCGGCACGCCGATCGGCGTCCTGCAGATCCTCAACCGCGGCAATGCGGCCGTCTCCGACGAGACCATCGCCGTGCTGCGCGTCGTGGCCCTGCTCGCGGCGCTCCTGATCGAGTCCTCCTACGTGCAGCGGGCCCAGCGGCTGGCCGACCTGGCCGATGTGCTCGCGACGGTCCACTGGGACTTCGGCCACATGACCGCGCCCCTGATCCTCTCGGCCCGCAGCTTGGGCGGCGCGCTCCAGGGCCACGCGGCGCGCGTCGAGGAGATCGCCGAGACGCTCGAGGCCGAGGGCCACGACCGGCAGGCCGCCGAGCTGCACCGGGCCCTCGACGAGTTCCGCGATCGCTCGCTCCGCAGCCTGCGCTCGCTCGAGCGGGGCGCCGAGCGCGTCCACGAGCGCGCGCAACAGATCGCCCGCTGCGCCGCGGGCGCCGTGCGACGGCCGACGATGGCCGAGCATGAGGTGGGCGAGATCGTGCGCGACGCCGCCGAGGTGCTCTCGTCGCTCGCCCAAGAGTGCTCGATCACCCTCGAGGTCCGCGAGCACGAGCCGATCGTCGCCCTGGTGGACGGCCACCAGCTCTTCAACGCCGTCTACAACCTGCTCCGCAACGCGATCGGCTACACCCCCTCGGGCGGCAAGGTCTGGGTCACCGTCTGCCGCGAGGAGGACGGCTGGTACGCCGTCGAGGTCGGCGACACCGGCGCCGGCGTCCCCCCACACCTGCGCGGCCGGCTGTTCGAGATCGGCCCGCCCGACCCCCGGCAGGAGAACCCCTTCATCGGCACCCGCGTCGTGGGCGGCATGGTCCGCGCCCACTTCGGGCGGATCCGCGTCGATTCCGAGGCGGGACGGGGCACCGTCGTGGGCATCTCCCTTCCTCTCTCACCCCGTCCGTCGTAACGGCCCGGCCACAACCGACACGAGGAGTCTCAGGGCCCCGCGCGAAGGCCGATGCGGACGGAGGGAGGCCCTGCGCGGGCACTCCGCCGCGGATGACCCAAGGAGGTGCTCTCGTGCGCTGGACCAAGCGTGTGCTGCTCTGCGTGCTCGCGTTCGCCCTGCTGGGGCTGCTCGCCACGGGCTGCATGCAGAAGGCCGATCCGGCCGCAACGACCGCCGGACCGACGGCGACCAAGGCGCCCCCCAAGGCGCCCGACGCCAAGGGCGGAGCGGCCCCCGCCGCGCCCAAGCCGGGCGGCTCGTGAGGATAGGCCCCCCGAAACCGTGCCCGTGAGGCACGGCATGACCCAAGCGCGATCCGGGCCGGCTCCGGTGCCATGGGCCGGCCCGCGGTTCGTACGGATACCCTCCCCGTGCCGGTCCGGGAGCCGATCGCTCGTCGGCCGCACGATGGGCGCGGCACAACCGATACGAGGACTCCTGGCCCCCGACGCGAAACCCGATGCGGACGGAGCGCGCCCCGCTCGGGCACTCCGCCGCGGATGAACCAAGGAGGTACTCTCGTGCGCTGGACAACGCGTGTGATGCTGTGCGTGGCTGCGGTCGCCCTGCTCGGGCTGCTCGCCACGGGCTGCATGCAGAAGCCCGACCCGGCC
>CAZRDB010000082.1:0-826 GCA_964598695.1 uncultured Armatimonadia bacterium
TGGGCGTCCTTGTCGGTGTCGCCGATCCCGTTCGGGAAGTGCTGCCACCACTTGCCGTGGCCGTCGAGGAAGAACAGGTTGTTTCCGCCCCGGTGCACCCCGGGGAAGACCAGGTCCTCCGGCTGGTACGGCAGCTTGTGCGCGCGGGCGGAGCCGTTGTCGGGATCGCAGTTCGCGTCCTCGAGCGTGGACCACTCCGGCCCGCCGTCGGTGTCGGGCGCGCAGGCGTCGAAGAGCCAGGGCGTCTCGCTGGGCGCCGGGGCGTGGTCGATCGCGTAGTCGCCGGGCGCGATCCCGGCCTGATCGTCCACGTGCGACATGGTCCAGGCGTTCATCGAGTAGCCGAAGACGGGGTGGCTGTTGGCCGGGCAATGGAAAGCGTACAGGTCGTCGACGTACGGATCGATCCGCTGGAGCCACCCCATGCCATAGACCGGGTGGGGGGTGTCCCACGCGATGTACTCGCCGGCCACGAGCGCGACGCCGTCGTGGTCGCCGACATACTCGGCCACCGCGAGGCCGGTCTGCTGCAGGTGGGCGATGCAGGCCGAGCGCCAGGCTCGCTCCCGCGTGCGCCCGTAGACCGGCAGCAGGATCGCCACCGCGTAGGTGAGGCCCACCTGAATGAGGCCCGCGTCCTCGCCGAGGAAGAGGTCGTAGACCAACCCGCCGTAGGCCGCCCAGCGCCGCGCCAGCAGGCCGAGGTAGTAGTTGACGCCGCCGAAGGCCCAGTGCCACGGGCCGACCGTGAAGCCGTTGCCCGGCTGCGGGTGGCCGCCGGCGTCGAGCGCCGCCGTGCCGAAGAAGCGCGTCTCCAGGAAGTCGA
>CAZRDB010000082.1:836-14470 GCA_964598695.1 uncultured Armatimonadia bacterium
ACCGGCAGCAGGATCGCCACCGTGATCGCGATGATGGCCATCGCGACCATCAGCTCGACGAGGCTGAACGCTCTGCGCATGGGGGACCTCCCGTCGGGGCGGAGGTGTTCGCCTGTGGGGTCGCGCGTCGCCGAGTCGCCGGATGCCTCAGTCGCCGTTCCCGATGCCACATGCCGCACAAGAGCCTGCCGGCGACCGAGGCCGCCGGCCGATCCTCAGATTCCGAGACGCGGGAGAGAGCCCTCCGTTACGCGGGCTACTCGCCCGGAGGAAGATCGTCCTCGCCCTCGTTCCAGTAGCGCCAGGAGGCGAAGACGATCCGCTCGCCATCGGCCGACCAGGCCGGGTCGAGGTCGTCGGCCGGGTGGGTCGTGATCGGAACCGCGCCGGTCCCGTCGGGGTGGACCTTCCAGAGGTCGAAGTCGTCGCCGCTGAGGTAGGCGAAGACGACCCACTGCCCACACGGGGACCAGCAGGGGCAGCGGACATCGCCCTCGCGCTCGAAGATCCGGCGCTCGAAGTGGCCGGAGTCCGACATCACGCAGAGCGCGGCGTGCATGCCCTTGCGGGCGACGTACGCGATGTGCTCGCCGTCGGGCGACCAGGTGGGGTCCTCCGAATCGTAGCCCGGTCGCTTGAGCCGGGTGACGCCCGTGCCGTCGGCGTCCGCGACGTAGATCGAGTAGGCGCCGTCCTTGTTCGAGACGAACGCGATCCGCGTCCCATCGGGCGACCACTTGGGGCTCCGTTCCTCACCCGGGCTGACGATCAGCGAGTGAACGCCGCCCCCGGAGGGATCCATCACGTAGATGTCCCACGAATCCCGGCGGTCGGAGACGAACGCGATCCGCTTGCCGTCGGGCGACCAGCAGGGCATCGAGTCCCACGCCGGGTTGTCGGTGAGGTTGCGGAGCGAGCCGCCCTCCGGGTCCATCGCATAGATGTCCCACTCGCCGCCGCGCCACGAGGAGAAGGCGATGCGCGCGCCGTCGGGCGACCAGCAGGGCTCGAAGTCGATCTTGGGCGAGGCCGTGAGGCGCGCCACGTCCTTCCCGTCCGGCGTCATCGTGCAGATCTCCGCGTTGCCGTTGCCGAGCGCGAACAGCGTCGGCCCGATCCACTCCGGCAGGGCGGATCCGCCGGGCGAAGCGGAGAGCGGTGTGGCGATCCACACCGCCGCGAGCGCCGCGCACGAGATCGTGACAACCGCGATCAGGCGTCCCATGGTGACCTCCGGTAGCCCCCGCCGGGGCGGGTGTGTTGTCCCCTCTTGTTCGCCGCGAGACGTCAGGCTCCTGGCACGCGTACGAGGGTCCCGCGGCGTGCGCGTCGAAGTGGCCGCCGGCTCACCACCACGGAGACGGAAGGAAGTCCTCGATGCGCATCTGGTTCCTCACGACCTTCGCCCTCGCGATTGGCGGCGCCGCGCTCGCCCAGCAGGGGCTCGAGGGGCTCTATCTCCCGCAGGCGGGCCACTCGGCCCGCTCCTCGAGCGCAAGCCCCGACCTGGCGCGGAACGACGACTGCCGGCCGATCGCCCCCGGCGCCGACCTGGTCATCGCCGACCTCGCGGGGCCGGGTGTCGTCCGCCACATCTGGTTCACCGTGGCCTCGTCCGACCCGTACTTCGGCCGCAACCTCGTGATCCGCTGCTACTGGGATGGCGAGACGACCCCGAGCGTCGAGAGTCCCCTGGGTGACTTCTTCGCCGTGGGCCACGGGATGCTGAAGACCGTGAACTCGCTGCCCGTGGCGGTCTCCTCCGAGGGACGCGGGTACAACTGCTACTGGCAGATGCCGTTCCGCCGGTCGGCCCGGATCGTCGTCACCAACGAGGGCGAGATCCCCTGCGGGGCCTTGTACTACTACGTCGACTGGACGGCGCTGCCCTCACTGCCGCGCGACACGCGGCTGTTCCACGCGCGGTACCGGCAGGAGTACCCGGTCGAGTCGGACAGCGACTACCTGTTGGCGGACATCGTGGGCGCGGGGCACTACGTCGGCACCGTGCTCTCGATCTACTCGTCGGAGGACGGCTGGCCCGGCGAGGGCGACGACCGCTTCTACGTCGACGGCGACCCGCTCCCGACGCTCTCCGGGACCGGCACCGAGGACTACTTCTGCGACGGCTGGGGCTTCCGGCCGTTCACCTACCCGTTCTACGGCGTACCGACGTGGGAGGGGTTCGACGAGGGCTCGCGCACGACGGTCTACCGCTGGCACGTGCCCGACCCCATCGTCTTCCGTCACGCGCTCCGCGCCACGCTCGAGACGCGCGGCTGGGCGGTGCGCGGCCCCAACGGCGAGTGGGACGGCCACACCCTGCGGCCCGACAACTTCGCCTCGGTCGCCTACTGGTACCAGACGGAGCCGCACAAGCCGTACGGCCGGATCGCGCCGGCATCGGTGCGCATGCCCTTCACCGAGAGCCGAATCGAGCTGGAGCAGGCGCTCGACCGGGCGACCGTGGCCCCCGGCGCGCCGGCGGCCGAGCTGCAGGGAGGCGCGCTGTGGAGCGGACCCGACGGGGGCGGCCAGATCCTCTTCCGCCCCGACACCCGGGAGCAGGGCGTGATCGAGGCGCCGTTCGAGGTCGCCGAGGAGGGGCGCTTCTGCGTCAGCCTGCGCGCGACGACCTCGTACGACTACGGGACCTACCGGGTGGAGTTGGACGGCCGGCCGGTGGGCGGCACGCAGGACCTCTACTCGGCCGGCACGACGACGACGGACCTCCGTCTCGTTGCGGCCACGCTGACAGCGGGGCGCCACACGCTGAAGCTCACGTGTGTCGGCAAGAACGAGGCCTCGCAGGGCTATTACGTCGGTCTGGACGCGCTCGTGCTGCGGGCGATCCGACGGCTGTAGGCGGCGAGGGTCAGGCCTCGGGCAGTGCGAGCAGGACCCGGGTGCCCCGCGGCTCCGCGCTCTCGACGAGAAGGTCGCCGCCGAGGATGGCCATCATCGTGCTGTGGAGCGCGAGGCCGCGGCCGCCCGGCCGGTTCTCCACGCGCGGAGCGGCCGGGCCCACGCCGTCATCCTCGATCGTGAGCCGCACGCCGGCGCCGTGCGCGAGCGAGACGCGAACCGCGAGCGCGCGCTCGGGCTGGTCGCCCCGGCCGTGGGCCGCGGCATTGCGGAGCGCCTCGCGCGCAGCGTAGAAGAGCACCTCGAGCGCCACGGGGGAGAGCCGTCCGGCGGCCTCCTCAGCGCCGGGCTGGATCTCCCAGCCGACGTGCTCGAAGGCGCCGCTCAGCGGGCCGGACAGCTCGCGTCCGAGCGCCGCCACGAGCCCGAGGCGCTCGACCTCGGGTGTCGTCGAGGGGATCTCGCGCAGGAGCCCGGCAAGCCGCCGATGCACGCCGGCCAGCTCCTCGACCACCGAGCCCGGCTGGGCGCCGCCGGCGGCCTCGGGCATGCGAAGCAGCGCGGCGTGCAGGCGGGGGAGGATCTCGTCGTGGATCTCCCTCCGCAGCCGGCGGTCGAGCACCTGGCTCTCGGCGAGGCGGCGACGCTGCAGCTCCATCAGCCGCTCGGCGAGCCGGAAGCCGGCCTCGGCGTCGAGCAGTCGTTCTGCCGCGAGCTGTGCGGTCTCGATCTCCTCCTGCGTGTAGAGGCTGCCGTGGGTCTTGGGGCCGAGCAGCAGGAGCCCCGTCATCCCCCGCTCGCCCCAGAGCGGGATCGCCCACGCGTACCCGGCGGAATCGCCGGGCGGCAGCACGACGGGGTCGCCGCCCGGGTCGCGCTCCTGGGCGAGGAGCCGGGCCGCCAGCTCGGTGGGGATGGCAAGGCCCTCGGGGTGGGTGAGCGCGCCGCCGATGAGCGGGGCGAAGGGGCCGGTGGGGACCAGGGCGAGGCGTTCGGTCTCGAGCAGCTCCTCTGCCAGCGCCCGGAGCGACTCCGAGGCGCCCCGAGCCGGGCTCCCCTCGCGGGGCTCGCGCAGTTCGTCGAAGACGTGGCGGCCGCGCACGAGGGGCCTCAGGCGTGCCGACTGGCGCTCCTGCGCGAGGAAGGTGAGCCAGGCCAGCACGGCGTACACGGCGACGGCGAGGACGGCGCCGACCAGGTGGCCCTCGCAGGGCCCGGGCCAGCGGTGGAGCGCGAGCGGTACGAGCACGGCGTAGCCGAGGGAGAGCAGGGCGGCGGTGACGGCGTGACGCCGCAAGCCGCGGCGGGGAAGGGTGCGCCCCGCGAAGACTTCGTAGGCGACCATCGCCTGGCCGAGGAGCAGGATCACGCCGCCGACGAGGGCGGAGATGGCGAGGTCCCACCAGGCGCAGAAGCGCAGCAGGTCGTCGTAGTCGCTCGGGATGCCGAGCAGGCCGTAGAAGCCGATGACGCCGAGGACGAGGTAGGCGATGGCGCAGCCGCTCAGCAGGATGAGGGCCGAGGCCGCGGTCAGCCAGGGGCGGGCGCGCCGGCGTCCGAGGTCGCGCCACAGCTCGAGGCCGTGCGAGGGGCGGGCCAGGGCCCGGGCGGGCGCGACGGTCGCGCAGACCACGAACAGCACGTAGGCGAGCGGGAGGAGGGGGACGCCGCCGAGGGAGGCGGTCTCGATCCGCACCATCAGGGGGCGGTCGAGGAACGCGGGGATGCCGAGGAGCAGGCTTGCGCCCGCGACGGCGGCGCACGAGACGAGAAGCCAGGGCAGGTGGGCCCGACGGAGCGCCCGGCGCGCCTCGGTGGGCTGTGGCGCCCAGAACCCGACGTACCACAGGACGACGATGTGCCAGGCGAGCGGGAGGGCTACCGCGGGGAACCAGCCGACCGGCCACCAGCTATGGAAGAGGCTCGTGACGCCGGCGATGCTCTCCTCGGACGCCGAGCGGGCGTTGTCGAGGAAGACGGCGGAGCCGAGGAACAGGCCGAGGCCGATGAGCCAGACGCCCCAGCTCCGTCGGGCCGAGGTCAGCACGGCCGTGAGGCCCAGGAAGACCAGCAGCAGCGCGTTGAACAGCGAGACGGAGAACGTGCCCGTGGCGCAGAGGTGGTCGCTCCAGCCGACCGAGGCTCGGGCCGACGCGTAGATGCGGGCCTCGCCGAGGACCAGGGCGAGGCCGAGCGCTACCGAGGCTCCCAAGGCATCCACTTCCCCCGCTCGTCGAGCGCCAGCGGCCGGCCGGCCTCGTCCCACTGCAAGAGGCGGTCGGCCCGCACGATCAGCGCCGCGCGCGTCCGGGCGATCTTCTCGTCGGTCGCCGAGTCGGAGAGCCCCCAGGCGGCGTAGATCTGGCCGTTGACGCGGCTGATGGTGCGCTTGTCGCGGAAGCCCATCCGGGCCGCGATCTGCTCGTTGGTCATCCCCTCCGCCAGCATCCGCGCCACGTCGCGCTCGTGGGGCTCGAGGAGGTCGAACGGCGAGCTGGCGTCGCGGGCGCGCACCTCGTGGACCCGCTGCTCGACATCGGGGTCGATGAAGCTGCGTCCCTCGACGGCGTCGCGCAGGAGCGGCACCACCATCTCGGGCAGGAGGTAGTTCGACTTGCGGACATAGGCGTAGTGGCTGAGGATGCCGGAGCGGTGGAAGGCCCGGTAGTAGTCGTCATCGTCCTCGATCGAGTAGAACACGACGGGCAGGCGGGGAAGCTCGCGCCGGATCGCGACCGCGGCCTCGATGCCGTTGAGCGCCCCCGCGAGCTGGACATCCATCAGGATCGCGTCCGGGGGGTCGGCCAAGCAGTGCTCGATGGCGGCCTCGCCCGTGTCGAGCGCCTCGGCCACCTCGGCGCCGGCGCGCCCGAGGCCCTCGCGGAGCGCGTCGCGGAGGCGCTGGTTGTCCTCCACAAGCAGCACGCGGAGCATCACTCGGCCTCCCTTCGGGGCATCCGTGCCCCCATCAAGCCCCCCAACCGCCGGGAGGGTCAAGCACCCGAGTGCGTACCGGCGCCGGCTCAGGTGTCCGAGATACGGGCCTTGGGCCGTCGCGTGATCGACCGTGCCGGCCTACCGTGACGCTGGCGGAGCCGCTCCGCCGGTCCGAGAGGAGGACGTCGATGAACGCAGGCAAGCTCGCGTCGCTCGTGGTGGTCTTCGTGGTGGCCGCGGTCGGCTGGATGGTACTGGGGGGCTCGGTGCGGTTCCGGCAGGAGACGACCGACCGCGACCTCCGCGGGAAGGTCGAGGCGTTGTGGGGGCAACCGATCACCCAGACGGCCCCGACCTTCACCTCGCTGCCGGCCCCGCCCGAGACGATCCGCGACTTCGGTCCCGGCGCGGGAACCGGCCAGAAGGCGCCGCCCGCGCCTCGCGTGCTGCAGCCCGAGGCGACGTCGATCGACGCGCGGTTCCATCTGAACTTCCGCAAGAAGGGGCTGCTGTGGTACCGCACCTACGACGTCGCCTTCGACGCCGCCTACACCGTGCGCAACGACAGTGAGGAGGACGTGATCCTCACCGCCGAGGTCGCCCTCCCGGCGGCGCGCCAGACCTACGACAACTTCGCCTTCGCCCTGGAGGATGGCGCCGCCGCCGAGAGCGCCGACGGCCAGGGCGGGGTGTGGCGCTGCGGTGGTCGCATACGGCCGGGCGAGACGGCGGTCGTGCACCTGCGGTACGAGACGCGCGGCCTCGACCGGTGGGCCTACCGGCTCGCGCCCGATGTCGCCTGCGTGCGGGGCTTCCGGCTCGACGTCACGACGGACTTCGGCGGCTTCGACTTCCCGCTCACCTCGCCAACGATCCCGGCGACGCCGATCGCGGGGGGCGGCTACCAGTTCGGCTGGCACTACGACACGCTGCTCTCGGGCCTCGAGATCGCCTTCGACATGCCGACCCGTCTCAACCCGGGGCCGCTCGCGGCCCGGATCAGTTTCTTCGCGCCGGTCGGGCTGCTGTTCTTCCTGGTGGTGATGGTGCTGGTCGGCGTGGTGCGGGACCGCAACCTCCACCCGATGCACTACCTGTTCGTCTGTGCGGCCTTCTTCGCGTTCCACCTGCTGTTCGCGTACCTCGTCGACCTGATCGACATCAACCTCGCCTTCCTGATCTCGGCAGTGGTGTCGGTGTTGCTGGTCGCGAGCTATGTCGTGCGGTTCATGGGGGCGCGATTCGCGCTGCTCGGGGTCGCGCCGGCGCAGGTGCTGTTCCTGATCCTCTTCTCCTACGCGTTCTTCTTCCAGGGCTACACGGGGCTGACGATCACCATTGCTTCGGTCGTGACGCTCGCGGTGATGATGCACCTCACGGCCCGGATCGACTGGGACGAGAAGCTCCGGCCGAAGCCGACCGCTCCGCCGCCGGGCGGGTACGCGCAGCCTCCGGGCCAGGGGCCCGGGCGGTAGGACCAGGGAGGGCCTCCGGCCGGGCGCCTGCCCGGTCGGGGGCTCCGCGCGATCAGCAGGGGAGGACGAGCGAGGAGAGCCGCGCCACGGTCCGGGCCGCCGCCCGCACGGCGCGCTCGGCGTTGGCGAGGATGGTCTCCATCGGGGCGAGCGCGTCGATCGAGGAGACGACGGCATCGAACAGCCGCTCGAGCACCGGGCGCGCCTCCGGGTCGACCGATCCGCCGATCGCGATGCACGGCACCCCGTGCTCGCGGCAGGCCGCCGCAACGCCCGAGGGGGTCTTCCCGTACGGGGTCTGCGCATCGAGCCTTCCCTCGCCCGTGATGCACAGGTCGGCGCCGAGGAGTCGGCTTCGGAGCCCGGTGGCCTGCAGGACCATCTCGACGCCGGGGGTGAGCCTGCCGTGGCAGAACGCGACCAGGCCGGCGCCCAACCCACCCGCAGCCCCGGCGCCGGGCAGGTCGAGGACGTCGGCGCCGAGATCGCGCAGAGCGATCTCCGCGAAGTGGGCGAGGGCGGCGTCGAGCCGCTCGACCGCCTCGGGCGGCGCGCCCTTCTGGGGGCCGAAGACGCGCGAGGCGCCCTGCTCGCCGCAGAGGGGGTTCGTCACGTCGCAGGCTACGACGACCTCGACGCCCTCGAGGCAGGCGCGAGCGCTCTCCGAGGGCGGCTCGATCCGATCGAGCAGGCTGAGTGCCGCGCCGCCGCGCGGGAGGTCGCGACCGGCGGCGTCGAGCAGCCGGAAGCCCAGCGCCTGGGCCATGCCGGCGCCGCCATCATTCGTGGCGCTGCCGCCGATGCCAATGAGTAGCCTGCGGGCCCCCGACTCCACGGCGTGGAGCATCAGCTCGCCGGTGCCGCGGGTGGTCGTGACGGTGGGGTCGCGGCGCTCCGGGGGCACGAGGGGCAACCCGGACGCGGCGGCCATCTCGATGACCGCGGTCTCGCCCCCGCCGAGGAGGCCGTAGAAGGCCTCGACGGGCAGGCCGAGCGGCCCCGTGACCTGGGCGGTGCGGAGCGCCCCGCCGGTGGCGTCGATCAGCGCCTGGACCGTCCCCTCGCCGCCGTCGGCCATCGGGACGTGGGTGATCTCGACCCGCTCTCCCCAGACCTCGCGGAGGCCTGCCTCGATCGCCTCACAGACCTCCCGCGCCGAGAGGCTGCCCTTGAACGAGTCTGGCGCGATGACAACCCTCAGCGCGACTCCGCCTCTCGGAGCGCCTGCTTCTCGCGCCGCGCGGCCTCCACGGCCTCCTCGTGCCAACCGACCGCCTCGAGCGGATCGACCAGCTCGCCGGCGAACTCGACCAGCTCCATCCCGGCCGAGCGGAGCACGCCGAGCGCCCGCTCATCGCGGTAGAGGGTGCGGTAGACAACGCGCCGGCAGCCGATCTGGGCCAGCATGTTGGCACAGGCGAGGCAGGGGGTGTAGCTCGAGAGGTAGCAGGTGCAGCCGGCGAGGCTGATCCCATGTCGCGCGGCCCAGGCGATCGCGTTCTGCTCGGCGTGGACGGTGCGGAGGCAGGCGCCGCCGGGTTCGTCCTGCAGGCAGCCCACTTCATCGTCGATGCAGTGCGGCTGGCCCGCGGGCGAGCCGTTGTAGCCGGTCGAGAGCAGCCGGTTGTCCTTGACGAGCACGCAGCCGATCCGACCGCGTTGGCAGGTCGCGCGGCTGGACGCGATCACGGCGATGGTCATGAAGTACTCGTCCCAGCTCGGTCGGTGCATGGGGGTCACATCCGCTCGAGTGCGTGGATCCCGAGGATCTCGAGGCCGTTGCGGAGGGTCTGGCGCAGGGCGTCGACGAGCACGAGGCGGGCGTCGGTCCGGGCCGGCTCGGCGTCGTCGATCACGCGATGCTTCTGGTAGAAGGCGTTGCCGACGGTGGCCAGCTCGACCACGTAGCTCGTGACGTAGCTCGGCTCGCACTCGGCGGTTGCGCGGCGGAGGACCTCGGGGTACTTCTCGAGGGTGCGAACGCAGGCTTGCTCCTCGGCCGTCGTCAGCTCGGCGGCGTCGAAGCCGGCGGGCAGGTCGCGTTCGGCCTTGCGGAGGATCGAGCACAGCCGGGCGTGGGTGTACTGGACGTACGGCCCCGTCTCGCCGTCGAAGTTGAGGATCTCGTCCCAGTCGAACTCGTAGTCGCGGATCCGGCGGCGGGCGAGGTCGGCGAAGACGATGGCGCCCACGCCGACGAGGCGGGCGGTCCGCTCGCGATCCTCGAGGTCGGGGTTGCGCTCGGCGATGACCTGTTCGGCCTTGCGCGCGGCCTCGTCGAGCACGTCCTCGAGGAAGATGACGGTGCCCTTGCGGGTCGACATCCCGAGGATCTGGCCGAAGGCAACGTGCTCGCAGGAGCGGGCCCACGGCAGGTCGAGCAGCTCGAGGATCCGGAAGAGCTGGGCGAAGTGCTGCGCTTGCGGCGATCCGACGACGTAGAGCAAGCGGTCGAAGCGGTAGGTGTTGGCGCGGTAGACCGCGGCGGCGACATCGCGCGTGGCGTAGAGGGTCGCCCCATCGGACTTCTGGAGCAGGGCGACGCCGAGGTTGTCATCGCGCAGGTCGACGATGAGGGCGCCGTCGTCCCACTTGGCGATGTCCTTGTCGATCGCCATCTGCACGGCGGCGCCGACCTTGTCCTGGTAGAAGCTCTCGCCCGACCAGGAGTCGAAGTGGACGGCGAGCTGGCCGTAGATCCGCTGGAACTCCTTGAGGCTCGCGTCGCGGAAGGCCTGCCACAGGGCCAGCGCCTCGGCGTCGCCGTCCTCCATCCGCTTGTGCCAGGACCGGCCTTCCTCCTCGAGCCCCGGGTTCTCCTCGGCCTCCTTGTGGAACTGGACGTAGAGCCGGTAGAGGTCGTGGATCGAGAGTTCCTCGGGCTTGCCCTCGCCCCAGCGCAGGAAGGCGGTGATGAGCTTGCCGAACTGGGTACCCCAGTCGCCGAGGTGGTTGACGCCGACGCAGTTCCAGCCGAGGGCCTTGTGGAGGCGGTAGATCGCGGCGCCGATGACGGTCGAGCGCAGGTGGCCGATCCCGAAGGGCTTCGCGATGTTGGGGCTGGAGTAGTCGATGACCATCGTCTTGCCGGCGCCGTCGGAGCCGCCGCCATAGGCATCGCCCTGGGCCCGCACGGCGCCGATCACCTCGGTGGCGCGCAGCACGGGGTCGATCGTGATGTTGACGAACGGACCGTCGGCCCGGACGAGCGAGACCCAGGCGGGGAGCGTGCCGTCGCGCAGCTTCCCGGCGAGGTCGGAGGCGATGTCGGCGGGGGAGCGCCGCAGCTCCTTGGCCATCCGGAAGCACGGCAGGGCCAGGTCGCCGAGGGCCGGATCGGGCGGCGTCCCGAGCTGCTCCTGGATCTGGTCCGGCTCGAGGGGGAGGTGCTTCGAGAGCAGCCCCGCCAGCTCGTACGCGTAATCCCGCATTGGCGCCACGCACTCCTGTCGCAAGGTCGATCCGGCGGGCCGTAGGGCCCCCGAAAGACGAACCCCACCGGAAGGGTGGGGTGGTCTCCGATCGCGTGCCGTCGACGGTGTCGAGCGGCACGGGAAACGCAGGGGCAGAGACCGAGAGAACGCCTCAGTCCCTGCCCCTCTTCTCCGGTGGATTGGGCCGGTCGAGCCGGCTAGAGCCCGAGCAGCACCTTCGCGCAGTCGACGGCCGAGGCCGCATCCGGGGCATAGCCGTCGGCGCCGATCTCGTCGGCGTAGGCCTGGGTGACCGGCGCTCCGCCGATCATGACCTTGACGTTGCCGCGGACGCCCTTCTCCTGCAGGACGTCGATGCACTCCTTCATGCTCGGCATGGTGGTGGTGAGCAGGGCCGACATCGCGATGACGTTCGCGCCCTTCTCGACCGCCTCGGCGAAGGTCTCGGCCTTGACGTCGACGCCCAGGTCGACGATCGCGAAGCCGGCGCCCTCGAGCATCATGGCGACGAGGTTCTTGCCGATGTCGTGCAGATCGCCCTTGACCGTGCCGATGGCAACGGTGCCGGCCGGAGCGACTCCGGTCTCCGCCAGGACGGGCTTGAGGACCGCCATGGCCTGCTTCATCGCGCGGGCCGAGATGAGGACCTCGGGCACGTAGTACTCGTTGGCCTTGAACTTCGCGCCCACCACGTTCATGCCCGCCACGAGACCCTCTTGGAGGACGGTGTGCGGGTCGGTGCCGGCGTCGAGCAGTTCGCGCGCGAGCTGCTCCGCCTTCTTCTCCACGCCTCGATCACCCTTGATGATGGCATCCGCTAGTTCCGCAAGCTCCGGCATTCAGGTTTCCTCCACACTCGATCGGCCTGCAGGGGCCAGTTTCGATTCCCCGCAGAGTGTCCAAGGACTCGGGGTTTCTGTCAAGCCTGGCGCGAACCGGCCCCGGAGCCGCTCCGGAGGCCGTGCGTGGCGCCCCGGGGAGTCCCGATTCCGTCGCCTCAGGCCTCTGTCGACGGGAACATCATCTCTTCGGCGAACGCCATGTCGAACTCGAGCAGGCTCGCCAGCTCGATGTACTCGACGCTCTCTCGGATCCGCTCGGCCTCCGCCATCCGCTCGCGGTCGAGCAGCGCGAGGAACGCGCCGGCTCCGGCGGCGTTGCCGACGGCGCGGGCCCGGCCCGCCAGCTCGCGCGGGAACAGCCCGATCGCGGCTGCGCTCGTGGGGTCGACGTAGCTTCCGAACGCGCCCGCGAGCAGCACCTCGTCGACATCGGCCGCCGTCTTGCCGAGGCGGCTCAGGGCGACCTGCACGCCGGCGCCGATCGCCCCCTTCGCGAGCTGGAGCTGGCGGACGTCCTGCTGGGTGAGGAGCACCGGGGCGCCGAGCGCGCTCTCGGCCTCGGTGGCGAGAATGAACGCCGGGCCGTCCTCGCGCTGGATCAGGCGGTCGGTCAGGGCAGGGGGGAGGCCGGCGGCCTCGTCCGAGCCCGGCGGGAGCATGCGGCCCGTGTCGAGGAGCACGCCGGCGCGGAGCAGGGCCGCGGCGGCGTCGATCAGCCCCGTGCCGCAGATGCCGCGCGCCGGGGCGTTGCCGATCGTGGTGACGTGGATCGCGTCGTCCTCGTAGGTCACGTGGTCGATCGCCCCGTGCGCGCCGCGCATGCCGTGGAGGATCTGGGCGCCCTCGAACGCCGGACCCGCCGCGGTCGAGCAGGCGACGAGCTTGTCGACGCCCCCAACGACGATCTCGCCGTTGGTGCCGATGTCGATGACGATCCGCGTGCCGGCGGCCCGGTGGACTTCGGTGGAGAGGATGACGCCGACGGTGTCGGCCCCGACCCAGCCGGCGATGTTGGGGAGGACGGAGACGCGGGCGCCCGGCGCGAGCTGGCGGTAGCCGAGGTCGCGCGCGGCGAGCGTCGCGGCCTGCCGGTAGCAGGGGATGTAGGGCGCGAGCGGGATGTTGCGCGGGTCGGCGCCGAGGTAGATGTGCGACATGCCGGAGTTGCCGACCACGGTGACCTGGTAGATCCGGCGCTCGGGGATCCCGGCTTCCCCGCACAGCCTGCGGACGAGGTCGCCGATCGCGCCGCGGGCGGCCCCGGTCAAGGTGCGGAAGCCGTCGGCGTCCTGGTCGATGTAGGAGATGCGGGAGACGAGATCGTCGCCGTACGCGACCTGCGGGTTGATCTCCGAGGCCGTGGCCAGGCGGTGGCCCTCCGAGAGATCGGCGAGGTAGGCGACGATCGTGGTCGTGCCGAGGTCGACGGCGACCCCGTAGGCGTGGGCGGTGGTGTCGCCGGGCTCGACGCCGATGAGTGTGCCGTCGTGCGTCACGGCAGTGACGTGGAAGCGGCCCTCGCGACACGCGGCGGCGAGGTGGGGCAGGACGGCCGCGGCGTCGATCCGCGCGGGAGCGGCCCCTTCCTCGGCAAGGCAGGTGAGCAATCGCTCGAGGTCGGAGCGTTGGTCGCTGAGCGAGGGCGCCGGCAGCTCGACGGCGCGCTTGCCGACGGTCGAGGCGTGTCCCTCGAGCACGAGCCGAAGCTGCGCCTCCTCGAGGATCGCCTCGGCGCCCGCGCGGGACTCGGGCGGGAGGTAGACCACGAGGTCGCTCTCGACCGTGGTCCGGCACGCGAGCCGGTGCCCCTGCTCGAACTCCTCGTCGGTGATCCGTCCGCGGTAGGACTCGTCGGTGAGCGTCTCGCCGCTCACGACCTGGCAGCGGCACTTGCCGCACTTGCCCTGGCCTCCGCACGGCGCGGGGAGCGAGATGCCGGCCAGCCGGGCGGCCTGCAGGAGCGTTGTGCCCTTGGGGGCGCGGGCATGAAGGGTGTCCGGCTCGAACTTGACGTTGAATGTCTCCACGGAAGCCAACCTTCCGGCATGATGCGACCCGCTGGGAGGACCCGCGGCAGAGTG
>CAZRDB010000082.1:14480-19827 GCA_964598695.1 uncultured Armatimonadia bacterium
AGACGCGGGAGGCCTACTCCGGGAAGTACGCCATCTGGTCGTTCGCGTCGTCGTCATCCGGGTCGATCTCGAGGACCTTGACGAACTGGGCCTTCGCTTCGTCGAACATCCCGAGCATGCAGAGCGCCTTGCCGTAGGTCAGCAGGGCCCCCTTGTCGCCCGGGAGCAGTGCGACGACCTTCTCGTACTCGGCGAGCGCCTCATCGAACAGGCCGGTGTTGAGCAGGCAGTGGCCGAGGCCCGTACGGGCCTCGGGATGGGCTTCATACCCCTCGAGGATCTGCTCGTAGAGGGGCTGCGCGGCCTCGTAGTCGCCGTTGACGCGCGCCGCCTCCGCCTGAGCGAAGAGCTGATCCCGTTCCTGCTCCGTCATGCCGGCTGCTCGCTTTCTGCGGCGGGCGCGAACCCGCCGGGGTGGTTTCTCCAGCCTACGACCGGAGGCGGAAACCATCCTGTCCGCCTGAATACGCTAGACCTTGTACGGATTCCTGCACGGGCAGAACCGGAGCGGGTCGCCGCATCCTCCGCGGCCGCTCCGCGCCGACGGGCGCAGGGACCTACCCGAAGCACTCGCCCGGCCGGAGGCGCTTCCCGTTCGCGAAGTCGCGCCCGCTCTGGCGGGCGCGGCCCGCCGGCTGGATCTCGAGGATAGCGAGCACGCCGTCGGCCGCGCTCACCAGCAGCGCGTCGCCCTCGACGCCGACGATCCGTCCGGGCAGCTCGGCCGGGCCCTCGGCCGTTCGGGCCCGCCACAGCTTCACGCTCTCGCCCCGGAATTCGGTGAAGCAGCCCGGGCTCGGGTTCAGCGCGTGGATGTGGCGGACAACGCTCTGGGCCGTCCCCGCGAAGCTCACACGACCGTGCTCGGGGTCGATCCGACGGGCCCACGTGACCTGGGAGGCGTCCTGCGGCTGGCGGGGCGCCTCGCCGCGCTCGATCAGCGCGACGGTGCGTGCCAGCACCCGGCCTCCCAGCTCGGCGAGGCGGCACTGCAGCTCCCCGGCCGTCACATCGTCCTCGATCGGGCTCTCCTCACTGAGGATCACATCGCCCTCATCGAGGCCGGCGGTCATGAACTGCGTGCTGACACCCGTGACCGTGTCGCCGGCCCAGATCGCGTGCTGTACCGGTGCGGCGCCCCGCCAGCGGGGCAGCAGCGAGAAGTGCAGGTTGACGGCGCCCAGACGTGGGATGGCGAGGGTCTCGGGCTTGAGGATCTGGCCGAACGCGACCACGCAGTACAGGTCGGGCTCGAACGCGCGGATCGCGGCGAGCGACTCGGGCGCGTTGACCGAGAGCGGCTGAAGCAGCGGGAGGCCGGCCGCGCCCGCGCAGTCCTTCACCGGGGGGCAGGCGACGCGTCGGCCGCGGCCCTTCTCGCGGTCGGGCTGACAGACGACCAGGAATGCGTGGCCCTGCTCGAGGAGGCCGTGCAGCGCCGGCGCGGCGCAGTCGGGCGTCCCCATGAAAGCGATCCGTAGAGGCACGGTGGCGCGTTCCCTCCCCACAACGGGGCGTTCGTGCAGGGCGCGGCATGGCGCCGTGGCGCCGGACCCCGGCCCGCGCTCAGGCCTCGGCCTTCTCGCGGTAGAGCGCCTCGAACTCGGCGTAGACCTGGTCGCGCGCGACGAACCGCACGGTCTCGCGCACCTCGCCGGTCTCGGGGTCCTCGTGATCGGCGTACCAGCGGACCGTCTCATCCTCGACGCGGTCGAGGAAGACGACGCCGTCGAGGTGGTCGATCTCGTGCTGGAGGCAGCGGGCGGCGAGGCCCTCGGCCTCGATCTCCAGCTCGTCGCCGTCGAGGCTGTAGCCGACGACCTTGACCCGGAATGGGCGACGGACCATGCCCTGGACGCCGGGGAGGCTCAGACAGGCCTCGACCTCGGTCGTCTCCTCCTCGCTGTGCTCCTCGACGCGCGGGTTGAGCAGCTCGAACTCATCCTCGTCGAGCGAGACCACGATCGCCCGCCGTGGCTCGGCGATCTGCGTCGCGGCCAGGCCGATGCCGGGCGCGTCGTGTACCGTCTCCAGGAGGTCGGTCACGAGTTGGCGGACCGAGTCGTCGACCTCGATGATCGGCGCCGCCTTCTCGCGAAGCCGGGGGTCTCCCAACAGGATGATCTCGCGGATTGCCAAACGCACACCTCTTCTTCCCGCTCCGGGGCCGCGCACGGCCCGCAGGCAATCCGTACTACAGCAGCGAGAGGGGGTCCATGTCAACCTGGAGCAGCTTGCGGTGGTCACCGGGGAGCCCCTCCAGCGAGCGGGTCACCCAGTCTCCAAGGGTCTCGCGCGGCGCGTACAGCTCGGCGTGGAACCGCGACTTGCCCCGCAGCTTCATGATCGGGCACGGCGCCGGCCCCAACAGCCGGCCGTCGGGCGGCGTGAGGCCGTTCGCCACCGTCGCGAACGCCTCGGCCGCGCTCTCGGCGACGAACGGGTCCTCGTCGCTCGCGAGAACGTTCGCCATGCGGCGGTAGGGCGGGAACAGGCCCTCCTCGCGGGAGCGGCTCTCGATGCCGTAGAACTCCTCGTAGTCCTGGCGGGAGGCGGTCCCGATCGCCCAGTGGTCGGCGCTGAAGGTCTGGATGATGACCCGGCCGGGCCGCTCGCCTCGGCCGGCTCGGCCGGCGACCTGGGCGAGAAGGCTGAAGGTCATCTCGGGCGCTCGGAAGTCGGGGAAGTGGAGCCCGACGTCGGCGAGGATGACTCCCACGAGCGTCACGCGGGGGAAATCGAGGCCCTTCGCGATCATCTGCGTGCCGATCAGAACGTCGGCCTCGCCCCGCTCGAAGCGGGAGAGCAGCCGGGCGTGGGCGCCCTTCTCGCGCGTGGTGTCGCGGTCCATGCGGATCACCCGGGCCTCGGGGACGAACTCCCGGACCTCGCGCTCGGCTCGCTCGGTGCCGGTCCCGACCGCGTGGACATGGCGGCTCTTGCAGGCCGGGCACGATTCGATCAGCTCCTGCTCGTGGCCGCAGTGGTGGCAGCGGAGCATCGCGTCGCGCTGGTGGTAGGTGAGCGAGACGTCGCACTGGTGGCAGCGGACGACCTCGCCGCACTCCTTACACAGCAGGAAGGGTGACCAGCCGCGGCGGTTGAGCAGCAGGATCGCCTGCTCCTCGCGGCCGAGCGTCTCGGTGAGCAACTCGGAGAGCGGCTCGGAGATCAGCGCGTCCCTGCGGGCCTTCGGCTGCCGCCGCAGGTCGACGATCTCGACCGTCGGCAGCCTGCCGCCGCCGACCCGCTCCGGGAGGCGCAGCAGGCCGTGCTCGCCGGTGAGAGCGGCATGGTAGCTCTCGACCGAGGGGGTTGCGCTGCCCAGCACGAGAGCGGCGCCGGAGAGTCGCGCCCGCTCGCGGGCCACGTCGCGCGCGTGGTAGCGCGGGCTCGACTCCTGCTTGTAGGAGCGCTCGTGCTCCTCGTCCAGCACGATCAGGCGGAGATCTCGGATCGGCGCGAAGACGGCGGAGCGGGCGCCGATGACGATGTCGGCCTCACCATCGCGGGCTCGGGTCCACTCGTCGTGTCGCTCACCCATGCCGAGCTGGCTGTGGAGCACCGCGACGCGCTCTCCGAAGCGAGCCTGGAACCGGCCGACGGTCTGGGGCGTGAGCGCGATCTCGGGCACGAGGACGATCGCGCGTCCGCCATCGCGGAGCGCATGCTCGATCGCGTCGAGGTAGACCTCGGTCTTGCCGCTGCCGGTGACGCCGTAGAGGACGAACGACTCGCCCTGCCGGCGGTCGATGGCTCCGCACAGCGCCTCGACGGCCGCCCTCTGGGCCGGGGTGGCCTCGAAGCGGCGCGCACCTGTTCCGACCGTGCTCGCCGCCGGCCGCCGCAACACGGGAACCCGGACCACGCGGGCGAGGCCGCGTGCCACCAGTGCGTGCGCGGCGACCCGCCGCTTCTCGAGGTCGACGAGCAGCATCGGCTCCGTGGCTGCGGCGAGCTGCTCGAGGATCTCGGCCTGGGCCTTCGCCTTGCGGGCAAGGGCCTTCGCCTCGATGAGCGTCTCCGCCGGTCCGGCGGTCCGCTCGAGGCCGAGGAGGGTCTTGCGGCTGGTCCGCGCGGGGACGCCCACCTCCCGCAGGCGGAGCCGTCCGGCTCGGACATGCTCCTGGAGCACGCGCTCGGGGAGTTCCGTGCCGGCGAGGCTCCGGACCTCGCCCAGCGTGAGGGGGCCGTCGACCGCGGCAAACAGCGCGAGCAGCGGGTCCTCGGCCTCCGCCAGGTCTTCGGAGCCGAACAGTGAGGCCTGGTTGGTCGAGGCGCCCGGCTCGGCCGCCTCGTAGGCCGTGGCGACCTCCTCCTGCGCGCCCGCGGGGACCATGGTCTGGAAGCAGATCGACAGCGGTGTGCAGGTCCATCCGGCGAGCCACTCGCCGAGCCGCATGAGGTCGGGGGTCAGCCGCGCCGAGCCGGCGAGCACCTCACGGACCGGCTTGACGGTGAAGTCGCCCTCCGGCGCCCGATCGGACAGGCGGATCACCCAGCCCGTCGCCAGCCCGTTGCCGAGCGGGACGAGCACGTAGGCGCCCGGCAGCTCCGACGGGTCGGCCATCAGCTCGTGGGGGACGGCGTAGGTGAGGCAGAGGCCCTCCTCACCATGGCGCCGCGCAAGCAGCACCTCGGCGTAGAGGCCTCCGACCGGGCGGGTGGCAGCGAGTGGGCTCATCGTGGGCAAGGATACCCGAGCCGACAGATCGGGTTCCAGGCCGGGCCTACGGCGCCGGCTCCCCGAGCCATGCGCGCAGGGCCTCGAAGAACGCCTCGCGCGCCCACCGCTCGGTCCACGGGCTGTGGCCGCAGCGCTCGAACGGGTGGTACTCGAGGTGCGGGATGACCGGCAGCAGGCTGTCTCGGATCATCTCGCCCGGGTGCGGGTCGTAGTCTCCGTGCAGCATCACGACCGGGCAGGAGATCGCGGCGAATGCGGCCGGGTAGGTGCCCTCCCGCTGCCGTGCGACCATATCATCCCAGGTCTGCTGGTGGCCGAGCATGTCGAACGGCTCCTCCATCTCCTCGTCGGGCTCGGGGACGGGGTCGAAGTCGTAGAGGGTTCGGGTGAGCCGGTACAGCTCCATCTGCACCTCTTCGGCACTTGCGCCGGAGCGGGCCAGCTCGGCGAGCCGCTCCTCCAGAGAGCCCTCCTGACGCTCACGGAGGATCTCGCCCAGGCGCGCCCGCGCGGCCGTATCGAAGGTTCCACAGCCAATGAGGGCCAGATGGCGGACTCTCCCCGGATGCGCCGCGGCGTATGCGAGCGCGAGCATCGCGCCCCACGACTCCCCGACGAGAGCCGGCGGCTCGTCGCAGTGCCAGGCGATCACCTCGTCGA
>CAZRDB010000083.1:0-19795 GCA_964598695.1 uncultured Armatimonadia bacterium
CGAGCAGTTGGAGTCGATCTGGAAGACGAGAGCCATCGGCTTCCCGCAGACAGGGCACTCGGGGTACTGGACGTGCTGCACCCAGTACGGCCAACCGAGGAGCTTGTCGCCCGTGACCGGCCAGCGGTCGCAGTAGGTGTCCTGCGCGTCGTCGTCGATGTCGAAGTCGAGGTCGGTCAGATCGCCGAGTTCCTCGAACCCGGGACGGTCCTCCTCAGCCCGCCAGCCGATGATCGCCTGTGGCGGGTAGGCCTCCCCCTGGGGCCCGAGGTCGGTCCGGCACGGGCCGTCCGTCGCGACGACGCGGGCGAGCGCCGCCGCCATCGTGCCGTTGTCGGCGAAGTCGCAGTCGCACTGGACCTCCGCGTTGGTGCAGTAGAAGAACTGGAGCAGCCCGGTCTCGGCGCCCCCGGGGAGGGGCTCCGGGAGGTCCTCGAGCCGAAGCTGGAGGAAGAACCGCATCGGCTCGCCGCAGTTCGTGCAGGCGGGCCACTCCTCCCCCTCGGCAAGCCAGGGCAGGCCGCCGAACCGGGCCGCGCCCGTCTCCGCGCCGCCCGGCTTGAGTTCGGGTAGCCATGCGGTACGCACGAACGGGCCGGTCGCCTCGAGCAACGCGGCCCAGGAGTCCTCCGGCTGAGGCCGGCGCCCAGACGAGGGGGTTGGCGCGGTCGAGGCGGGACGGCGGAGCAGACGGCGCAGTGCGTCGAACATCGGCGAGCCCCTTCCACCAGACGGCAGGTTCCCTGCTGCAGAGCCACCGCTTGGTTCCGCCGGCACTCGCCCCAACCTCCGCCGCGAGCAGGACTTCTCGTTTCGCGGCGAATGCCTTGCTGTGGCCGGCCGCCACAGGCGGCACGGCGGGGACGCTCCGTTCCCCACAAGCCCGCACCACACACGAGAGGATCCTGTGCAGCATGGCCAAGAAGCTCAAGGTCGGCATCATCGGCGTCGGAGGCATCGCCGGCGCGCACTTCCCGGGCTGGGAGCAGAGCCCCATCGCGGACGTCGTCGCCCTGGCGGATCTGAGCGAGCCCACGCTCCAGCGCGTCGGCAAGGAGCGCAACATCGCGCGCCTGTACAGCGATCCGATGGAACTCATCGGCTGCGATGACATCGACATCATCGATGTCTGCACCCCGAACATGTACCACGCGCCGCTCTCGATCGCGGCGATGGAGGCGGGCAAGGATGTCCTCTGCGAGAAGCCGCTCGCGCCGACCCCGGCCGACATCAAGAAGATGATCGCCGCCCGCGACAAGACCGGCCGGCTTCTCATGACCGCGCAGCACTTCCGCTTCCAGGGCAGCTCGAAGGCGCTCAAGGCCGAGATCGACTCCGGCACTCTCGGCGAGATCTACCACGCCCGCTCGTGGATGCTCCGCCGCGCCGCGGCCCCCACGCGCCCCGGCTTCATCCTGAAGGAGCACTCGGGCGGCGGCCCGTGCATTGACATCGGCGTCCACATCCTCGACCTCACGCTGTGGATGATGGGCCACCCGAAGCCGGTCTCCGTGAGCGGTGTCACCCAGACCAAGCTCGCGAAGATGAAGGGCGCCTTCAGCATCTGGGGTGGGCCGATCCCGAAGGAGTTCGATGTCGAGGAGTTCGCCGCGGGCTTCGTCCGCTTCGCCAACGGCGCCACGCTCGTGATCGAGGTGAGCTGGCTCCTGCACCACAAGACCAGCGGCGAGGACATGCAGATGTGGCTCTACGGCGACAAGGGCGGCAGCCACTGGCCGAGCAACGAGCTGCTCTCGACCAACAACAAGAGCCAGCAGCAGCTCAACACGCAGCTCCAGATCGCGGAGGGCGGCGCACCGCACGCGAAGGAGTGCATGGCCTTCGCCGAGGCCGTCGCGAAGCGCCTCCCCTCCCCCGTTCCGGCAGAGCAGTCGCTCGACGTCATCACGATCCTCGACGGGCTCTACCGCAGCGCCGCGAGCGGCAAGGAAGTGAAGCTCGACTAGGACGAAGGCGCCGTAGGGGCGAGTGGCAGCTCGCCCGACCCTCAAGACCGACGGAGGGCGACCGGCCGGTCGCCCCTACGGCGCATGGCACAGGCACATGACAGAGAGGCAGGCAGCACACCCGCCGTGTAGGGGAGAGGGGTCCGAGCGTCCTTGGGTCACACGCCGGACGAACGGCTGACGATCGCCGACGCGTGGTTGAGGGCGACCGAGCCGCTGGTGAAGCGCCGCGCCGACGCGAGCACCTGGCACGCGATCTGGACGTGCGGGGTGCTCGTGCTGCTCGTGGGCGGGGGGTACTGGCTGCTCCGTGGCTCCTCCGACGGGCTGGTCTGCGGGGCCGTCGGCTGGGTCCTGGTGGCCCTCATCGCGATGGCGAGCAGGACCAACGACTGGTACGTTCTCGCGCAGAGCGTTGAGAGGGCGGCGCGGGCGGGCGAGCCGGGACCGTTCCTCCACGAGGCGGGGCAGGCCCTGGTGCGGGTGTGGCGGTTGGACGAGGGTCCGACACGCCTCCCCGACCGCATGGGCGCGCTCTTCCTCAGGATCGCCCCGCCGGGCATCCCCGCCTCATCGCGACAGGCACTCGAGTACCTGAGCCGCTACTCCGAGGAATGGGCGGCCTGGCGCGCGGAGCACGGCCTGCCACCCGGTGTCGAGGACATCGACGACCTCGAGGACGAGCAGGTGGCTCTGTGCGTGGAGGCCGAGCGCGACGGGCGCCTCCCGCCCGGTCTGCGCCAGATCCGGGAGGCGCTCCAGGCCGACGCCAAGGGCCTGCGGCGATGAGCCACTGCCAGGCCCCTGTAGGGGCGACCCGCCGGTCGCCCAAGGCTTCGCGCGTGACAGAGGGCGACCGGCAGGTCGCCCCTACGGGGGACGCGAAGGGCCTGCGGTGCCAGCCTCACTTACTCCTCGATCCGTGCCACCGAGACGTCGTCGAAGTAGACAGGCTGGGCGCCGGCCCACGGGTTCCCGAGGTACAGCCTGCTCGGCCGCGCGATCGCGGGGCTGCTCACGACAAGGCGGTCGTCGAACAGGATCGAGCCGCCGGTTGCCGTGATGCGGAACGCGACCTTGTGCCAGCCCGGGCTCCGCGCGATGCCCGAGTCCTGCCGCTCCCACGCGCCGGTCCCCGCGTAGTAGGTGTAGTGCTCCGTCCCGCCGCCGGCTCCGCCGAACCGGTCGGAGGGGAAGATCCCGAACTCCGCGAGTCCCCGCGGGTTCTGCGGCGCGCCGGGGGCGACGATCACCCCACCGAAGGCGTCGCGGTCGCCGGTGTCGTAGAGCCACGCCTCGATCAGGAGATCCGCATCGGTCGCGGGAAGCGCGAGGAAGGCGAACTCCAGGGAGCCGGCGCTCGCGAGGCTCTTCCCTCCACCCGGCGTGTGGTTCTGGTCGGCCGTGAGCGTGAGGCCGCGGTACTGCGGGACCTTGCGCCAGACGGCGTCGGCCGCGCTCTGGTCGGCGTAGTCCATCGTGTCCAGGAGCGGCAGCGACAGGGCGGACGCCGCGAGCCGCTGCGGGACCACGAGCTTCGCCGTATCGATCGAGTACGGCCCCGAGCGCAGGCGGAGTGTGGTCCCCCTCTCCGTCGTCGGGACGGCCTCCTCCTCGATCAGGTTCGTCTCCGCGACCGAGGCGACCGGGGCGAAGAAGCGCAGATCGGCCTCCGAGCCAGTGCCCTCCATATCGACGTAGCGGACGACCACCGCGTCGTCGTCCTCGCAGCGCTTCAGGGTGCTAAGCACCAGGTTCGACGGCTCGAGCGAGCAGAAGCTGTACTCCTCCGGGAGCGCGCCGTAGGTCTCGGTACGCGTGGTGGAGCGCCGTGCCTCGAGCGGGTCGGAGTCGGTGTACAGCTCGACAACCGCGTCGGCGTCCTCCTCATCGCGCACGACGATGGGGAGAAGCGGGTTGCTGAACTCCCAGCCGAAGCGCCAGTTCGCCTGCCAGCTCCCGGGGTGGGTCGTGAGAGCGAAGTCGTAGGTGTGGTGACCGGGCTGGGTCCACCAGACGTGATCGGCCTGGCCGGGGCACTCGAGGTCGAACAGCGTCGCGAGCAGCACGGGCTGGATCATGGGCCCCGGGAGCGGATCGGTCGTCAGATCCCGGAGGTCGTGGACGGGCGTGTTGCCGACCGCGAGCGTCGTGCCGAAGTGGCCGTCGGAGACGTCGATCCAGTTCTGCACCTCGCGCGGCATCGTGCTGCCCAACTCGTTCCGTCCCACCTCGACGACGCCGAACGGCACGTCGTAGCTCACCTGCGCCGAGGCCGGCTGGCGGAGGGGGAACGCGAGGCGGATCTCCCGCTTGCGCGTGCCATCCCAGGTGAGGTCGGTCGAGAGATCGACGCGCTTGATCGAGTGGTAGACGGCGATCTCCTGGCGGACCTTCATGTGCTCGGTCCCGCCGGCGAGGGTGATCACCGTCTTCACCTCGCCGGGCCGTACGCTCTCGACCGTGAACCCACCGGGCACCCGCCCGAGGTTCTCGAGCGTCTCGGTGCGCCGGTTCTCGGGGTAGAACGTGTACTCCATCGGCCAGAGCGGCACGGTGGCGACGCCGAGTTCGAACGGCTCGCCCGCCTCGAACTTCGCGGTATCGAACACCTCCTGGCCGGAGTCCTTGTCGATCAGGCTTCGGATGCCGTGCTCACCCAGCTCGAGCCGGTAGTAGCGGCCCTCGAGGACACCGCCCCGCAGCGTCCGCCGTCCGGCCGGACCCTCGGGGAGCGGCTGGCTCGCGACGTAGTAGGTCGCGTAGCCGACCGACGGGACGCTCTCGGCGACGAAGCAGGCCGTCGCCTCGCGGACGGAGCCGTCGGGGTAGCTGCCGAGGACGGTCCAGTCGCACGGTACGCGCCGGCCGGTCCTGTCGACCAGGCCCAGCGCATCGGGCCCACGCTCGCCGCGCTCGAACCGCACCGTGGCCGTCACCGGCCCCGTCCGCTCCCACGAGAGCGGGTTGAAGACCACCACGGCCGGGCCGGCGGGCTTGTCGCGCCGCACGCGACCGGCGATGTAGCGCAGTGAGGCGTCGAGGACACTCCGTCCCGCGTCGGCGGCCCGCGCGTAGCGGGCCTCGAAGATGCGCATGGTCTCGAGCGCGCGCTCGCCGCACCAGCCATGGTCGGGGTACAGGAGACCCTCCCAGCCCCGGTTGAGCGTCTCGCGCGGGTAGGGCCGATCCTCGGCGTCGAGCAGGCTGGCGATGGTGGCGAAGCGCTCCGCGTTCACGAGGTCGGTGTAGGCCTGCCGTGCGCCCGCGACCACCCGCTGGTGCGATGGTCCGTGGTGGTAGCCCCACGGGTTCGGCCAATCGCCTCGGATCACGGGCAGTCCGGGCTGGGCGGCATCGACGGCATCGAGGTACTCCGCGGCGGTCGCGAGCTTCAGCCGGGGAACGGCCGTGCCCGTCGCCTGCTGGAGCGCCTCGGCCTTGCCGTTGTACTCGCGCACGAGGGCCGGCAGCTCCGGGCCGGGGCACGAGTAGTCACTCGTCGTGACGCAGCCGAACGCAGGGACGCGGTGCTCCTCGAAGAAGGGACGCTGCCCCTCGAGCAGGTCGGCGACGTAGCTCTCGACCGGCCCCCCGCGGTAGGTCCAGCCGGAGGAGTACAGCGCGGTGTTGAAGCTCACGCCCGAGCCGTCGGGCGACTCCCACCGGTAGACGCCGGACTTCGGGAAACGGCCGATCATCAGGTGCCGGATCCCCGACTTGGCGAAGACCTGCGGGCTCTGCAACGTCCGCTGCGGGACATCGGTGTCCCACACGATGTGCGTGTCACAGGCGGGCCCGAGCACCTGCTTGAGCCACTTGCGGCCGAGGTACATCTGGCGGGCGAGTGCCTCCCCGCCGAACAGCGCCTCGTAGAACTGGCTGTAACGCCCGCCGAAGCCGAGCCGCCCCTCGGAGACACGCTGCCGCACCTCCTCCAGCCGCTCCGGATGCCGGTCGAGGAACTCCGCGAGGTACAGCGTCGACTCGATGTCGAGACAGAACGTGTCATCGGTCCGCATCAGGTCGAGGGCCGGAAGGATGAGGTGCTCGGACCGGAAGTCGGCCGTTCCGCGCGGGTCATCGAGATACGCGATGTCGTTGTGCGAGGAGGCCGTGAGGTAGAGCGTGCTTCCGTCGAAGTGGCCCGACCGGTACCAGGCATCCGCGGCGTCCGGGGGCGCCGGCGGCTCCTGGCCCGGCGAGCAGGGCGCGAGCAGGAAGAGCAGGGCGGGCATGGCGTACCGGCAGGACATTCACGATCACCTCGGAGCCGCCTATTCAAGGGCCTCTGGCGAATCCCTGCGCAATACCAGCTTCAGATGCCATACTCGCAGGAAATGAGCAGGCGCTCGCGAGCGGCGGATGGGAGGTGCCTCGGGCCCCGACGCCGTAGTCTCCCGCGCCGGGGGGAACGACAGACGCAAGGTGGCCCGGTATGCCCCCCCTGCTCGCGATACTCCTATTGCTCCAGCCCCGTGTCGACACGCTGCTCGACGCCCCCCCGTCCACTCCGCGGCTCACGCTCGACCGGCTGTACTACCCGGACTGCGCCCGACCGGGCGAACTGGTCGGCTACAGCTTCCTGGACCCGATCCCCGAACTCACCGAGGCCGTCGCCAACGGCTCCAACTCGGGGGTGTGGAACTGGATGTGGATCCCGCACCTCGACCCCGCGAGCCCCACGGGCATGGCCGGTCCTCCGCTCGTTGACCTCCGCGGGGTGGCACGGGTGGGCCAGACTGTTCTCCTGGGGCGTCCGGCGGTCGGGCTGGGCTTCGCGACCCCGACCTTCGTGACCACCGGGGCGGCGGCGACCGTCCGGATCTACCGGCTCGGCGACGATGGTCGGGAGACGCTCGTCGGGTATGCCGAGCAGGCCGATCTCGAAGATTGCGGCACCCGCTTCGTCCCCGGTGACTACCCGGCCGGGCGGTACCGGCTCGAGATCGAGAAGCGCGAGGGAGGCTCCGGCCGGCTCGGGGTCTGGGCGCACTCCGCGCCGGGGGAAGGCGCAACGGCGAACGGCGATCCCCTCCCCGCGCTCGCGGTCGAGGTCCGGGCCCTGCACGCCGACGGCGCCGCGACCGACCTGATCGACGTGACGGGCGAGCGGAGCGCGCTCGAGATCTCGGGCGACCGGTTCGACGACTGGCGCCGGCTCGGTCTCGGGGTCGCGATCTACGTCGGCAACTGGAACAACGGCGGCTTCCCCTACTACCCCGACTGGTTCTACGCCCGCTTCCCCGACGCGGCGATGCTCGACCAGGATGGTGAGCCGCTGCTCACGGGCATGTTCGACCGCCAGGTGCCCTGGCTCGGGTTCTCCCACCCGGAGATCGTCCGTGGGACCTCGGAGCACATCCGCACCACGGTCGAAGGCCTGCGCGACAGCGACCTCCTGCGCTACTGGGTCCTCGGCGGCGAGTCCCTCTACTACACCTACCTCGCGCCCGGGCGCCTGACGGACTACAGCAAGGACTCGCTCGACCACTTCCGCGCCTGGCTCCGGGAGCGCTACCAGGGCGATCTCACGCGGCTCAACCAGGCGTGGGGCAGTGGGTTCCGGACGTGGGAGGAGGTCGACGCCCCCCGGAAGCTCGGGCAGGACGCCGCCTCGTGGGACTTCGCCCACTACCGGTTCGTCGAGGTCGGCGACCACTTCGCGTGGCACTACGAGGCCGCACGCGCGCACGATCCCACGCGCATCGCGCTGTCGTGCAACCACGGCGACCTCTTCCGCGGGCTCTCCTACTTCGGTCTCGGCTGCGACCCGACCGTCTACGGCCAGGCGACGGACGGCTTCGAACTGGGCCAGATCATGTCCAACGACGACGCGCAGCGCTACAACCTGCTCTGGATGACCAGCGTGCAGGCGAGCCGCAAGCCGCTGGCCGCGCCCCGGCTGGCCTACGCGAAGACCAACCCCCGGGCCCGCGGGGGAGCCAGCTCGTTCACGCCCGAGGCGGCCCAGCGGTACTTCGGCGAGGCGATCGGCGCCGGCTCGTGGCACGCGGGCTTCGTCCAGTGGTACGGCGACCTTCCGGATGGCGAGTGGGGCGTCCGGGGGACGCCGGCGGAGGCCGAGTTCGCCTCGATCTTCCGCCAGTGGCACGCGATCGCGCGGCGCTTCGACGGCTCGTGGCCGCTGTGGCCGCGCGTGGGCGTCTTGCGGTCACGCCGGACCTGGGCCCTGGGTGGGTTCCAGCCCGTCTGGCAGGCGCTCCATGAGGAGCTGATCCGCCGCCAGCTCCCCTACGTCGCGCTCGCGGGCGACACCTCGTGGGAGGGCCTCGAGGTCGTGATCTGCGCCGACAACGGCCGGTTGGAGGCCGACGACCGCGCGCGACTCGAGGGCTTCCTCGCCGCAGGCGGCACGGTGATCGTCTCCGAGACGAACGGTCCCGCCGAGGGAGATCTCCCGGGTGGGCTCCGCCTTGCCGAGGAAGGCGGGGCGCCGGATCGCGCCCGCGCGATCGTCGACGCGCTCGGCCCCGCCGGCCGATCGCCGCTCGGCCTGAGCCTCGAGGCGCACGGTCCGATCACGCGGCTGTACACGAAGAACCTCACGGGGATCGAGCACGACCTCCCGCTCGACCTCAGTCGGGGCGCGATCGTCCAGAACCTCCGCGCCGCGGAAGACGGCCTCGTCTCGGTCGGGGTCTGGTGTCCGACTTTCTCGAAGACCTACGCGGGGGCGCCGCTGACCGTGGAGGTCCGCGACAGCGCCGGGCGGCTCGTCGGGGAGGCGGCTTTCCCGACCGACGAGATGAAGGACAACGCCTGGCACGAGATCCCGTTGACCGAGGCCCAGGCGGAGGGGACCGACCTCCAGGTCCGGCTGATCCCGCCGGCGGGCCTCGAGCCGCTCCAACTCGGCGCATGGGCGTGCACCAGGGCCGAGCCCCGTCCCGGTGAGGCGCTCCTGCAGGCGGGCGTCGCCGTCGCCGGAGCGCTCGACGCGCGGCTCACCTACGCGCGCCCGGGCGAGGCCGACGAGGTGCTCGAGTCGTTCACGCTGAGCGATGGCGCCAACGTGGTCGCCGTGCTCGTCAACACCGGCAATGCGCCGGTCGCGTTCCGAATGGCGCCCGACGAGGCGCTTGTCCCCGACCTCGGCTGGGGTCGGGAGGTCGGCCGGCTGGACACGCACACGGAGCTGGGCGACGACGTTGTCCCCGCGCACACGACGGCCTTCGTGGAGTGCCGCGCCGTGGCGCCGCCCGAGGCAGCCGAGCGAGCGGTCGCCGAAGCACGGAGGAGGATCGAGGCGGCCGGCCATCGGGAGGATCCGTTCGCGCGCGCCGGCCTCACCCGGGCGGAGGAGGCGCTCGCCGCCGGGCTACCGCACAAGGCGATGGCGCACGCGCTGAGCCTCGCGCGCTCGCTCACCCTGCCGGCCGAGGCATGGGTGGAGGGCGGCGCGCTGCGGGTCCGCGCACGCGTCGAGCCGCTGCTCGGTGGGACCGCCGGGGACGACCTGCGCGCGGAGGCGACGTTCGTGCCGCTCGGGGGGGCCCGGCTCACGCTGCGACCGGCAGCCGGCGGCCTGGTGGAGGGGGAGATCGCCCTGACCGATCTCCCCAAGCGGTACGACTACGACGCCCGCCAGTACGTGCCCTACTGGGGCGCCCTCCGCGTGGAGGTCCGAGCCCGCGCCGGCAGGCTCGAGGGCGCCGCGGCGACGGTTGCGCACATCGCGAGGTAGCCGGGCACGCATCGTGCCGGTGGCGGGCCGACTCGCGGCCCGCCACCGCTGACGCGCCCTACTGGTTCAGGGGCCGCACCCAGTCGATCTCGACGGTCACGCCCGCGTGAGAGCCGACATCGAACCGCAGGCCGGTGATCCGTCCGCGCCACGCGGGGACGGCGGCCATGTCGAGCCGGTAGGTGTGCCACTCGCCATCGCCCGCGAACGGGAAGCGAATGCTCCGCGCCTCGGTCGTGGGCCCGGTGGAGGTGCTGAAGAAGAGCTGCGCCTCGTCGGCGCGGTCGGCCCGCATTCGGATCTCGATTGCCGGGTACGACGCGGCGCGCAGGGAGGTCGGCGGGCCGTAGATGGCGGGGTCGGTGCCGGTCGTCACCAGGCGGAGGGCGCCGTCGACGACGGTCGGCCGCTCGAGCGCCATGGTCGAGGTCCAGCCCTGGTCGCTCCCATCGTCGAAGTCCCAGCTCGTGGAGAGCGTCAGGGCCGGGAAGTCGTAGGGCCGCAGCCCGACGTCCTTCGGGGTCAGGTCGGTGTGCCGCTCCGGGGCATCGGTGAAGACCCGCCGGATCGCGTCGTAGTACTGGAAGCCGTACTCACGGTGCGGCTCGATGTAGGAGCCCTCGCCCCACTCGTTGCAGGCCTCGATGATGCACATCTTCAGCTCGGGATCGGTGACCCGCTTGTCGAGGAACTCCTTCGCGTCGCGGCAGTGGCGCTCGAACAGCGCGGGGGTGCGGCCGGTGCGGACGAGCGCGTTGGCGCCGTGCCAGGGCCGGGAGTCCCAGCCGCCGGAGAGCACGGGGATCTCGGGGAGGAGTGCCGCGTCGGCGGCCTCGTTCCACAGGTCCTTATAGCCATCGATGAGCGTCTCGTAGGGGGCCGAGCGCCTGCCCTGCGCGTTCAGCCCGGCGTAGTTGTAGCCCGAGAGCGCATCGTAGCCCTCGGCCGCGAGCTGCTCGATCTCGCTCTTCGAGGAGCCGGCGCAGGCGACCATGTAGATCCCGGGGATGCCGTTCTGCCGGCAGAGCGTGTCCATCGCCTCGAAAGCCTTGGCGACCTCCTCCGAGCCCATGTCGGCCCGCAGCCGGTACGGAGTGAAGATCACCATCACCGGCTTGCCGCCGATTCGGAGGTACTGCGGGTCCTTGAAGTAGTTGTCGATCCAGTACTGCGTCACCGCGAGGCAGTCGTCGAGCGAGGAGCTGCCCTCCGGGTTGTGGTTGGCCCACAGCAGGCAGTACTGCAGCTGGTCGCGGTAGCGGGCCTTCGCGTAGGCGTTGTGGAGCCAGTGCTCGAGCGACCGCGCGCCCTGGCTCCAGTACCAGTCCACGACGAAGAACGAGATCCCGTGCTCGACGGCCCACTTGATCTGCCAGTCGGCGACCGCGGGGAGGCTCTCGTCGTACCACCCGAGCACCGGCTTGCGTTCGGGGTAGCCCTCGATCGGGTTCCACCGCGTGCGGGAGTTCCAGCCGGGGAAGTAGTAGGCGCCCACCCGGTAGTCGCTCTCGACGGCCTCCGGCTCGGGCACGTACGGAACGAGCTTGGTGGCCGCAACCTTCGGCGTGAACTCGAGAGTCGCCGTCGCCGTGGCGACGACCGTCTCCCCGGACAGCAGCTCGACGACCGCCTCGCCCTGGAGAGGCCGTTCGGCGCGAACGAACCACGTCCGCGTCTCCGGGAAGCCGAACTCCACGTCGAGCGGGAGCGGCTCCTCGGCCGTCTCGGCCGCGACGCCCTCCGGCAGACGGAGACGCGTCCGCAGGCCGCGCGCGACCTCGCCGCCGACGTTGACGATCTCCGCCGTGAGCATGCAGGGCTCATCGGCGCGGTTGACCACATCGTCGAGCCCAAGGCCCCGGACCTCCAGCTCGGCCGGTCCCGAGGGGCCGTCCCCCACCACGATCGACTCGAAGGTCGCGCGGGCGCCCACGATGTCGACGGGCTCGAGGCCGAGCGCGAAAACCTCGCCGCGCCAGCCGGAGTCGGCGCCGACCTCGACGTTGTACGTGTGCATCGCGCCGTCGGCATGGAGATCGAAGCCCACCGTCGTCTCGCCGTGGGTTCTCGCGGTGGCGAAGTGCAGCACGCCGCGGGTGCCGGTCTTGGCGGCCATGCGGACACAGACGAAGGGGTTGTCCTCGCCCGCGATCCGGATGGGAGGGGCCCAGAGCATGCCGCCGAGCGCGGTGGGCGTGAAGGCGAGGGCCCTCCCGGTGGGGGCGGCGACGCCCGACTCCGTCCGCCAGCCGCTCGAGCCGGCCGCGAAGCTCCACCGCGCCTCCACCGGCTCCCGGGCGCCCTCGTCGATCACGCGGAAGCGGTCGATCGCGAACTCGCCCGAGGAAGCCGGGAGATCGAGCCGGAGGCGGATGACCGTGCCCTCGGCGTGCCAGAACGGCCGGATGCGGTAGGTGCGCGTCTCCACACCGGGGGAGAGTCCGAAGTTGGCGGCCTTCTCCGGCGAGAAACCGCCGTACTGGGTCTCCAGCGTGTTCGTGTAGTAGACCTGGGCGCCGCCGCCCGCGGGGCAGGAGATCGTCAGCTCGATCACCTGGCTCGGGGTCGCCGCGAACGCGACGGGCGGGAGCAGCAAGATCGGGTCCCAGTCGACGACCCGGCCCCGGAGGCAGCCCCCCGAGACCGCGAGGTCGGCGATGCAGCCGCCTGCCAGCCAGCCTCCGAGGTCGCCCTCCTGGTCGAAGGGGAAGTCGACGACGACCTGGTCCTCGGCCCGAACCGAGGCGCAGACGAGCAGCAGGGAGATGAGACCGAGACGCGCGATGCCCATGGGGAAGCCCTCCTCGCGGCCAGGCTTCCACGCGGAGGGCGAGGGGGCCTCCCCGGCCTCAGTTGCTCCGCTCGAGCACGAAGTCGATCAACTCGTGGAGCCGTTGGGTCGCCTCGGTGCCCGCCAGGGGAGCCAGCGAGTCGTGTGCCTCGCGGGCGAGGTCGTCGGCGATCTGGCGCGCGCGGTCGAGGCCGAAGAAGCTGACATAGGTGGACTTCTCGTGCTCGGAGTCGGCGCCGGTGGGCTTGCCCAGCTCCTCGGCATCGCCCACGACGTCGAGGATGTCGTCGACCACCTGGAAGCAGCGACCGAGTGCCGAAGCGCTGCGGGTGACCGCCGCGCACAGCGCATCGGAAGCCCCGGCGGCCAGGGCGCCGACGCGGGCACAGGCCTCGACGAGCGAGGCCGTCTTGAGGGCGTGGATCCGCTCCAGCTCCTCGAGGGAGATCCGTCGCGACTCGGCCGCGAGGTCGTCGACCTGGCCCGCGATGATCCCCTGGCTGCAGACCGCGCGGGCGATCGCGCCCATCACGCGGCCGGCGCCCTCCTGGCGGCCTAGCAGCTCGAAGGGGAAGACGAGGAGCCAGTCGCCCGCGAGCACGGCGGTCGCTTCATCGAAGGCCTTGTGGCACGAGGGCCTGCCGCGGCGGGTGTCGGAGTCGTCCATGCACGGCAGGTCGTCGTGGATCAGCGAGGAGACGTGGATCATCTCGATGGCGGCGGCGCCCGGCAAGGAGGCCTCGGGGTCGCCCCCGAGAGCAGCGCAGACGGTGTTGACGAGAATGGGGCGGAAGCGCTTGCCGCCGGCGAAGACGGTGTAGCGGATCGCCTCGTGCAGCCGCTCGGGCCGCTGGGAGACCGGGGGGAGCACGGCGTCCAGGTACTGGTCGACGCGGTCGCTCTCGCGGGCGAGGTACGCGGCGAACGTCATGGGCGAAGCCTTCCGGGGGCGGTCGCGTCGGGAACCGTGCCGAGCGCCTCCAGCGCGGTGGCGAGGTCGCGCGAGGCGATCGGCTTGGTGAGCACCAGGTCGATCCCGGCGTCGCTGGCCGTCGCGGGCTCGACATCGCTGCCCCAGCCGGTGAGGAGCACGATCGGCACGGCCAGGCCGTCGCCCCGCATCCGGCGGGCGAGGCTGAAGGCCGTGAGGTCAGGCAGGCCGAGATCGGTGAGGACGAGCCCGATCTCCTGCTCCTTGACGATCGTCTCGGCCACGTGGCCGCCCGAGGCGCCGACGACCTCGTAGCCCATGCGCTCGAGCAGCTCGACCAGCGCGTTGCGCACGTCGTCCTCATCCTCGATCACCAGCACGGCGCCGGGGCCCGCGCGACGGGCCGTGGCATGGCCGCTCGCGCGGTCCGAGAGGAAGCCGGGCAGGCGAACGGTGAAGGTGGTGCCCTCACCCTCGGCCGTCCGGAGGTCGATGCTGCCGCCGTTCTCGACCACGAGGGCGTGGACCTGGCCGAGCGAGAGACCCGTTCGGGCGACACCCTTGGTCGTGTAGAAGGCGTTGAAGATCCGGTGGGCGACCTCCTCGGGCATGCCCATGCCGGTGTCGGAGATCTCGATCACGGCCCAGCCGTCCTCGCGGCGCGTGCGAACGGTCAGCTCGCCGCCCTCCGGCATGGCCTCGACGGCGTTCACCACGAGGGCCTCGATCGCGGCCTGCAGGTCCTCGCGGGGCGCGTGCATCGGGGTGTCGCAGTTCAGCTCGCGGATCAGTTCGAGCCGGCCGGACTGAACCGAGCGGCAGGCGTCCAGGAAGTGCTCGAGCCCGTTGAGCGCCTGCGAGACCACCTCGTCGGCCGGGTAGTGCGCGCCCGTGTTGATCGGCCGGCGGCTGGTGTAGCTCTCGAGCCGCACCAGGGTGTCGCAGCAGCTCCGGCAGGCTTCCGCGATCTGCTGGGCGCAGCGCTGGGTCTCCTCATCCTCGTGGCGCAGGGCGGTGAGATCGGCGCGGGCCTGGATGACCTCGAGCCGGTTGTGGAAATGGTGGCCGAGAGCGCGCGCGATGGCCGCGTGCGCCCGGCTGCGTTCAACCTGCTCGAGGCGGGCGCGAACCTCGAGCGAGGCCCGCTCCTGTTCACGGATCGCTCCGTGGTCACGGTCGAGGGCCTGAGCCAGCCCGGCGAACGCGCGGCCCACGACGGCACTGGGGGTCGCGGGCAGATCGCTCCGCTCGCACAGCGCGCGAACCCGCTCGGAGACCTCGGAGTCGGCCAGCGCCATCGACTCCCCGATCACGCGGCGAGCCGCGGCACGGACCTCCGACGGTGTCGTGGCCAGCGAGACCGCGGCCGTTGGCCGCGTCGCGTCGGATTCCCGCGGCGCGACGGCCTCGGCCAGGACCGCGACGGCCAGGTCGCCGCCGAGCCAGAAGCGCCCGCTGGGGCCGACCGAGTCCGGCCACAGGGGCGGGAAGGGCCCCACCGAGATCACCTCGACCGGACCGCGCCGGTGGGCGGCCTCGTCGAGCTGGGTCATGAGGTGGAACAGCGTCTCGAACGTGCACGCGATGGACTCGAGTCCGTCGCCGGTGGGCTGGGTCTCGACGGGATCCTGCATTGGGGCATTCGTCCCTCACTGGACAGGCCGCAGCGCCTCTGCGGCTCGTGCGTCACTTCGTGCGGCGGGCGGGGCGCACCTCTCGGCGTTGCGGCCGGACACAAGCCGGCAAGCTCGTTGCCCCGCGCCATCCTCGGCTTCAGTATAATGCGCGCGAGGAGGTTCGCGCATGTCTCTCCTGGTCCACTCCGATCCATCGGCCCCGCACCGCGTCATCGCCTCGCCCGCCACCCACCCTCTCCAGTACCTCACCCTCGAGCTGCATCGTCTCGCGCCCGGCGAGGCGCTCGCGGCCGAGACGGGGGCGTGCGAGTTGGGCATCGTCATCCTGGGCGGCCGGGTCGACTTCGCGGCCGGCGCCACACACGCCGAAGGGCTGGGCGGCCGCGCCGACGTCTTCGCCGGCCGGGCGACGGCCGTCTACGTCCCGCCGGGAACCGGATACCGCCTCGAGGGCGCCGGCGAGCTGGGCGCAGAGGTCGCGCTGTGCTTCGCCCGGGCGGAGCGGGGCGGCCCCGTGACGATCGTCCGGCCCGAGGAGATCGCGGTCCGCGAGGTGGGCAAGGCGAACTGGAAGCGGCGGGTCGAGGACGTCCTTGCCCCGGCGCCGGCCTCCGTACTGCAGCTCGGCGAGACCTACAACCCGCCCGGCAACTGGTCGAGCTACCCGCCCCACAAGCACGACACCGAGGTGCCGGGGCGCGAAGTGGTCCTCGAGGAGGTCTACCACTACCGCTTGAAGCCGTCACAGGGCTTCGGGGTCCAGTGCGTCTACTCGGCCGAACGGGACATCGACGAGGCCCACCTGGTTCGCGACGGCGACACCGTGGTCATCCCGCGCGGCTACCACCCGGTCGCCGCCGGCCCGGGGTACTCGCTGTACTACCTGTGGGCGCTCGCCGGCCCCCGGCGCGAGATGCGCCCCAACGATGATCCCGAGCACGTGTGGGTGAAGGCGGCCGAGGCCCTGCTGCCCACGTGACGCCGGAGCAGGGAACCCGCGTCCGGGGGCGAATGGCCCTCCTAGTCTCGGGGCCGCCACGCGCCCCGCACGGGAAGGGACCATCGGCAGTGAGCAGCTACCGCAGGGCAATCCACGTCGGCATCGTACACCCCATGGCCTACCCCTCGACCGGCAAGGGCGAGGGACCGGTCGTGGAGACCGTCGCCCGGATCGCCGAGGACGACTTCTTCGGAGCGATCGAACTCCGGCCCGCGATCTCGCAGGAGGTGCGCGACGGCGTCGCCTCCGTCATCGCCCAGTCGGGCATCCTCCCGATCATCTCCGGCCAGCCCCCGTTGCTGGGCGGCAAGCACGACCTGAACTCACTCGATGAGGCGACGCGCGGCGCCGCCGTGGCGTGCGTCAAGGCCTCGATCGACGAGGCCGTCGCCTGGAGCGCGCCGTACGTCGCGATCCTGAGCGGCGCCGACCCCGGCCCGACCGACCGGCCGGCCGCGATCCGGCAGCTCGTGCGGTCGCTCGGCGAGTGCTGCGCCTACGCGCGGCAGGTCTCGGAGTGCGACCCGCCGATCCACATCTCCCTCGAGCAGTTCGACTACGACGTGGAGAAGAAGTGCCTCGTCGGGCCGATCGACACGGCCGTGCAGGTGATGGAGGCCGTGAAGGCGGAGGGCCACGACAACGTCGGCCTGCTGGTCGACCTCTCCCACCTGCCGCTGCTGCGAGAGACGGCCGAGGAGTGTCTCGGCAAGGCGGCGCCCCACCTGATCCACGTCCACGTGGGCAACGCGTTCATCGAGGACCCGGCCGATCCCGCCTACGGCGACCAGCACCCGCGGTTCGGCTACCCGGGCAGCCTCAACGGCGTTGAGGACCTGATCGACTTCCTGACCGTCCTCGGCGAGATCGGCTACTACGACAAGCAGCTCCCCACCGGCAAGCCGGTCGTGACCTTCGAGGTCAAGCCGGTGCCGGGGGAGAGCCCCGAGCTGGTACTGGCAGGCACGAAGCGGGCGTTTTACGAGGCCTGGGCCGCACTCTCGGTGACGGCTCCGTAGGCGCTCCGCAGACCGATACCACCACATGGGACAAGGAGACGGTACGATGAAGGTCGGGATGTTGACCGCGCCGTTCGGTCGCGAGCCGCTCAAGGCAGCGGTCGAGTTCGCGGCGAAGGCCGGGTTCGACTGCCTCGAGATCACGACCGGGGCAGGGAGCGGGCACTGCGACGTGACCACCGGAGACGCCGCCAACGCGCAGGCGGTAGCCAAGCTCGTGCGCGACGCCGGGGTCGAGATCTCCAGCTTCGCCTACTACGCGGGCGACCCGTACGGCCCGGACGGGACGGGCAACCCCACCTACGCCAAGGAGCTGAAGGGCGTCATCGACAGCGCGTCGGAGACCGGCGTCGAGGTCGTCTGCGCGCTCACGGGCCTGCCGCCGCAGGGCGTCGCGAAGCACACGGTGATCCAGGAGTGGGCGCCGAAGGTCTGGCCCGGCCTGGCCGACTACGCGAAGAGCAAGGGCATCAAGATCGCGTTCGAGAACTGGTTCCAGACCTGCCTGCAGAGCACGCAGGAGTTCGACATGTTCTTCACCGCGGTCCCGCACGAGACCCTCGGCCTGAACTACGACCCCTCCCACCTGGTCCACCAGGGCTGCGACTGGCTCGAGCTGGTCGAGAAGTACGCGTCCCGGATCTACCACACCCATGCCAAGGACTGTGAGATCAACGAGCGCCGACTCCGGTACGCCGGGAATCTCAACGGCGGCTGGTGGCGCTACGTCATCCCCGGCTATGGCAAGATCCACTGGGGGCAGTACGTCGCGACGCTTCGCCGTTGCGGCGTGAACAACGTTCTGTCGATCGAGCACGAGGATGGCGGCCTGGGGCGCGAGGAAGGCTTCGAGCGCGGACTCGCGTACCTGCGCCAGTTCGCCTAGCGCCTCGGGGCGCTGGGCCGTTCGGCCCACCACGCGGCGGGGGCCCTGCCCGGGCCCCCGCCGCTCCGGAAATCGAGGATGAGTGCGGATGCTCGTACTGGTGATCAATGCGGGAAGCTCGAGCCTGAAATACCAGCTCTTCGAGACCGACAGCCAGGCCACCCTGTGCAAGGGTCTCATCGAGCGGATCGGCCAGGAGGCCGTCGTGCACCACACGGTCGTGGGCCAGCCGGAGATCCGCTACGAGACGGCCGTGCCCGACCACACCGCGGCGATCAGCGAGGTCGCGAAGTGCCTGACCACGGGCGAGGGCAAGGTCGTGGAGAGTCTCGACGCGGTCGAGGCCGTCGGCCACCGCGTGGTCCACGGCGGGGAGGACTTCGCCGCGCCCGCCGTCATCGACGACCAAGTCATCAAGACCATCGAGCACTGCTCCGAGCTGGCCCCGCTGCACAACCCGCCCAACCTCAGCGGCATCCGCGCCTGCATCGAGGTCCTTCCCGGCAAGCCCAACGTCGCCGTCTTCGACACCGCCTTCCACCAGACGATGCCGCGCGAGGCCTACCTGTACGCGATCCCGACGGAGTTCTACGAGCAAGACGGTATCCGCCGCTACGGGTTCCACGGCACCAGCCACTACTACGTCGCCGGCAAGGCCGCCCAGATGCTCGACGCGATGGGCCGCGATGGCCAGCGCGCCCGCATGGTCACCTGCCACCTCGGCAACGGCTGCTCGATGGCCGCCGTGATGGCGCTGTGCAGCGTCGACACGACGATGGGCCTCACGCCCCTCGAGGGCTGCGTCATGGGCACCCGCAGCGGCGACATCGACCCGGCGATCATCCCGTTCATCGCCCGCAAGCGTGGCATGTCGGCCGATGCGGTCGAGAACATCCTCAACAAGAAGAGCGGCCTCCTCGGGGTCTCGGGGATCTCCAACGACATGCGCGACGTGCTTGCCGCCGCCTCGGAGGGCAACGAGCGCGCCCAGGAGGCATTCGAGATCTTCTGCTACCGGATCAAGAAGTACATCGGCGCCTACGCGGCGGTCATGGGCGGGCTCGACGCCGTCGTCTTCACCGGCGGCATCGGCGAGCACTCGCCGGAGGTCCGCGGGCTGGTCCTCTCGGGCCTCGAGTTCCTCGGCCTACACCTCAACCCGCAGGCCAACCAGGCCAAGGGCGACCGGGTGATCACCACGGCCGACTCGCACGCCGTCGCCTTCGTCATCGGGACCAACGAGGAACTCGTGATCGCGCGGGAGACGGCTCGCCTCTGCTGCAAGGGGTGAGCACCGTGCGGCATGTCCAGAGCGACCTCGCCGAGCTGATCGCGGTTCTCCCGGACTGGGTTCGGCGAAGACTCGAATCGCGGGTCCTGGGTGACGACGAGCTGCAGGAGGTCGTGCTCGACCTCGGCCGGCCCGCCGAGGTCCGTTTCCGCGACGCGAGCCGCCTCGTGCCGCTCTCGGATGCGGCGGTGACCGAGCAAGACATCCTCCACGTCGTCTCCCGGCTCAGCGAGTTCGGCGACGACAACCGCGCCGGGATCGAGAGGACGCTGCACCGAATCTCGGCGATCCGCAACCGCGCCGGGCGGATCGTCGGCCTCTCGTGCCGTGTCGGCCGCGCGGTCTTCGGCACGATCGACCTCATCGAGGACATCGTCGAGGGCCAGGCCTCGATCCTGCTGCTGGGCCGCCCCGGCGTGGGCAAGACCACCAAGCTGCGCGAGATGGCCCGGGTCCTCTCCACCGACCTCGAGCGCCGCGTCGTGGTGGTCGACACCAGCAACGAGATCGGCGGCGACGGCGACATCCCCCACCCCGCCATCGGCCGGGCGCGCCGGATGCAGGT
>CAZRDB010000084.1:0-19775 GCA_964598695.1 uncultured Armatimonadia bacterium
GACCAGCCGCCCGCCGATCTCCCCTTGCCCCTGAAGCTCCAGTGCGACCGGATTCGCGAGGGGCTGGCGCGGCGCCGTGATGGTCATCCGCGCGCTCTCCTGGCCGGCGGGGATCAGTCCGCCCGTCAGGAGGAAGCCCGGCGGGGCGTCCCGGAGGACCACCTGCACGTCCCCCGCGAACCCGTCGCCCCGCAACGCGAAGACACGGACGACGACCGCGCGGCCGGGCGTGAGGCTGAGGCTCGCCGGCGTGACCCGGAGCGCGAAGTCGGGCACGGGCGCGCTCACCCGCAGGCGGTACCCGCACGCGTCGCCCCCCTGGCCCTGGGCGTCCGCGACCCGCACCGTGTACCGCCCATCACCCGGGAGCGAGGCCCGAACGTAGGAATCGGACTGGTGGGTGACAAGGCCGGCGCGCTTGTCCGGCGTGTCGTCGTTCCAGGCGATCACGGCCCCGGCGCCGTCGCGCAGCTCCACGATCGAGTCGGTCGGCGCCCCCAGCCGGCGCGCCGTCACTTCCAAGACCACCTCGTCGCCCGCGCGCCCCTCGAACGCGAACGTGTCGGCATCGCCGGGGCGGTCGATCCGCCCGTTGACGATCCTGGGCAGCTCGATCGTCTGCGCGTTCCCCGCCAGGTCGTTGGGCTCGGCCTCGACGCACTCCGGCAGCGCGTCGACCGCGTAGAGCATGGCGTTCGAGACCCCGCCCGGCCCCACGAGCCGGGTCTCCCGGATGCGCGCCGGATCGGGCCGGAGATCGAGATTCACCTGATCGTCGCCCAGGTTGTGGCCCGTGGCCCGGGCGGACACCTCGCCCCCGACCGGCCCGCCGAGCGGGAACAGACTGGTGACGAACGGCAGCTCGCCGACCGCGAGGCGGTAGACGAAGTCGTCGCGGCCCCGGTAGAGCGCATCGGTCACGACCGCCTCGTACTCCCCGTCGGCCGGAACGTCGAAGACGAGCACCGGGTCGGGATCGGGGCCGCAGTCGTCGGCGTACGCCAACTCGACGCCGTGGGCGTCCCGCAGCGCGAGGGTCGCCTGGAACCAGCCCGGCACGGCATCGGCCAGGTAGGGCATCAGGGCACGCGCGCGGACCCGCAGCACCAGATGCTGCCCCTCGCGCGCCGTGAAGCGGTACTGGTCGACATCGCCCGGCCCGATCTGGCCGTTGAGGACGAACGGCGGCGCGGCGGCCGCGATCGGCGCCGCCCTCGGGTCGTTGGGCTCGCGCTCCGTCCGCTCGGGGAGCGTTCCGACCTCGAAACACAGCGGGTTGCTCAGCCCCCCCGCGCCACGGAGCCGGATCTCGCGATCGCCGGCCGGCGCCGCGGGGTCGATCGTGATCGCCACGACCACCTGCTCGGCGATCGCCCGCTGGACCTGCTGGAGCCTGAGGCGCGGGTTGAGCAGGCGCCGGGCGATCTCGGCGATCTCCTCGAGCGTCCGCGACTCGAGATCGCGCAGGAGCGGGAGGTCCGGGACCTCGACCGCCTTCCCCTCGCCCGCCTTGCCGGCGCCGCGGGCGGCGAGACCCTCGAGGTCGGGCAGCGCGGCCCGCTGCTCGGGCGTGAGCGCCTCGAGCTTTCCCCGGGCGGCCTCGGCCAAGCGCCGGAAGACCTCGCGCACCTGCTCGCCGTCCAGGTTGTGGATCGGCTCGACGGTCCGCACGACTCGAGCGCGGACGCCCGTCCCCGAGACGTACGCCTCGGAGACGGCCTGGAGATACTGCCCGCCCACCGTGACCTCGAAGGTCGAGCCCCGCTGCCCACCGGCGGGGAAGACGTACCCGACGTGCGGCTCGCGCCCCGGCGACTGGGCCCTGGCCGTGGCGGCCACCAGCCCGCAGCACAGCAGAAGCGCGACCCTACAGGATCTCCGCAAGTCGGCCACCTCCCTCGGCCGGCGGCATGATGGCCGTCTCGACGCCGCGCGCGTTCGGCAGCGGCCCGTCGGGGTCGATCCCGAGCAGCTCGTAGATGGCGCGCAGGACGTCCTGCGGGTGCACGGGCCGCTCCGCGACCTCCTCGCCGGTGGCGCTGGAGGCGCCAACCACCTGTCCGCCCCGCACGCCCCCACCGGCCAGCATGGCGCAGAAGCAATCGCCGAAGTGACCCCGCCCTCCGTTCCAGGGCTCCTCCCACTGCACTCGCGGCGTGCGACCGAACTCGCCGCCCCACCAGACCACGGTCGAATCGAGCAGCCCCCGCGCCCCGAGGTCCTCGAGCAGCGTCGCCACCCCCTGATCCATCTGCGGCAGCTTCTGCCGCATGGTCTCGAAGTGGCGCTTGTGCGTGTCCCACCCGCCGTAGTTGATCGTGACGTAGGGCACGCCCTCCTCGACGAGCCGCCGGGCCGCCAGGCACGACTGGCCGAACGTGTTGCGGCCGTAGCGCTCGCGCGTCTCGTCGGGCTCCCGCGTGAGATCGAAGACCTTGCCCGCATCGCCGAGGATCAGTCCGTAGGCGCTCTCCTCGTACTGGTCGAGCCGCGCGAACTGGGGCTCTTCGGGCAACGCGCGGCCCAGCGTGTCGAGCGCGTGCAGCAAGGCGCGCCGGTCCTGCTGGCGCTGGGTGGAGACCCCCTCAGTGACGATCCCGTCGACCGCGAATGCCTTCTGGTTGGGGTCGCCGCCGGTGCAGAAGGGCTTGTACCGGAGGCCCAGGAACCCGGCCTCCGAGAAGCGACCTTGCGACTCCGTGAGCACGATGTAGGGTGGGATCCGGCCCTGGTAGCCGGCGTCGTAGCCACGGAGCAGCGAGACCACCGCCCCCAGCGACGGGTACACGATCCCGCCGCCCTGCGCGTGCCCGGTCTGGACCATGTAGGAGGCCGTCTCGTGCGCGTTCACGCCGTGTGTCATGCTGCGGATGATGGCGTAGGTGTCGGCCTTCTTCGCGAGCAGCGGCAGCAGCTCGCAGATCCGCACGCCGGGCACGTTCGTCTCGATCGGCGACGTGAGCGGCCCGCAGAAGTCATACCCAGCCTCCGGCTTCGGGTCGAACGTCTCGAGCTGCGAGGGGCCGCCCCACATCCAGATCTGGATGACCGACTTCGCCCGACCCGGTCGCGGGGGGGGAGGAGCAGCCGGCTGCTGAGCCGCCGCGCGGCCCGCGAGCACGAGACCGGCCGTGCCGAGGAGGCTGCGGCGCAGCACCTCGCGCCGGGTCATGCGAGAGCCGTCGAAGCGTGGAGTCATGGTCGCCTCCCTAGTGGCGGTAGAGGAACTCCTTGCTGTTGATCAGGGCCCAAGCGAGATCCTCGACGGCCGCGCGCAGGTCCCGCGCGTGGGTCCGGAGGTAGTCCTCGGCCACCTTGTGCTCGGGCTCGGTGGGGTGGCGGGAAAGCACCAGCAGGTAGAGGCCGTCGGTGATGGCGCGACGATCACATCCGGCCGCGTAGGCCAGGCGGCGCAGGCCCGGCGCGCGACCGATCCGCTGCTGGATGTCGGCCGAATTGAGCAGGTAGAGGCGCTGCGAGTCGGTCGCGCCGTTGCTGCGCTCCGACATCAGGCCGGTGTCGCGCGCCGGGCGGCCCAGCAGCTCGAGCAGGGAGCTGGTGATGCTGCCATCGGCCAGCTCGATCGTCCGCCGGTACGTGGGAACGAAGGTGTACGGCTCGGGGATTGGGCTCGTGTACTCCTCCGTCCCCCCGATCACCGCGCACAGCGCGTCCACCAGCACCTCGGCGTCCAGCCGCCGGACGGGGTATGCGGCGAAGAGCGCCTCGGCCTGCGGCCCCGTGCTCCGGGGCACCGGCGACTGCTGGTAGGCCTCCGAGTTGAGGATCAGCCGGTACAGGGCACGGAGGTCATAGCCCGAGGCGACCAGCTCCCCCTCGAGGTAGGCGAGCAGCTCGGGGCAGCTCGGCGGGTTGTCCTCGCGGATGTCGTCGGCCTCCTCGACCACCCCGCGCCCCAGCAACCACGCCCAGACCCGGTTGGCGGCGCACCGCGCGAACCAGGGGTTGTCGGGCCGGAGGAGCCAGTCGGCGAAGGCCACGCGGGGGTCTTCGCCCGCCGCGACGGTCACCCGCGTACCGTCCGGGAGCACCGCCTCGAGTGGCCCGCTCGGAGTCGGATCGAGGCAGACGATCTCCTCCTTCCACTCCCCCGTCCTCTTGTAGGCAACGCGAGAGAAGAGCGATGCCATCTCGGCCTGGCGCTCCTCGGGCCACAGCTCGAGCCGCGTGCCCATGAAGGTCAGGGCGGCGGCCCCGGCCAGGCTCCTCGCGTCGCGGCCCTGCACGGCACGGTAGAAGTTGACCGGCGGCACGCGGAAGTTGCTCCCGCTCGAGGTGAGCAGCGCCCGCGCGAAGCGGTCGTAGGGCGTATTGTCACGAACCGCATCGCGGATCCACCGGTGGTAGGCCTGCACCGCGTTGGGCCAGAGGTTGATCGGGAACTCCGACTTGACCCGCAGCACGTCGCACCATTTGAGCGCCCAGTAGTCGGCGAACTCCGGACGGGCGAGCAGCGCGTCGATCAGGCGCGCGCGCCGATCCGGCCGCCGGTCGTCGAGGAACCCCCGCGCCTCTTCCGGTGTGGGCAGCGTGCCGATGGCGTCGAGGTAGGCGCGGCGGAGGAACACCGCGTCCGAACACGGACCGGCCGAGACGACCCCGTGGGCCTTGTGCGCGGCGAAGACGATCTCGTCAAGCCGCGCCGAGCCCTCCGGGGCGCCCACCGTGGCCGCGCGGACCCCCGGCGCGAGGACGGCTGAGACTGCGAGCGCGAGGAACACCGACGACCGCACGGGCGACCACCTCCCCCTCGCGGGGCTCGCGAGGCAGCCGGCCCCCGCCCCCTCCTTGACAAGAAGGGACGGCGCGTCCCCCGGGATGTTCGACGGAGCGATGCGGCGGCCTCTGTGCCTCCGCCGGCCGGGTCACGCCTCGGGCCGGCCTCGGAGCGCCAGGGCGACCGCTTGCGTCAGATCGGTGCGGGCGTACGGCTTGGGGAGGACGGCTGAGACACCGGCCGACGCGATCTCCATCGGATCGAGGAACTCCACCGAACCGCTCACCAGCACGATCGGCAGGCCGCGTCGGATCGCGTGGAACTGCGCGGCCAGTTCGAGGCCCGAGCAGCCTGGCATGGCCTGGTCAGTCAGAGCCAGGTCGAACGCGGAGGGGTCCTCGGCGACCAGGCGCAGCGCCTCGCGCGGGTGGTGGCACACGGTCACTCGATAGCCCGCGGCCGAGAGGATGGCGTCGGCGAGAGCGCCGAGCGCCTCGTCGTCGTCGACCACGACGACGCGAGGGCCCCCGGACGCTGCAGCCTCCGTTCCCCGTAGCGCGGTCACCCGCTCCGTCGCGTTGCCCATGCCGTACCTCCCGCATCCCGTGCCGGCCGTGCCACGGGCTTCCGCGCCCTGCTAGGGCAGGACCTGGCGCACCATCGCCACGAGCTGGTCTGGCCGGAACGGCTTCGTGACGAACCCCGTTGCGCCCGCCGCTCGGCCCTCCCGTCTCCGGTCATCTTGCGGCTGTGCCGCCAGCACGATCACCGGTGTGGAGCGATAGCCGGGGTTCGCCCGGATCTCACGGATGAGGTCCACCCCGTCCAGGTCGGGCAGGTCGAGGTCGGTGATCACCAGGTCGACCGGCGTGCTCGCCAGCTTGGCCAGGGCGTCGGCCCCGTCCGCGGCCTCCACGATCGCGTAGCCCTCGTCGGCGAGCGTCAAGCGCACCATCTGGCGCACGCTCACCGACCCGTCGACGGTCATGATTGTCTGAGACAACGCACCATCCACCCTATCCAGCGCCGCGGAGGGGAGCCCATGACAGCCCCAGAAGCTCCGAGTCCTTCCGCACCTCGGGCTGCACGGAACCGCGCAGCCCCATCCGCGTGCCGTCTCGCTACGCACCCTTGGCCGCCGCGCTCAAGCTCCCGTCCCCCCGGCCGTCTGACCCCGGGCCGTCCTCACAGCGCCCGGTTCGTAGCGGCCGGGAGCCACCAGCCGCGCGATCCGGGCGCTGAGTTCGTCCGCGATCTCGTGCAGCGCATGCACGCGCCCCTCGACATCGGCTCCCGCCTCGTGCGCCAGGACCGCGATCGCGCCGAACGGAGCGCCGTCGGGTCCGGCGAGCGGGACGCTGACGAGCAGTCCCACCGGCGACGGCTGGGCGAGATGCGGGCTGCCGCGGAGGTCCGGGTGCGTCGAGGCGTCGCCCGTGGCGAGCACCCTGCCCTCCAGGGCGCTCACCAGCGCGAGCATCCCGCAGCGGCTCGCCTCGCGGTATGGCACGCTCGCCGGAGCGAAGAAGCGGATATGCCCATGGTGCGGCACAACGCAGACCGAGACCGGCACGTGGCACTGCCAGCTCGCGCACGTGGCGGCCTCCACGAGCGCCGTACATGCCTCCCCGGGAAGGGCAGTGCCCGCACCCGCTTCCACGGGCGTCGGCAGCCACTCAGAGCCCATACCGGGGTCGTGCTCGCTCCGTGGACGCTCCATCGCTGCACCCCGCCGGTCTCAGACATCCCGATCCCCGCGCCCAACCCGCATTGTCCGGCCCGGCCGCCGAGCGGGGTATCGGGGGAACACGGAAAGGAGGGGCTCCACCGGCTGATCCTCCGGGACGGATTCCTGAGTTCCCCTCGGGGATTCCCTGAGCCCGTTGCTCGAAAACCCCGACCGGCCGCTCAGGCTGTTCCCCGATCCGCCGCGGCACTCGCGAGGTCGGCGAGCGCCGAGCGCTCGATCACGCTCAGCACCCGGTCCAGGTCGAGGAGGATCACGAGGCGATCGCCGTGCCGCGCAACCCCGAGCAGGTAGGCCGCCTCGTCGGTAGCGGCCACGGCTGGCGGCGGCTGGACCGCATCGCGGGCCAGCGTGAGCACCTCGGAGACCGCGTCGACCGTGCAGCCGACGATCTGCCCCCCCATCTCGACCACGACGATGCGCCGGTCGACGTCCGTCTCACCCGGCGGCATCCCGAACCGCTCCCGCAGGTCGAGCACAGGGATCACGACCCCCCGCAGGTCGAGGACGCCACGCACGAACGAGGGCGACCTGGGGATCTGGGTGACCTGCTGCGCGGGGATGATCTCGCGCACACGGTCGATGTCGACGCCGAACCGCTCCTGGCCCACATCGAAGACGACAAGCTGAAGATCCCGCGCCTGCACTCCGCTCATGGTGGCGATCTGGGTCACGGCTGCACGCTCCCTCTCCGGCGATGCCGACCGGGCCCCACACCCGGCAGCATTGTCGAAGGCTGGCGCGCCGCGCGGTATCGGGGGAAAGCGGAAACGGAGCGCCCGTGCGGAGGATCATGGGCGGCGAATCCCTGAGGAGCGCGTCAGGGATTCCCTGAGCCGGACGCTCGCGGAGCCTGAGAGGCCGCCCGCTCGCCCGGAGGGGCGCCGGACGGTCCGAGGCGAGCGAGGGCTAGAAGTCGAGTGAGGTGAGGCCCTCGCGAATGGCGTACTTCACCAGATCGGCCGTCCCGCGGAGGCCGAGCTTTCCGAGGATCTGCTGCCGATGCGTCTCCACGGTCTTGACGCTGACGCCGAGCGCGTCGGCGCACTCCTTGGTGGTCTTGCCCTCGGCGATGAGCTGGAGCACTTCGCGCTCCCGGCCCGTCAGGGCCGTCCACGCCGTCGCCCCCGAGGCGTTCGGGGCAAACACGAGGTCTCGGACGAACTGGCCCGCGACGCTGGGCGACATGTAGGCCTCGCCGCTCAGCACGCTCGTGAGGGCCTGGATCACCTCGGACTTGTCGCCCCCCTTCGAGAGAAAGCCCGCAGCGCCGGCCCGGAACGCCTCGGCGATCACGCTGCGCTCCGTGTGGGCCGAGAACACGATCACGCGCGTGCCTGGGAAGTCGGCGCAGATCTGGCGCGTGACGTCGATCCCGTTGAGGTCCGGCAGCATGATGTCGGTCATGGCGATCTCGGGCTTGTGCTCCTTGACCAGAGACAGGAGCGTGCGGCCGTCCGCAGCCGCCCCCACCACTTCGATCCCCGGCTCCGACTCCAGCAGACTGCGCAGGAGATCGCGAATGAGGCCCTGATCCTCCGCGATCGCGACGCGCGCCATCTCCCGGTCCCTCCTCGTCGCCTCGGCTGCCCGCCCCGGAGCCGAGGCCCATTCGCGCCCCAAGGTACGGGCGCGTGCGGCCATGCCACCTGTCTGGGCTTTCCTCTGGCCGACGCCCGACTCCTGCCTCGCGCACGCGCAAGTGCGCGGCCCGGCTGTTGCGTCTCGCGTGTCCGTGGGCACCTCCCTGCAGCCAAGTAGTGTGTGGCTAGTATCCGGATTGGGGTGAGCGCACGTGTCGAAGACACTCGCATGGGGCACCATCTCCGTCGCTCTCGTACTCCTCGCCTGCCTGCTCTCCGCCTGCGCCAAGGGGGAGGCGGGGGCCGCCACGAAAGCGGCAGTGCCGTCGGCGGCCGAGGCGAAGACGTTCGGCGCCGACCGCGCCAGGCCGGCGGCCAAGGGGGGCGCCGAGAGCGCCGACCCGAACGCCTACTATGCCAACACCTACGGCGGCGGCTACGGCGAGCGCGAGCGGATCGCCAAGTTGATCGACAACGGTGTCGTCATCGACGGGGAGACGGTCCAGCTCGCGGCCTTCACGCGCGAGTACGGCCAGAGCTTCCCCGTCCCGACCGACCAGGCACTCAGCCTCTCGGCCGAGACCGAGAACGCGCGGGTGCTCACCGAGGGGGGCGAGACCTACCTCCAGGTGGGGATCCAGGCCATCGCGACCGAGGCGCCCCGCCGGCCTCCGCTCAACTTGGCGCTCGTGATCGACCGCAGCGGCTCGATGAGCGGCGAGGGCAAGCTCGAGCACGCCAAGCAGGCCGCCATCGAGGCCGTCAACCGCCTCACCGCCGACGACCGCCTGGCCCTGGTCACCTACGACACGACCGCCACGGTCGACATCGCCTCCACGCCGGTTGCGGACAAGGAGCAGTTCGTCCGGGTGATCCGCGGCCTGAGGCCAGGCAGCTCGACCAACATCCACGAGGGCCTCGGACGGGCCTACGACCAGGTCTCCGCTCACCTCGGCCCCGAGACCATCAGCAGCGTCATCCTGCTCTCCGACGGACTCGTGACCGCCGGCCAGAAGGGCGAGGCTGCGTTCCGGACGCTCGCCGAGGACGCTTTCAACAAGGGGATCCAGACGACGACCATCGGCGTGGGCCTCGAGTTCGATGAGAAGCTCATGTCGCTCCTCGCTCGCTCCGGGAAGGGCAACTACCACTTCCTGAGCGACGCCTCCGCGACCCGCGACGTGCTCGAGCGCGAGCTGGGCGACCTCACCCACCCCGTTGCCAAGGCGGTCAATCTCCGCGTCGATCTGGACCCGAGCGTCCAGCTCGTCCGCGTGCTCGGGAGCGGGGCGCTCAGCGCCGAGGAGACCGCACGAGTGCGCTCCGACGAGCAGCGGATGGACCAACGGGTCTACGAGGACCTCGGGATCGCCACGAACCGGGGCGAGGACGACGAGCCCGGGGTGAAGATGCTCATCCCCCACTTCTTCATGGGAGACAGCCACGTCGTGCTGCTGCAGGTGCGGATCCCCCCCGGCCGCGAGCCCCAGCGGGTCGCGACGGTGGCGCTCGAGTACAAGGACCTCGTCTTCGTGCGCAACGACGAGGAGCAGGCCACCGCCACGGTCGATCGATGCGACACGCGCGACGAGATGGTGCGCTCGACCCGCCAGGCGGTCCGCAAGAACCGGCTCGGCTACGAGACCGGCGAGGCGCTCCTGCGCGCGGCGAGCTGCCTCGCGGCGGGCGACGCCGCCGGCGCCGTGCGGGCCGTCGACGAGCGCATGGCCGTGCTCGGCGTGGCCGCCCGCGAGTGGAACGATGAGGACATCAACCGCGATCACGAGCTGCTCGGGCGCTACCAGCGGGTCCTGGCGAGTATGGGCGGCCGGAGCGTCGCCCACCGCGATCTCGGCCAGTACCTCGCGAAATCGCTCAGCTACTCGGGCCAGGAGCTGACCCGCTAGACCGGGCGCTCCGCCCCGAGACAGGAGGCACCGATGGGCCGTACCGTGCTGCTGCTCGGACTGCTCCTGCTGCCCGTGCCCGCGCCGGCCGCCCCGCCCTCGGGCACACGGCTGTGTGAGGTCGCTGTTCCGCTCGACGGCACGGCGGTCGCCACCCCGCCGTTGCGCGCCAGCGAGCACCGCGAGTACCGGCTGGTGGTCCGCGGCACGTTCGCCTCGACCCACGACGGGCGCACCTATGACGCCCGGTACTCCTCGCCGACGCCCGCCGGAGACTATGCCGAGTCGCATCCCTACGTGAAGATCGAGCCCTCCCTCACACTGCTCGAGGAGGACAAGCCCGGCCACCGGTACGTCTATGCGGTGCCCCCCCGGGTGCTGGCCTCCGACCGCTCCGTCTCGGTGGGGCTGGACCTCTCCCGGTTCGTCGATGCGTACCTCATCACACCCTCCGAGGTCCGCGCGGGGCTCTCCGGCGGGCTCACGGTGGAGCTGTGGGAGCGCCGTCCGCCTCCGCCGCTGTTGCTGGTCGTGCTCCAGGGGATGCTGCTGATCGGCGCCGCCGCCGCCGCGAGCGTGGGGTTGTTCGCATTCGCCCGGGCCCGCGACCCGATCGGCGGCCTGCTGCGGCGGATCGACCGGGCGCACGCCGCCGCCGCGCGCGAGGCCGGCAAGGACTACGCGCTGTTCTCCGACGTGCTCCTGCAGCTCGACGAGCTGCAGCGGAGCGGCCACTCCATCGCGCAGGAGGGACGCGCGGCGCGACGCTCGACCCGGCAGGCCCGAGGCGGGGCGCTCCGGGCCCAGATCGCGGGCCTCGAGCGGCAGCTCGCCACGCGGCTGCCGGACGGGGTGCGGCAGGAGCTGGAGACCACCCTCATCGAGAAGCGCACCACGCTGGCCACGCTCGACGCGATGCAGGCGCGCTGGGAGCACGCGGTGGTCCGGCTTCGCAAGATCGAGGGCGTGCTGGAGGCCGCGGCCGCCCGGATCCGGGAGGCGCGCCTGCGGATCGACCCCGATCACCGCGAGGATGAGGTCATCGAGGCGTTCCGCGGCGAGCTGACGATGGTTCGCCGCGCCATCGACGACGTGCGCGGCTCCTGACGCGCACGGCCCCGCTACGCGAACGAGGGCACCCGGACCGCCTCGCCCTCGCGCAGGGCCGACTCGTGCGCGCAGATCCCCGCGGCCGTCCAGTCGGCGGCCGTGACGGCGTCCACGCGGGGTGCGCGAGCTTCGACGATGCTCCGGACGAACTCATGGACCAGGTGCGGGTGCGAGCCGCCGTGGCCCCCGCCCTGGAGGAACGACTGGTGCGGGTTTGCCTCGTCGTAGACCCCGAGCTGGGTGAATCGCCCGATCTCGGGCGGCAGGCGGTGGGCGTAGTCGGGCGCCGAGACCCGCTCGGCCGTTGTCGCGCGGCCACGCCCCTCGACCCGGGGCTCAATGCGGAAGAGGGCCGGCTCCTCGCTGCCGAGTTGGCCCCACTCGAACACCCCGTCCTCGCCGTAGACGTTGAAGCTCTCCTGGTACTCCCGGCCGACATGGAACAGCGAACGCGTGGCCTCGGCGGCGACATCCGACCCGGCGAGGCGGAAGACTGCCGTCTCCATCGGGTACGGGTTGCCGTACGGGACCCGCAGCTCCTCGCGCATCCGGCCGGTGCCGAGGCAGTGGACCTTCTCGGCCCGAGCGCCGGCCAGAGCGAGCAGCGGGCCGATGGCGTGGGTGCCGTACCAGAAGGGCGGCAGCCCGGTCCAGTAGGGGGGCCAGGCTTCCATGTCCTGGTAGTGGGCGCCGCGGAGGAACTGGATCCGGCCGAGGGTGCCCTGCTGCACGAGTTCCTCGGCGAACAGGAACTCGCGGCAGTAGACGGCGGTCTCCATCATCATGTAGCGGAGGCCGGTCTCGCGCGTCCGCTCGACAATCGCCCGGAGGTCGTCGAGGCTCGTCGCCATGGGGACCGTGCAGGCACAGTGCTTGCCGGCCTCCAGCGCGGCGAGCGTCTGCTGGGCGTGGAGGGGGATCGGGGTGACGAGATGGACTGCGTCGATCCGGTCGTCGGCGAGCACCTCCTCGAACGACCGCAGCCGACGCGAGACGCCGTAGCGATCCCCGAGCCGCGCCAGCGCCTCCTCGCGCGGGTCGCAGATGGTGACCTCGGCGACGTCGGGGTGGTGCAGGTAGATCGGGATGAACTCGGCGCCGAAGCCGAGGCCGACGAGAGCGACGCGCAAGCCGTGAGCCGATGCCATCGCGAGCACCTCCGGGAGCCCCGCACCGACACCGAACGGCCCCGCGCGTGCCGCGCGCGGGGCCGTCGGAGGTTGCGGAGCGTGGGCGAGCCCTAGCTGAACTGGTACTGGCCGGGGGTCGGCACCGGGCGCTCGACGACGGCCGCGTCCCAGGTGTCGGTGGGCGGGCTCAGGTTCTCCGTCGAGTTCCAGATCTGATCCCAGGTGATGTCGCGGCCGGCGTAGGCCGACTGGCGGGCCATGAGGCCGGCGAGCGTCGACTTGGCCATGTACTCGCCGTTGTTGATCGGCTGGCCGGCGCGGAGCGCGCCGTACAGCGCGTCGTGCTCGCTCTGGTACATGTCCGACTTGCCCTCGCGCCGGACGGTGTTGCGGTTGGTGTTGCTGTTGCCCAGCAGGTCGACCACGCCGGTCGTGCCGATGACCGAGTTGGTGTAGTAGCGGTCGCAGGCTTCCCACTGGCGCGTATCCGCGAACAGCTTCACGCCGTTGGCGAACTCGAACACCGTCGCGAAGGTGTCGAAGGTATCCCCGTAGTTCGGGTTCGGCGGGACTTGCCGGCCGCCCGAGCTGGTGCAGCGAACGGGATACTCGCCCATCGCCCAGCACATCATGTCGATATCGTGGACGTACTGCTCGGCCACGAAGTCGCCGCTGATCCAGGTCCACAGGTACCAGTTGCGGATGTGCTCCTCGAGCTTGCTCCAGCCCGGCTGCGGCGCCGAGTAGCGCGCCACTCGGTTCTCGTGGCGGGTGCTCTGCAGCGCGACGATCTCGCCGATCTGGCCGTCCTGGACCCGCTGGACCGCCTCGCGCATGCCTTCCTCGTACCGCCAGCACAGGCCCGAGACGATGTTCAGGTTCTTCGCCTTCGCTTGCTCGCACGAGGCGAGCACCGAGTGGACGCCCGGCACGTCGACGGCGATCGGCTTCTCCACGAAGGCGTGCTTGCCGGCCGCCACCGCGGCCGCGAGGTGCGCGGGTCGGAACTGGGGATACTCGCACAGCAGAACCACATCGACGCTGTCGATGACCTTGCGCCCCGCATCGAGGCCCACGAACCGATGCTCGGCATCGACGGTGACATGGTCGCCCAGGTCGGACTCCTGGAGTGCCCCGAGGCTGCCCTCGATCCGCTCGGCGAACACGTCGCCCATCGCCACCAGCCGGACCGCGGGATCGGCCTTGAGCGACTGCATCGCCGCACCCGTGCCGCGGCCTCCGCAACCGACCAAACCCACGCGGATCTCCTCGCCGCCCTGCGCGAACGCCCGCGACGCGAACGGCGCCGCCAGCGCGCCGACCGCGGCCGCGCTCAGGGATGTGCGCAGGAACTGCCGACGGCTCACCGAGCCCGCGTCCCCCGCGCCTGCCGTGTTGTCCATCTCTCCGCCTCCGCTTCGTTACGTGATCGCGACGCCACAGGCAAGCCCCGCGCGCCCGCGTCTCCGTTTCGTGTTCGCCGCGGCATTCGCGCGGCCTCCCCCAGCGCGAAGGCGAACCGCGCATGGCGCGCGAACCTGCCCGGCGCGGGGCTCCCCGGTGGCCCGCGAGAGGGAGATGCATCGTGCTCGGCCTGCCCGCGGCGTGGCGTGTCCGCCTGGTCGTCGCCTCGACAGTGGCGCTTCTCGCGCTGTGCTCCGGCGCCCGCGGCCAGGCCGCACAGGGCCGTTACTACGCCCACACGGCCGTCGAGGACCGGTACGGCGTCATCGCCCCCTGGTACACCGCGCCGAACGGCCCCTGGGACTGGCGCATCCGCATCGCGGCCGAGACCCTCCGCCGCTACCCGTGGGTCGCCCCGCCCGAAGCCCTCGCGCCGGCGCCCCACTACATCTACAACGGCTCGTGGCGCATCACCGACCAGGGCGAGATCTCGATCCCCGAGCAGAGCGACTGGGCCAACGGAGACCTCGGCCAGCGCGTCGCGTGCGTGATCTGGGCCCTGCGCGACTACTACCGCTACTCCGGCGATCCGACGGCGCTCGCGCACATCGACCGCGCCGCCCTGGTGCTGGTGCGGCACAACCAGACCCCGGCGACGCATGCCTGGCCCCGCTTCCCGATCATCTGCCCGACACGGGGCGCGTCGTACGGCCGCGCCGATCCCCACGGCTTCATTCAGCTCGACCTCGCCGCCTGGGCCGGCAGCGAGCTGGTGCGGGCGTACAAGCTCACCGGCAACCGGGAGTGGCTCGATGCCGCCCGCCACTGGGCCGATGTCCTGGCCGCCCACTGCGACCTCAGGCCGGGCGCCGACCCCTGGCCCCGGTACGCCAACCCCGAGGATGTCCCGTGGGGGGCCGAGTACAACCGTATGACGGGCTCCGTGGTGTTCCTCGTCGAGCTGTACGACGAACTGCTGAGCGTCGGCTGCGCGGGCGAGGGCGGATGCTACCGCACCGTCCGAGCCGCCGGCATCCGCCACCTGCGCGACCGCGTCCTGCCGCGCTGGACCGACAACGAGAGCTTCGGGCTCCACTACTGGGACTGGTCCAACCCGTGCGGCACCGGAGGGCTCTCGGAGACCGTCGCGACCTACCTGATGACCCACCCGGACGAGTTCCCCCACTGGCAAAGCGATGTCCGCAACATCCTCACGCTCCACATCAACCACACCGGGGTCTCCCAGTACTCGAACGGCGACGTCTACAGCGGCGCCTGGTGCTACCCCGAGTCGGCGGCCTGCTGCGGCCGCTCCCTGTGGTACGGCCCCCTGTGGCTGGCGAAAGCCTACGGACGCTACGGGGCGTTGACCGGCTCGGAGTGGGCGCGTGAGATCCAACGCCGCGCCGCCATCATGGGGACCTACGACGGGCTTGAGACGGGCGTCGTCGAGGATTCGATCGACGGCGGCTGCGTCGCGGCGGGCGAGTGGTTCAACCTGGCGCACCCGTGCGCCCTGCTCGCGCTGCTCGAGAACATGGTCTGGCGTCCGGAGATCATGGCCCCCGCGCGCGAGAACCACCTTCTCGACGCGGGCTCCATCGTGCAGCGGATCGTCTACGGCAAGGGCCGGATCGAGTACACGCTGTTCGACGCCCCCCCGGGTCGCCTCGACCTCCTCCGGCTCTCCTACCGGCCGGGCCTCGTCACGGCCGATGGCGCGACGCTCGCCCCACGCCCCCGCCTCGACCGCGGCGGCTACACGGTGGAGCCGCTACCCGGGGGCGACTGCCTCGTGCGGATCCGCCACGACGGCGCACGGACCGTCGTCATCGAGGGCCCCGACCCGCAGGAGGTGCTCGACGGCGACGAACTGGCCTGGACCGGCGCGTGGGCCGAGACGGCCGACCCCGGCGCCCCCGGACGCTACGCCACGACGGCCGGGGCGGCTCTCTCGTTTGGTTTCACGGGAAACCAGTTCCGCATCGTGGGCCGCGGGGAGCCCGAGGGCGGTCTCGCCGAGGTCACCCTCGACGGTCGGAGGGAGCTGGCGGGTCTCGACACGTGGTGCCCCGAGAGCCGCGACCGGCAGGTGCTCTACTCCAAGAGCGGCCTGCGCGACGGCCCCCACACCGTCCGGGTGGTCGTGCGCGGCGAGGGCAACCCCGCCTCTCGCGGCACGCGGGTGACCATCGAGCAGGTCCAGACCTCGGCCGCGACGGCTCCCCCATGCCCCTACGGCGAGGGCGGCGGCCCGACCGAGACCCAGCGACTCGTGTTCGGGCGCACCGCGCGGCCCGACTACCGCGACCGCGAGGGGCACACGTGGCGTCCGGGCACGGAGTTCGTCGTCCGCACGGCCCACAACACCGACTCCGTGCGCCGCACGTGGTGGACCGAGCCGCGCAGCGCCTCCGTCGCCGGCGCCGACGACCCGGAGTTGTACCGCTACGGCGTCCACGGCAGGGACTTCACCGTCTGCTTGACCGTCGGGCCCGGCCGCTACCACCTCGTGTTGGGGCTCGCCGAGAGCCGGGACGTGCCGGCGACCGAGCGCGCGATGTCGGTCTTCGTGAACGGCACGCCCTGGCTCGCGAGCCTGGACATCGCCGCAACCGCGGGCGGCCCCGGCCGCGCGACGCGCCTCGTGCGCGACGGCATCGAGCCCGTGCATGGCGTGGTCGCGGTGCGGTTCGTGGGTGAGTACGGCGCCGACGCCATCGTGCAGAACCTGGCGCTGGCGCCGGGGCCGGGCCCCGAGGGCGCCCGCCCCGTCTCGCTCCCCCTGGAGCCGGTCTCGGGGAACCTGCTGCTCAACCCGGGCTTCGAGGAGGGCGTCTACGGGATCGGCGTCTCGAAGTCGTACACCGATTCCGTCTACGGCTGGATCTTCACGAACGTCGGTGAGGGCCGGGCCTACCTGTGGACGGAGAGCACCGACCCGGGCGACTACGAGGGCCCGGGAGTCCCGTTCATCCGCTCGGGCCACGAGGCGGGACGGATCCAGGGCGACGGAGACGCCCGCTCCCGCCTGTGGCAGGAAGTCCCAGTGCGGCCCGACGCGCTGTACCTCGCGACCGCGTACGCCTACACTGCCGATCAGGACGGCACGGGCTTCGGCGCCGCGGAGACGGATGGGGTGTGGCTCCTGGTTGAGGAACTCGACGCCGGCGGCAACGTGGTCGCGACACACGCCTCGGAGCCGCTGCGCGGCGGCGGCGCGACCAACCGGTATGTGCCGCTTCGTGTGGGGCTTCGCACCGGAACGCACACGACCCGGGCGCGGTTCGTGATCGACTCCACGGTGGCCGCGCCGTGGCGGAGCGGCCACGTCACCGTCGACGACTGCGCGCTCCTCGGCCCGTGGCCCACCTGGCGTGAGCGCTACGGATGCGACCGGCCCCTGGCCGGGGAGGGCCGAGCGCTCGTGTGCGGGCCGGTCTGCAGCGCCCGCGCGAGTGGGCCGGTCGGGTGGGAGTAGGAGGGGAACGATGACTGAGATGGACCGAATCCGCGCGCTGGCGCTCCGCCCCGACGAGGCGGCCGTGTGGCGCCTCGGCCAGGCGAGCTGCCTCGTCAAGGGGCCCGGGGCGACCGTGGCGATCGACCCCTACCTCACCGACTCCGCCGGCGCGCTGGACCCCGCGTTCTCGCGGCTCCTGCCCGTGCCGATCGAGCCGGAGGATCTCGAGGTCGAGGTCCTCGTCACAACCCACAACCACCTCGACCACCTCGACCCGGAGACACTCCGGCGCTACGGCCACAGCCAGACCACCTGGTTCGTCGCGCCCCACCTCGCGGCGACGGCGTTGGCCGAGGTCGGGATCCCGGCGGAGCGGATCCGGATCATCGATGTGGGCGACCGGGTGGAGGTCGCGGGTGTGTGGATCTCCGGCTGCTACGCCGTGCCGACCGGCGCCGACGTGCTCGACACGACCGGCTACCGGCTGGAGTTCGCCAACGGGCGGACGCTGTACGACGCCTCCGACACGGCCTTCAGCCCGCTGCTGCTGGAGGCGGCGCCCGAGGCCGAGGTGCTGCTGGCGCCGATCAACGGGAAGTGGGGCAACCTCGGCCCCGAGCAGGCGGCCGAGCTGGCGGCGCGCGTCCGGCCGCGGTATGCGGTCCCGAACCACTACGACCTCTTCGCGCTGAACCGGGAGAACCCGGAGAGCTTCCGCCACTTCCACGCGGCGCGGTGCGAGGAGGGCGAGTGCGTGATCCTGCCCGTCCTGGAGCCTCTGATCTGGGGCGACCGCCGCGGGCCTCGCCGATAGCCTACGGGCCAGCCTCGCCGCTCGGGCGGCGGATCGTGAGCGGCCGGCCGCACTGGCTGCACTTCGCGCGCAGGCCCCCCTCGGGGATGCGGTCGACCGGCACGCGGAACTGGTTGCCGCAATCGACGCACTTGCCGGTGAGAATGCGCCGGGGCTCCGGGGCGGCGACTGGCTCCGCGGCCTCCGGCAGCTCCGTCGCGTCGCCCTCATCGTGCGGGAGCGGCTCCTGCGCGACGGGCGTCTCGACGATCGCGCCGCCAGGGGCCGGGCCGGGCATGCGCGACTGCAGGTTGAAGCCGCACTTGCGGCAGACGGTGAAGAAGCTCTCGGCGTTCGGCTCGCCGCAGGCGGAGCACAGGACGATCGTCCGCTCCGAGTACTGCAGCCCCTGGCAGCGGGTGCAGACGAACTTCGGATCGCGGTACATGCGATAGAGGGCGAGGATCGCGTTGCGCGGCATGAAGAGGCTGCTCATCTGGGCCCGCTGCTTCACGATCCGCTCGTAGTCGGGGTTGAACATGCGCTGCATCCGGCAGTCGAGGCAGGTGCGGAGCGCGCGCGTCTCGTAGCCCTCCCGCAGGTCGCTCTGACGGACACACCGGTTCCACAGATCGGCCTCCTCGGCCGCGAACTCCAGGGTCGAGAGCCAGGTCTCCGGCTGGAACGCCTCGCGCGAGGCGCCCGGCGATCGGCCCTGCGCGAGCGCGGTGCCCGCCTGCTTCACCCACGAGACAACCTGGCCGACCATGCCGCTGCCTCCGTGCTGCTGGGTGAGAGTGTTCGAGCACTGGTAGACCTTGGTGTACAGCGCGTGGGCGAGCACGGGCGGGATCCCGGCCCGCTCGGCCAGCGGGGGCTCGTAGACGATCCCCGAGAGCACATCGAGCACGTCGGAGACATCGACGAAGTTGGCGACATTGGCGCCTGCGACGGCCCGATCGTGTACGCTCACGGCCACCGCCTGCTGCGGGTAGGCCGGCGGCGGCGCGGGAGCTGGAGGGATGGGCACGGGGGGCGGCGCGGGAGCCGGAGGCACGGGCGGCGCCGCGGGAGCCGGAGGCACGGGCACGGGTGGCGCCGCGGGAGCCGGAGGCACGGGCACGGGTGGCGCCGCGGGAGCCGGCGGGGGAGGCGCGGCGCCCGGCGCGGCTTGCGCGACCGCCGTGCCACAGCGATGGCAGAACAGGGCATCGGCCACGAGACCGGCGCCGCAATGGTGGCAGTACACCTGTCATCCCTCCGTGCCGGATCGGCTCGGCCGCTACTCGTCCGAGCTGTAGTCGCTCGCGCCGCTGTCGTAGCCGGAGTCGTAGCTCGTGTCGTACCCTCCGGCGTCGTAGCTCGAAGCCGCATCGTCGGCCGCGAGGCTCGCGTCCCATGCCGCGTCGTTGGCGGCATCGGCCAGTCCCGTCTCGACCTCGCTCTGGACCTGGTAGCCGACGAGGGTGGCGTCCTCGGTCGAGAGCCAGTTGTTGGGGTCGGAGCCCTGGTCGAGCTCCTCGCCATCGGTGAACTGGTCTCCGTCGCTGTCGCGGTTCACCGTGTCGGTCCCCAGCTCGTGCTCCTCGACATTGGTGACGCCGTCGGCGTCGCTGTCCAGCTCGGGGTGGTCGCGGGCGATCCAGTCGAAATCCTCGATGCCCGTCCCGGCGGTGAGCACGTCCATGTTCTCGATGCCCTCGCCCGTGTCGGGGATCCCGTCGCCCGTGGTGTCCTGGAGCGAGACGTCTTCGTAGCCGTCGTTGTCGATATCGCCCTCGACGTAGTCGATCTGTCCGTCGCCGCTCGCGTCGATGAGACGCACGTCGGCGTAGCCGTCGCCCGTGGTGTCGACGGTGTCGATGACCTGGCCCCACGAGGGATCCTCGGGGGTCTCCGC
>CAZRDB010000085.1:0-19668 GCA_964598695.1 uncultured Armatimonadia bacterium
GGGGCGGCTAATCCCGTCTCTGGTGGGTTCGATTCCCACGCGCTCCCGCCAAGACGCACACCCGACGGTTGTGCTGCGAAAACGAGGGCTCCGGTGCAGGGCTTGCGGATCGCGGTGGTTGGGGACATCCATGTGGGTTTCGACGACGACTCAACACGCGTCGCGCGCACGGTCCTCTCCGATGTCCGTGAGGTGGCGCCCGATGTTCTGCTGCTCACCGGCGACGCGGTGGACCTGCGCGAGACGTACTGGGAGGAGTTCGTGGCGGCCCTGCGGACGGTTGAGCCGCTGCCGTACCTGATCTCGCGCGGCAATGCCGACCTCGTCGCGGGGGGCGACGCGGCCTGGGAGGCCCACATCGGCCACCCGACGCGCGCCGTGCTCGACCTGCGCCACACGCGGCTGATGACCCTGGGCGCCACCTCGGCTCACCACGAGCTGCGGGTGGGCGAGGAGCCGGGGGCGTGGATTCGCGCCCGCGCGGGAGAGCGACCCGAGGCAGACGTGATCGTGCTGTGCCACGCGCCGGTCCGCGACACGACGTTCTGGTCGTGCCGCAACACCGAGGACGGATGCCTGGCCGAGCTGCTCGGTGAGGGCAATGTCCCCTACCACCTCTACCTGCGCGACTCGGACGAGATCGCGGAGGCGCTGCGCGAGGCGGGCAATGTCCGCATGTTTATCACCGGTCACGTGCACCACGACGGTCGGCTCCGCTGCAAGCACGGCTACGGCGCCACGGCAGTGCGCGACGGCGTGATCCACCTCGCCACGGCGAACGTGGGGGGCTGGGTGGGTTTCGGCAGCCCGCGGCGGGAGTACCATGTGATCGAGCTGCAGGACGATACGGTCCGCGTGCGCGACCGCGACTTCATCGCGAAGACGTGGGTGAGCGGGATGGAGATGCGATTCCCCCGGTGGCCTGCAAAGACCGGATCCTGACCGAAGCGATCTCGCTGACGACCCGCGACGGCCGGACCGCGCTCACGCGCCCGGTGACGAAGGCCGACGTGCCGGGGCTGGCGCGTTTCTACGCGGAGATGGACGAGCTGACGGACCGCCTCTACTTCGTGCTCGCGGAGTACACCGTGTGGGTGGCGCGCGATCTGGTCCGGCGCCAGAGCCACCATCGGGAGCTGCACCTGGTGCTGGAGGCGCCGGAGGGCGCGATCGTCGGCCACCTGAGTCTGCAGCCATTCCCGGGCGAGTGCCCGCGGCTCGGGATCTGCATCGCGCCCGAGTGGCGCGGCGGCGGGATCGGGCGAGCCTGGATGCAGCTCGCGCTCGATCTGATCGAATCCCAGCCCGGCCGCCGTGGGGCCTGGCTCTCGGTGCTCGGGGAGAACGCGGGGGCACGCCACCTGTACGAGTCGCTCGGCTTCACGCCCCTCCGCGAGCACTGGGTGCGGCGCGATTGGAGCCCGTATCCCGCGAACATCGGCGCCTTCCAGATGATCGACATGGTGCTGCTGTTCCCTCGCACGGCCGGGCGGCACGACTTCCTGCCCTAGCCGCGCCCCTTGAACCGCATCCCGCTTTCGCCTACTCTGCCGCCGGTGCCGGGGGAGTGAGACCTCGCCTGGCGGGGGGGACACGCACGGAAGGAGCCGCGGCTCGTGCCGATTCGACTAGGGAGATCCGAGGCCTGCCAGCGCACCAAGGAGGGCCTGCTCGGCTGGGCCGTCGGGGGGGCGCTCGGCGCCGCCTGCGCGCGCGGCGAGCGGGTCGACGGTGGTCTACCGGGGACCGATCAGCCGCCGGCACCGTGCACGGGCCTCTCGGTCGCCGCCGCGCTGCTGCCCGACCTCGACGGCGCGCGCCTTCCCGAGACCACGGCACAGTCCCTGGCCGCATCCTGGACCGGCCTGCTGACACTGCCGGGCGGCTCGTACGGCTTCGCGTTGCGCAACCTCGGCTGGGGCCTCTCCGCCCCCGTGACGGGCTGGTTCCGCAACCCCTGCGCGACCGACTCCTCAGCCGTCGAGCGGGCACTCCTGTGGGGGATGCTGGCACCGGCAGCGCCAGGGGAGGCCGCGTGGCTGGCTCATGCCGATGCCACGATCGACCACGCGGAGGATGGCGCGCTCGGGGCCATGTTCGTCGCGGCGCTCGGCGCCGCGGGCTACGCCGAATCGGACCCGCTCCGGCTCGTGGCCATCGCGGCCGGCGTGCTGCCCTCGGGCTCCGAGCTGCTCGAGTGCGTCGGCGACCTACGCCGCGCGCGGAAGCGCTCGCATCCGTGGGTCGAGGCCTACCAGGTGCTCGCCGAGACACTCGGCCACCTGCCGGCCGACCACGCCTACCAGACGGCGGGCCGGATCGCCCTGAGCCTTCTCTATGGGGCCGACTGGACCACCCACCTCAACTACGCGGCCGACTGCGGCGGCGCCGTGGGGACCACGTTGGCCGTCGTGGGCGGCATCGTCGGGGTCTGCGGCGCCCCAGAGTTCGCCCGGGACGCGTATCGCGCGTGGATCGGGCCGGCGCCGATCGCGACGCCGGGTGTCGCTTGCGAGCCGGCGGAGTGGGCCGACCTGGCTGCAGCGATCGTGGAGCGGGCCGCCGCGCACGTGGAGCGGCTCGGCGGGGCGGTGGAACTGGTCGACGGCGAGACCGATCTCTCGCAGATGGACGGCGCCGACCTGGCGGAGACCGGGCGGGCGCACGAGGCGCTGACGCTCGACCTGGGCGAGGTGCGGGTGGGCTCCGGCGAGCTGACCCTCGCGCTGCAGTACCAGGGGCCCCCGACGATCGCCTCGGGCGGCGGCAAGACGCTCTACCTTTCGGTCCCAGGGCTGGCCGAGACCGAGATCTCGGCCACGATCCGCCTGGAGGCCGACGGCGGACTGACCGTCGGACCCGACCGTCCGCAGCCGGTCTCCTCGGGCGCGTACCTGATGGTCTCGGCGCGGGGCAAGACCGTTCCGCCCGTGACCCGCGTCACGGCCTCGCTCACGCTCGAGGACGGCCGGGGCGCCTCGCTGGGCTTCCCGCTCGTTGCCGAATCGTGCTGGTGGCTGTGCGGCCCGTTCGACGCGAGCGGGGCCGAGCCGATGCGCACCGTCCGCGAGCCGGAGCGCCGCCTCTCGACCACCGCGACCTACGAGGGCCGCGATCGGATGCGTCTGCGCTTCCGCAAGGTCTCGTTCCCCGATGTGCGGATGGAGCTGGACGACTGGGTGCAGGCGCTCTCGGGGATCCTCTACCTCGTCGCCGACCTCGAGTGCCCGGAGACGGTCGAGGCCCGACTTCGCATCGCCGCGACCGGCGCCGCCAAGGTCTGGCTGGATGGCCGCGTGCTCGTGCGGGAGATGGAGGCGATGGCCGCCCTGTCGCTCGACGAGGCCACGGTGGCGCCCGTCCGGCTCACGTCGGGGCGCCACCGTCTCATGCTGAAGCTCATGCGGGCCGAGGCGCCTCTGGTCGCCGCCGTGCTGCTCACCGATGCCGAGGGGCGGCCGCTGGCCTCCGTCCACAGCCCCGGCTGGCAGCCGCTCGAGCAGGAGTAGCCGCGCCTACTTCGCCGCCCCCTTACGGGCGGCGGGCTTGGCGACCGGGCTCTTGCCCGCTCCGAGGATCGTCGCGAGGTTGGCCTTGGGCGTCAGCACCGGCTGGATGCTCCCGTGGGTCGAGGTCAGCAGGGTCGTGACCCCCGGTCCGTGGCCCGCCGTGACGCAGGCGCCGTGGACGATCACACCGACGGTGACCGAGCCGGTCTTGTAGATCCGACCGTAGCTGTTGTCGGCATCGAGGATCGCGACGAGGTCGCCGAGCCGTAGGTCGCCGAGGCCGTACTCCTCCACGACCGCCGCGTCGAACAACTGGATGTCGTAGTCGCCCCGATAGCAGGCCTCGCCGCCCAGGCCGCTGCCCATGATCTTGGCCGGAACGGTCTTCGCGACCGGCACCACGAGCCGCTTGCCGTCGGCGTGGACGCCCCACTTCGGGCTCAGGAGAAGCCGCGGATCGGTGCTCATGACCTTGATGTCGTCGAAGTCGGTCAGCGCGAGGCCCTGACCGAACGCGTCGATCCGGAGGAGCGTGCCGTAGTCGAGCTTGGGGAGCACGTCGTCCGGGAAGTCGACCATGATGTGCTCGATCCCCCCGTGCTTCCCGGTGACGAAGCCCGTCGCGCCGGCCGCGTCGCCGCCGCGCACCGTCACGATGTTGCCCACGCAGGCGAGGAAGTTGGCGGCCATGTTGCGGTCGCCGTCCGGGTTGCGGGTGCTGACGCACGGCTCGCAGTGATCGCAGACCCAGCCGAGGGCGGGGTCGCCCACGCGGAGGTTGGCGGTGATGCCGCCGATCCCCATCATCGCGTGGACCGAGCCGTCGGGCCCGATCCGGTAGTCGCGCCGGTGGCCGGGGAACGAGGGCTGCACCTCGATCGCCACGCGGAGCAACCGGTCCACGTTCGTCCTGAGTCCTGTCGCCATCGTCTTCCTTCTCTCCCGTCTCACACTCACTGCAGGTAGGGGTTCGTATCCAGCTCGATGTCGAGCGTGGAGGTGGGGCCATGGCCGGGCAGCAGCTCGAGTGAGGGCTCGAGAGCCGCCAGGCGCGCGAGGCTCTCCGCGAGCCGGGCCGCCTCGCCGCCGGGGAGATCGGTGCGGCCAACGCTGCCCGCGAAGAGCGTGTCGCCCGTCACGAGCAGGCCCTCGCCCAGGAGGCAGACGCAGCCGCCCGTGTGGCCCGGCGTGTGCAGCACGGTGGCCCGGGCCGCGCCCAGCTCGAGCACCCGGCCCTCCTCGAGCGGCTCATCCATCTCGATCGGGTCGGGGACCCAGCCGGTGAAGACGATCATCGCGCTCTGGCGCGACGCCGCCATCGGGGCGTCGGCCGGGTGGATCGCGAACGGCGCGCCCGTCGCCTCCCGGAGCGCCGGGAAGCCGCCGATGTGGTCGCCGTGGCCGTGGGTGGCAACCAGCTTCACGATCGCCAGCCCCTCGCGCTCGGCCAGGGCGAGCACCTCGTCGGCGTCCTCGCCGCAGTCGATCACGAGCGCCTCGGGGGAGTCCTTCGCCGCCAGTACGTAGCAGTTGGTCGCCAGCGCGGTCTGCGGCAGGACCCACCAGCGGATGTTGCCCGTTGTCATCGCGTGCTTCCTCACCAGGCCGTGGACGGCCGCAGTGGTGTTCGGCGGGGACGCCCCCGGTCTCCTCCGTGGCCGACGCTACCCGGTGGTGCGCTCGGCCCGGCGCTCGGCGAGGATCCGCTCGATGATCGCGGCGAGCGCGGCGCCGTCGGCCGGCTTGTCGACCCAGGCGTCGGCGCGCATCCACTCCAGCACTTCCCGCGGGTTGCGCGCGAACTCGAAGCCCATATCGGCCACGACCGAGGTGACCATGACGACCGGCGCCCGGCGGAACCGCGGGTCACGGCGCAGCGCGCGGGCGAGGCGGGCGCCCGAGTCGGCCTTCTCCATGATCAGGTCGAGCACGAACGCATCCGGGATCTCGCTGTTCGCCAGCTCGAGCGCCTCGTCGCTGCGCTCGGCGGCGACGACGTCGAAGCCCGCCTCGGTCAGCAGCAGCCGATGGATCTCGAGCATGTCCGGATCGTCGTCGACGACGAGGACCTTGACCGCCTCCCGGGGGGCGCTGAGTGCCTGTTGGAAGGGGATCCGCACCGTCACCGTCGTCCCGCGACCCGGCCGGCTGTCGATCCGCATCTCGCCGTGGTGGCTCTGGACGATGCCGTGGGCGGCGGCCAGTCCCAGCCCCGCGGCCGTCCCCTTCGCTTTGGTGGTGACGAAGGGCTGGAAGATGCGTGGCAGCAGTTCCTCGGGGATCCCCCGTCCGGTGTCGGAGACCGCGAACTCGACCGCGCAGCCGTCCTCCGCGGTCGTGGCCTCGATCGTGATCGCGCCGTGGTCGTCGATCGCCTCGGCAGCGTTGGCCAGCAGGCGCACGAGCACTTGGGCGAGCATCGCCGGGTCGGCGAGGAAGGCGGGCAGCCCCGGCGCCAGCTTGCGCGCGACAGAGATGGGTCTGCCCGCGAGCCGCGGTTCCACCTCCCGGAGCGCGCGCTCGACGATCGGCCCGAGTCGGACCATCTCCCACTGCGGGGCGCGGCGTCGCGCGAAGCCGTCCAGGCTGAGCATGACCTCGCGGCAGGCCTGGGCCTCGGAGATGATCGCCTCGGCATCGGCGCGGCGCGGGTCCTCGGTCTCGAGCGTATCGCGCAGCAGCTCGCCATACGCGACCATGTTGCCGAGCGGCCGGCTGACCTGCTCGGCGACGTCGGCCGCCAGCTCGCCCATCGCGGCGAGGTGCTGCGCGCGGGTGGCGAGCGCGCGGGCCTTCTCGACCTCCTCCTTGCTGCGGGTGAGGCGCTCGACATTGACCTCGAGTTGCTGGATGAGGAAGGGGAGGCACATCTCGGACTCGGCGAGCCCCTGGTAGACCGCCGTCACCTTGTCGCGGCAGGTCGCGTAGCCGCAGGCGCCGCAGTTCAGCTCGTCCTCGACGGAGTGCTTGTTCTGCTTGGCGAGCAGGTCGCGGATCTCCTTCTCGGTCGGCATGGGAAGGTGAAGCGGCCGTGGCGGGTAGGCGCAGGTCAGGTCGACCGATTCGACCTCCCGCACGCGGCGGGACATGGGCCGTGCCTCGCGCGCCTGCTGGCGGGCATGGGCGGTGACGAGCCGGCGCGCGGCGACGGCTGACCCGGGCAGTCCCGGTCCTCCGACGCAGCCGCCCTCGCAGAGCAGCGCGTCGAGCAGTCGCACCTCGAGGGAGCCGTCGGCGAGCGCGCGCAGGGCATCGAGGGCGCGCAGGTCGCCGTCGACCGAGACGACCTCATCGGTGAGCAGGTCGACCTCGATGCCGGCGGTCTTGAACAGCCCGCCGGTGATCGGGAAGAGGGAGCCGCGGTGGGGCAGGGGTTCGTCGGCAGTGGTGGGCCGCATGAACGCGGGGTCGATCGCGGCAGCCTGGAAGAGCGCGGCCAGCTCCGGGAAGATGAGCACCGCATCGACGGCGCCCGCCGTGACGGGATCGCGGCACTCGGCCTTCTTCGCGATGCAGGGCCCGGCGAAGACGACGGAGGCGCCGGGCAGGAGGCGCTGCTTGACGACGCGGCCCAGCGCGATCATCGGCGAGGCGATGGGCGCGAGGCGCGGCGCCAGCTCGGGCAGGTAGCGTCGGACGTAGCCCACGAGTGCGGGGCAGGCCGTCGCGACGATGCCCGGCGTGCGCTGCTGCGCGAGCCGCGCGTACTCACGGGCGACCAGCTCGGCGCCGTAGCCCACCTCGAGAACCTGGTCGAAGCCGAGTTCCCGCGCGGCGGCGACGACCTGGCCGGGGCGGACCGACGGGAAGGCTGCCGGGTAGGAGGGGGCGAGCAGGAGCACGCAGGGGGCCTCGGCCGCGAGCAACTCGTGGACGCGGGGCCCCCCGGGTTCGATCTGTTTCGCCTGCTGCTGGCAGACGCGCACGCACCGGCCGCAGCCGATGCAGCGCTCCGGCAGCACCTGCGCCTGCCCGTTGTGGACCTTGATGGCCTTGGCCGGGCAGTGGCGCACGCAGTGGTAACACCGCCGGCACTTCGCCGCGATCGTTCGCACGACCGCTTGCTGGGTGCCGGCGGCGTCCTCGGGCCTTGGTTGCGGAGCGCCGTTCGGGTTCACGTTCGCCTCGTCCCGTCGGCCGGTGCCGCACCGTGGGGCTTACTCCTGCTCGACCTGCACGGCCTTCCGCGTGCGCGGCGTGTAGTGGGTGTGGAGCAGGTGGTGCGACTTCTCGCCGAGCGGCGCGCCGAGGAACTTCTCGTAGATCTCCTTGATCGAGGGGTTCTCGTGGGAGCGCCGGATCGGCATGTCGCGGTCGGCCTGGTAGATCGCGTCGGCCCGCTGCTGCCGGATCTCCGGCGAGGTCGGCACGGGCTGTCCTCCTCCGCCGATGCAGCCTGCGGGGCAGGCCATGATCTCGACGAAGTGGTAGGTCGCCTCGCCCGACTGGATCCGGTCGAGCAGCTTGGCCGCGTTGCCGAGACCGTGGGCGATGGCGGCGCGGACCTCGAGATCGCCGATCCGGACCGAGGCCTCCTTGATACCCTCCATGCCGCGGACGGCGACGATGTCGATGTCGCCGAGCGGCTGGCCGGTGAGCACCTCGTAGGTGGTCCGGAGCGCGGCCTCCATCACGCCGCCGGTCGCGCCGAAGATCACGGCCGCGCCGGTCGACCTGCCGAGCGGGTCGTCGTAGTCGCTCTCCGGCAGCGCGGTGAAGTCGACGCCCATCTCCTGGATCATCTGGCCGAGTTCGCGGGTGGTGAGGACGTAGTCGACGTCCTGGTAGCCCGAGGAGTTCATCTCGGGCCGGGCCGCCTCGAACTTCTTGGCGGTGCACGGCATGATCGAGATGACCTTCATCTTGGCCGGGTCGACGCCGGCGGCCTGCGCGAAGTAGGTCTTCGCGACGGCGCCGAACATCTGCTGCGGCGACTTGCAGGACGAGACGTTGTCGATCATGTCCGGGTAGTAGTGCTCGAGGAACTTCACCCAGCCGGGGCTGCAGGAGGTGAGCAGCGGGAGCGTGCCGCCGGTGGTGATCCGGTGGATCAGCTCGTGGCCCTCCTCCATGATGGTCAGGTCGGCGGTGAAGTCGGTGTCGAACACGCGGTCGAAGCCCATCTGGCGCAAGGCCGAGGTCATCTGCCCGGTGACGATCCGGCCGGGCGGAAGGCCGACGGCCTCGCCGAGGGCGACCCGGACGGCCGGCGCGGTCTGGACGACCGTGAAGGTCTCGGGGTCCTCGAGCGCGGCCCAGACCTCGGCGATCTGGCTCTTCTCGACCAGAGCGCCCGTGGGGCAGCGGTTGATGCACTGGCCGCAGTTGACGCACAGTGCATGGCCCAGCGGGGTGTCGAAGGCGGCGCCGACAACGCTCGCGTAGCCGCGGCCGCGGATCCGCAGGCCGGCGACCTGCTGGATGCCGCTGCAGGTCTCGATGCAGCGACGGCACAGGATGCACCGGTCGGGATCGCGCGTGACCGCGAGGCTGGAATCGTCGACGGCGTGGCCGGGAGGGGCGACGCGCACACGCACGTCGCGGATCCCCAGCTCGCCCGCGAGCGTCTGCAGCTCGCACCGCGAGTTGCGGGCGCAGGCGGTGCAGTCCGAGGGGTGGTCGGAGAGCAGCAGCTCGACGACCGCCCGCCGGGCCTTACGGACCTTCTGGGAGTGGGTGTGGATGACCATCCCCTCGCGAACGGGGAAGGTGCAGGCGGGCTGCAGGACGCGCTCCTTCTCTACCTCGACGAGGCAGACGCGGCAGGCGCCCTGGGGCCTGAGGTCGGGATGGTAGCACAGCGTCGGGATCCGCACGCCGGCTTGGCGTGCGGCTTCCAGGATCGTCATCCCCGGCTCGGCCGACACCTGCTGACCGTTGATCGTGATCGGGAACTCCGACATCGAGGTGTTTCCTCCGTATCTGTCATGGCGCCGCGGTCCGTGGGGACGCGGGGCCCGGTCAGCTCTCTTCGATCACCAGGCAGTCGCAGTGGAGGCAGCGCCATGCCTCGCGGCAGGCTGCTGTCGGCGACAGCCCCAGCTCGACCTCGGCGAAGGTCTCGCGCCGGAAGTGGTCGGGGATCAGCGGGATGGGCGCCGGCGGCGCCTCGTCGGAGGCGAGGCCCTCGAAGCGCGCCATTTGTTCGGCGGTGACCCGCGTCTTGGCCCGGAGCTTGGGCGTCGGGACGGGTTCGCCGGTGAGGTAGCTGTGGATGGCCCGCGCGACCCGGTGGCCGTCGGCGATCGCGTCGACGACGGTCATCGCGCCCTCCGTGGCGTCGCCGCCCGCGAAGACCCCCGGCTTGCTGGTCTCGCCGGTGCGCGGGTCCGCGAGGATCTTGTCCCACTTGGTCGCGACGGCCGAGAAGCCCGGCTCGACCTTCTGGCCGATCGCCGAGATCACGGTGTCGACCTCGATGGTCATCTCGGCGCCCTCGACCTCGATCGGCCGACGGCGTCCGCTCCGGTCCCAATCGCCCAGCCGCATCTGGCGGCAGACGAGCCCGGCGACCTTGCCGTCGCGCACGAGGATCTCCTTGGGCGCCACGAGCAGGTGCAGCCGCACGCTCTCCTCGAGCGCGGCCTCGATCTCGGCCGGGTTGGCCGGCATCTCCTCGCGCGTGCGCCGGTAGCACAGGTGGACCTCGTCGGCGTGGAGCCGCAGCGCCGAGCGGGCAGAGTCGACCGCGGTGTCGCCGCCGCCGATGACCGCCACGCGCTTGCCGACCTTCGGGGTCCGGCCGAGCGCGATCTCGCGGAGGAACTCGACCGAGTCGACGACGCCCTCGGCATCGGCGCCCGGGCAGTCGAGCGCCATGCCGGCCTGGCAGCCGATGGCGACGAAGACGGCGTCGAAGCCCTGCTTCTCGAGGTCGTCGAGCGTAAAGTCCTTGCCGAACTCCATGCCGGTGCGGAGCGCGACGCCGAGATCGAGGATCGACTGGATCTCCTTCTGGAGGACCGCCTTCGGCAGGCGGTAGTCGGGGATCCCGAACTGCATCATGCCGCCCGGGGTCTGCTCCTTCTCGAACACCGTCACGCCGTAGCCCATGCGGACCAGATCGTCGGCGGCCGTCAGACCGGCGGGGCCGGAGCCGATGACCGCGATGCTCTTGTTGCGCCGCGGGGCGAAGGCCGGCTTCCAGGCGTCCGGGGCCGCGTTGTCGGTCACCGTCCGCTTGATCGCGCGGATGCTGACGGCGCCGTCGAGCTGGCTGCGGCGGCAGTGGTCCTCGCAGTAGGCGGTGCAGACGCGGCCGCAGACCGAGGGGAACGGGTTGGCGTCGCGGATGACCGCATAGGCGTCGTCGAAGCGGCTCACCGAGACGGCGTCGACGTAGGCCGGCACATCCACCCCGGCGGGGCAGGCGTGCTCGCACGGCGCCTTCATCATCTCGGAGCAGGTGCCGGCGCGGCAACGCTTGTCGCGAATGTGCTCCTCGTACTCCTCGCGGAAGTACCGGATCGTGCTGATGACGGGGTTGGGAGCGGTCTGGCCGAGGCCGCAGAGCGCGGTGAGCTGGATCTGCTCGCCGAGTTCGAGGAGCAGCTCGATGTCGCCCTCGCGGCCCTCGCCGTGGCAGATCCGCTCGAGGATCTCGAGCATCCGCTTGGTGCCGATGCGGCAGGGCGGGCACTTGCCGCACGACTCGTCCTGAACGAAGTCGAGGAAGAAGCGGGCGAGGTCGACCATGCAGGTGGTCTCATCCATGACGATGAGGCCGCCCGAGCCCATGATCGAGCCCAGTTCCTTGAGGCTCTCGTAGTCGACCGGCGTGTTGAGGAACTCCTTGGGGATCGCGCCGCCCGAGGGGCCTCCGGTCTGGGCGGCCTTGAAGCGCTTGCCGCCGCGGATCCCGCCGCCGATCTCGTAGATGATCGTGCCGAGGGGGGTGCCCATCGGCACTTCGACGAGGCCGGTGTTGTTGACGTGTCCCGCGAGGGCGAAGACCTTGGTGCCCTTGCTGGTCTCGGTGCCGACCGAGGCGAACCACTCCGCGCCGTGGAGGATGATCGGCGCGATGTTGGCGTAGGTCTCGACGTTGTTGAGCAGCGTCGGCTTCTGCCACAGGCCCTTCTGCGCCGGGAACGGCGGGCGGGGCCGCGGCTCGCCGCGCTTGCCCTCGATCGAGGCCATCAGCGCGGTCTCCTCGCCGCAGACGAAGGCGCCGGCGCCCATCCGCAGCTCGATGTCGAAGCTGTGGCTCGAGCCGAAGATCCCCTCGCCCAGCAGACCGAGTTCGCGGGCCTGGCGGAGCGCGACGTTGAGGCGCTCGATCGCGAGCGGGTACTCGGCCCGGACGTAGATGTAGCCCTGGTTCGCGCCGATCGCGTAGCCCGCGATCGCCATCGCCTCGATGACGCTGTGGGGATCGCCCTCGAGGACGGAGCGGTCCATGAAGGCGCCGGGGTCGCCCTCGTCGGCGTTGCAGACGACGTACTTGGGCGTCTCCGCTTGCTTGGCGGTCAGCTCCCACTTCACGCCCGTGGGGAAGCCTCCGCCGCCGCGACCGCGCAGCCCGGAGGCCTTGAGCACCTCGATGACCTGTTCCGGGGTCATCTCGGTGAGCGCCTTGGCGAGGGCCTCGTAGCCGTCGCGGGCGATGTACTCCTCGATGTTGCCCGGGTCGATCTCGCCGCAGTTGCGCAGCACGATCTTGCGCTGGAGGGCGAAGAAGGGGATCTGCTCCATCGAGATCGCCGGGACGCCGCCCTCCGGGGTCTTGTACATGAGGCTCTCGACCGGCCGGCCCTTGAGCAGGTGCTCCTGGACGATCAGGTCGGCGTCGCCGGCGGTGAGCTTCTGGTAGAAGACGCCGTCGGGGTAGATGACGGCGACGGGGCCGAGGTCGCACGAGCCCATGCAGCCGGTGCGGACGGTGCGGACCTCCTTCGAGAGCCCGTGTTCCACGAGCGCTCGGTCGAATTCATCGGCAACGGACTGCGAGCCGGAGGAGATGCAACTCGCCCCGGCGCAGACCAGGATATGCGAACGATACGTGCGCATCGTCAGGTTGCTTCCTTTCACGGGTCCGGCAGCGCTACTCGAACTTGCTCAGGATCTCCGCCAGCTTGGTCGGCTTGACCCTCTCGAAGACCTCGTCATCGACGGTCATGACGGGGGAGAGGCCGCAGGCCCCGACGCAGCGGACGACGTCCAGGCTGTACCGCAGGTCGTCGCTGGTCTCGCCCACGCCGCAGCCGCAGTGCTTGACCGCGGCGTCGAGAAGCTGCTTGCCGCCCCGGACGTAGCACGCCGTGCCCTGGCAGACCTTGACGGTGTGCCGACCGCGCGGGGTCATCGTGAAGAAGCTGTAGAAGGTGACGACGCCCTCGACGGCGCCGGGGGGCATCCGCAGCGTCTCAGCGATGTGCTCGAGAACCGGCTGCGGAAGATAGCCGAGCTCCTCCTGCACGCCGTGCAGGATCTCGATCAGCGAATCGGGGTCGTTGCCCTTGCGCTCGATGACGGCGTCGACCTTCTCGTAGACCTCACAACAGATGGGCTCTGCGCTCATGGGTCACTGCGACTCCGTTCTCGTGGCGACGACATACTCCCCGATCACCTGGCTGCCCACGATGTGCTCGCCGACGATGCGGCGCACGATCTCGGGGGTCACGCGGCCATAGGTGATCACGGGGCTGTCGGGGCAGTGGACTTCCAGCATGGGCTCCGCGTCGCAGAGCCCCTTGCAGCCGGTCTGGGAGACCGTCACATGGTCGAGGCCGCGCTCCGCCAGCGCATCGAGCAGCGCAGCCATCACCTCCCGAGCGCCGGCCGCGATGCCGCACGTGCCCATCGCGACCACAACTCGGGGACCCGCTCCACTCTCGCGCACTGCAAGCGCGGCGCGGGCTCGCTCACGGATTGCCTTCAGTTCCTCGCGACTCTTCACTAGCCGTATCCGCCTCCTCGCGCGCCCGGTTGCATCGGGTCACGCCTCGCTGCTAAGTGCCTGCAGTTCCACACGCACATACTGGCCAAGCCAGTGCAGTACCGACGGTTCGGAGAGTGCCACGTCCTCGAGTTCTGCTTGCAGCTCCTGAGTGTCTAGGTTGAACACGCCGACGGGCGTGCGGTGTCGGTAACGAAGCGCAATGCGCCCTGCCTCACACGCGAGGCTCTGCACCACGATGCCCATGTCGCCGAGGGGTGCCCGATCGAGGTGGGATAGTCGCACCTCCGCTTGGACCCACGTGCCGGATCCCTCCTTCGTCCTCAGAACCAACCTTCCTTCGCACCGCTCACATGCGGCGGCGAGAAGTGGGATTCCGAGGCCCCAGCGGCGGGTGGTTCGGGTGGTGTAGAAGGGGTCGAGAACGCGGGCGCGGGTCTCCGGGTCCATCCCCCGCCCGTTGTCGACGACCACGAACCGCAGCCGGTCGCGGGTGGGGTCCTCCTGCACGAGCAGCAGGATCGTGCTCGCCCCCGCCTCGATCGCGTTGCGGGCGATGTCCAGGATGTGGTCGGCCAGCTCTCGCACCTAGGCCTCGCCCCCCCGGAGCGCCTCGCGAAGCCGTTCGCCCCACTGGCCGGCCGGGACCCGCTCCCGGATCAGCTCGGCCGGCACGAGGGTCACGGCCCGCCCGATATCGCTCAGGAAGTGGGCGTCGGAGCCGGTCACCAGCGGCCACGCGGCCAGCTCGGGCCAGCGCGCGCGGGCCTCGGGCGGCGTCACGTTCGGCGAGATCTCGAGCACCTCGGCCGGCAGCTCCGGCGGGATGAACCCGAGCAGCGCGAGGAGGCCGTTGGCGGTGCGGTCGACGTGGGCCGGGTAGCACAGGCCGCCGAGCGCGCGGCCCAGCGCGAGGATCTCCTCGATCGCCAGGTCGGCCGCTCCCGCAAGCAGCCGTGGCTCCTCGCCCAGCGGGTCGCCCAGCTCGTCGACGAGGAGCTGCCGGCCGAAGATCTCGGGCCGGTTGGGCAGCGGGAGGAAGTGGGGCAGGGCCGCGCTCTGCATCGCGAGCGCGGCCTCGGGGCCGTCGAACAGCGTGACGACGTGGACGCCCTCGGCGCTCTCGATCTCCAGGCCGGTGAAGACCGCGACATCGAACGCCTCGGCGGCCTCGTGGAAGGCGCGGGCGTTGCCGGCCCCGCTGTGGTCGACGATCCCCACGAGCGCGATCCCCCGCTCCTCGGCCGAGAGCAGCACTCCGGGCGGGCGCATCTCCTCGCTCGCGCACGGCGAGAGCGCGCTGTGGATGTGGAGATCGACGGGGAGCCACTCGCCCATCGGCCCGGGTTACCTCACGCCCAGCTCGTAGAGGCGGCCAGCGAGGGGATAGGCGGGTTCGGGTGAGGCGAGGAGCGTGATCTCCTCCTCCTCGGCGCGCGCAACGGTGTCGGCGTCGGGCGTGAAGCCCGAGGTGATCAGAATGCCGGCCGCCTGCGCGAGCTGGGCGACCGCCACCACGTTGGTGTGCGTCTGTACCGTGAGCCACAGGTTCCCGTGCTTGGCCGCAGCCATGACGAAGCTGAGCAGGTCGCAGACGATCGAGCCGGTGATCTCGCGGTCGAGGCCGTCCTCGTAGGCCAACACCGTGAGCCCCAGCTTCTCCACTGCATCCCGGACGGTGACGCGCGCCGGGTCCGGCATCAAGACTCCTCCCTCCGCCGGAAGATGAGCCGCATCGCGACTCCCTCCCCCGGCGTGCTGTCGAGCTGCATCTCGTCGGAGTGGTCGCGGATGTTCGGCAGACCCATCCCGGCGCCGAAGCCGAGCGAGCGTGCCTCCTCGGTCGCCGAGGACCAGCCCCGGGTCATCGCGAGCGCGATGTCCTCGATCCCCGGTCCCCGGTCGATGAACGCCAGCTCCACCCGATCGGCGAACACGTCGAGCGCGACGTGGCCCGAGGTGGCGTGGAGAACCACGTTCATCTCGGCCTCGTAGCAGGCCACCGCGACGCGCTGGATCGTCTCGTCGTCCACGCCCGCCTGGGCCAGCGCCTTCTTCACCGAGGTCGACGCGCGACCCCCGAGGAAGTAGGCCTTCCCGAGAATCGGGAACTCATGGTGGCACAGGGCGGCATCGTCCACGATCTGTCGTCAGTCCTCCGTCGCGGGGCGCTTACGTCGTCGGCGCCTTGCGGTAGGGCCGAAGCCCGGCATGGAGTAAGAGCCCGCAGGTCTCGTACTTCGACAGAGGCGTACGGTAGACGGGTACCTCGTGCTCCAGGGCGGCCTCCACCATCTCGGAGCCGATCTCCTTGCCCTCGATCACGATCACTCCGGTGAGGTGCTTGATGGTCGCGGTGCGGATGGTCTGGTCGGTCGTCAGCCCCGTGACGAGGATCGAGCCCGAGCGGCCGAATGCGAGCACATCGCTCATCAGATCGGCCGCGAAACAGCCCGAGACCGCGACGCTGTCGTCGACGGGCTCGACGACACACTCGGCCTTGACGATCCGCGCCACCTCAGCGAGGGTCACGTGCCGACCTCCAATCCACGGCGGAGAGGTTCGCTCTTTGCATCGCCGGCCCCTGCAGAGCCTGCGAACAACCGCCGCTCGGGGGGCAGGTCTCCGTTCGCCGCACGGGAACCAAGAGGCCGTGGCGCGCGCCCGGGGGGACGCGCGCGTGTGGCGGAAGGGGTACGCGATGGTCAGTCTCGAGGGTCCGATCATCCAGGTCGCGATCGACGTGAAGACGGTGGAGGACGCGCTGCCGATCGCCGAGGCGGCGGTCCGGGCCGGTGTCGATTGGCTCGAGATCGGAACCCCGCTCATCACATTCGCCGGGACGAGCGCGATCGGAGCGATCGCCCAGGCCTTCCCCGACCACCCCGTCCTCGCCGACTACAAGATGATGGACGGGGTCGCGAAGTATGTCGCCGAGACCCGCGCGCAAGGCGGCCACATTGCGACGGTCTGTGCGGTGGCGGCCGATGCGAGCGTCCGGGCCGCGGTCGCCGCGGGCCGCGAGGCCGGCGTGCGGATCATCACCGATCTCTACGCGGCCCACGACGTGGGAGGGCGCGCCCGGGAGATGGCCGCGCTGGGCGTCGACAGCGTGTACGTCCACTGGGGCGCCGACCAGCGCAACGCCGAGCCCACGCGCGACCCGCTCGCCGACCTCCCGGCCGCGCTCGAGGCGGTCTCGATCCCCGTGGGTGTGGGGACGTTCTCGGTGGAGGACGGCGTCCGGGCCTTCTCGATGGGCGCATCGATCGCCGTCATCGGAGTCCCCCTCATCCTCGACGCGAACCCCGAGGAGTCGCTCCGCCGGTATGTCGAGGAGGCCAAGGCCGCCGCACGGTAGGGGCGAGTGGCGGCCCGCCGGCCGTGGCCTCCCTCGATGCTGGGTGGCACAGCCGTCTCGACTGTGGGGCTTCACCGGAGCCCCCAGAGCCACAGGCGGGACGCCTGTGCCACCCAGGGCAGGGGCCGACCATATCCACCACAGGGGTGAGTGGCGACTAGCCCCGGACGACGCAGGTGGCCCTGTCCGCCCCCGCGAACCTCGTGCCGTGTTGGTTCACGTAAGGCTCGCGGCAGCCAGCCAACGGGGTGGTGCCGCGCCAGGGAGGGACGCATGGGCGCACAGGGGGAGCCCCCGATCATCAGGCTTCTCAGCGACGAGCCCGCTGATACCGACAGCTTCGGCGGGCACGATCGCGTCGCCGAGGCGATGGCGCAACTCATCCGCTCCAACGACGGCGGCCACGCGATCGCGTTGCTCGGTCCGTGGGGCAGCGGCAAGTCCACCGTCGTGGGACTCCTCAGGCGCAAGCTGTTGGCGTGGGCGGGGCATAGCGCCGAGGTGTTCGTCTTCGACGCGTGGGCACACGAGGGCAACCCCTTGCGGCTGACGTTCGTAGAGGAGCTTGTGTCGGTCATGCAGGGATGGGGGTGGCTTCGGCGCAGGGGCTGGGACCGCGACCTCGACCGTCTGGCGAAGCGTCGGAGCACGACCGATCGGACCGAGACGCCCATCCTCACGCCCTGTGGCCGGGTGATCATGGCGCTACTTGTTGTCGCAACGCCGATGGGGCTGGTCGGGCTTCGTGAGTGCCTCAAGGCGGGCCGACCCGACTGCTACTGCGACGGCGCGTACTGGATCAACTCGGCGCTGGCGCTGTCGCCCCTTCTCCTCCTCCTCTGCCTCCGCGCGTGGAAGGGGTTGGCGACGCGGCCCGCACGGCAGCGGGGCGAGCCCCCGTCGGACGACGATCCCCTGTGGTCGATTCTGGCCAGCAAGTCGGCTGTGCGATCGCGCTCTGAGGTCATCGAGACCCCTGAGCCGACATCCCTCGAGTTCGGCAAGGTGTTCGGCAAGGCCATGGGGGAGGCTCTGAGCAGGTGCCGCACCCGGCGCCTCGTCATCGTCATCGACAACCTTGACCGAGTGGCGCCCTGCGACGCGTTGCGGCTGTGGGCAACGATGCAGACGTTCTTCGCACCACCGCACGGAGGCTGCGCCGCGCACGATTGGCGGAAGCAGCTCTGGCTTGTCGCCCCCTTCGCGCCTGAGGGCATCGAGCACCTATGGAGCGATGTCAGCAGGGAGCCTCGCGATCACTTCGTCAACAAGACATTCCAGGCCGTCTTCCGCGTTCCGCCTCCGCTTCTCAGTGACTGGCGGAGCTATGTTAGGGAGCGGGTCGCGGCGGCGATCCCGGAGCTGGCGAGCGCCGAGGCCCGCCTGCATGAGGTGTCTTCCGTGTACGGCTGGGCCTACGCCTACTGCGCGCAGGAACGGCGTGACCGGGTGGCACGGGAGGCTCCGACGCCACGAGAGGTGACTCGCTTCGCGAACCAGCTGGCGGCTCTTCACCTCAAGTGGCATGTCGCTGGACCTGACATCCCCTTGGCGGCACTGGCTGCCTACGCCGCGCTCTCTGTCTGCCGAGGCATCGGCGAGACTATGTCCGACCTGGTTGATCCAGCCCGCGAGGGGGTGCTGGCTGATCCCGACCTCCTGCGGTTCGTTGGGGGAGACCCTCTGGTGCACTTCGCCCGCATCTACTACGGGGCCCAGAACCGAGGCAAGGCAATGCAGATCGCGCTGGGGCCGAGGATCGAGGCGGCATGCCGGGGGCGCGATAGCGACGAACTGCGCGAGCTGGCGGGCAGACCTGGGTTCTGGCCAGTCTTCGAGACGCAGCTCACGCAGTGGACGACTGATACGACCGTGCTCATCGGGGTGGCCGAGTTGCTCGAGGCCCTTGCAGTACAACCCGGCGACGCTGTCGCCGCACGGGCCGCCTGGAGACTCCTGGCCACGGTAATGGAGAGGGCCCCTTGGGAGCGGCCCACCCGCGAACTCGGGGGGGCGATCGCGCGCGTGTTGGGGCACGCCCCTCCCGGCACCGACCCGCGAGCCATCGTCGCGGCGGCTGTCCGCGCCAAGGTACCAGACGGCGTCGACCAGGCCGGGGCGGCGGCGCGCGCCGAGTGGGCCGATGGCGTCGCCGAGTTCGTGCGCGTCGTTGACCCTGACAACACTGGCGTCCCGTTCGACAGCCGCTTCCGCGCGATCACGCAGCTGAACGCGGACTACCTCGAGATCCTGGCCCATCTCGGGTCACTTCCCGATCCACCATCGCGCTGGCGCTGCCTCGTGTCGCCTCTGGTCGACGGGCAGCGCCAGCAGTTGGCGGAGGCTTCGGAGCGTAAGGCCCTGGGCCAGCCGGTCCTCGATGTCACAGGTGTGGCCAGCATAGTGCCACTGCTTGTGAGCGCAGGTCAGACGGACGGGCTGACGGAGGCACTCGTGAGCCCTCTGGGCCTCCTTGCCGGGGGCTGCGGCGGCCATGCCCCGACTCTGATCGCGGCCGTTCGAGCCCTTCTGCGGCTCTGGTCGCTCGATCGCGAAGTCGTTGAGGGCGCCTTGCGAGACAAGTGCCTGGCGCTGGGACTCGTCGCCGACCTCTGGCTCGCGATGGACCATGGGGAGCCCCTACTCGACGTGCTTGGCGCTGTCATGCCTCTCGCGGGCCTGACCCAGGACGCGGCGCAGCTCGCGAGCGACATGGGGGGCCGCGCAGGCCAGCCTGCGGAGAGGGCGGACTCCGGCGACGCGGACCTACCGACTGCGCTGCGGCGTGAGGCCGAGATGATCGGTACGGCTGAGTGGCTCCTGCCCTTCGCCGCGAGCACGCAGTGGCTCGGGCTTCGCGCACGGGACGCGGTGCTGCAGATAGTCGACACGGGTCTGGC
>CAZRDB010000086.1:0-9106 GCA_964598695.1 uncultured Armatimonadia bacterium
GGCGGGAGGGCGACGAGGGCGGTGGATGCGAGTGGGAGACTGGCTGGACTCGTGGCCATCGGGGCGGCCGCGCTTGGCTACGCGTTGGCCGTGGCGCTGTGCGTGGGCGAAGCGCGCGACTACGTCGCCGAACTGCCGCAGGGGCCTGGGGCCGATCCGCCGCCGTGGGCGCCGGGGTGGTGGCCGGACTACTACGGCGACGCGGGCGGGCCGGACAAGTGGAAGCACTGCATGGCGAACTGCCTCATCCGCGTCCACTGCGGCAGAGCGGCATCGCTGGTCGCCATCCCGGGCTCCGAACTGGGCGGGCACTGGGATCCCTACGACGTCGTCGCGAACCTGGGTGGGTTCGCCGTCGGATCCGTGATCGCCATGCCGGGCGGGGGGGTATCCCTCGCCTCTTTGGGCGTGCGCTGTGCCGGAAGGCGTGCGCCCTGGCCGGCTATGTGGAGTGTGGGGGGGGCGCCGCATGACCGCCAGGTACCGGCGTGTCCTTCTTCACACCGTTCTGGGGGCAGCGCTCGCATGCTGCCTGGTGGCAATCGCCTGGCACACGTGGTGGTACATATCGGGACGGTGGTGGGTCAGAGCCAACCTCCCCGCTCTGCGCGGGGCCGCCTACGCAGCCGGCGTCGATGAGCAGTGGCTCTGGCGCCACGCCCGATCGGCGTGGTCCGGGTGCTGGCTCCCGATGCCGGACGGCAGGCAGGTGACCGATCCCCTCGCGCTCCTGGGGCCGCCCGATCGGCTCGCTCGCCCTGGCCGTGAGGCCGGCCGCTGGTGGTACGGCGGCTACGCGTTCGAGCAGCGCCAGACCACCGGGTCGGTGGCGTGCTACCGTTCGGGGAGCGCGGTGGTGTACGTCTGGCTCACGCCTGACGGGAGCGCTGAGGCAGTGTACGTCGGCGGCAGCTAAGGACTGTGGCCGCGACACGCCCGGGTGCGACGCAGGTGGCCGCCTCACGGGCCTGCAGACTCCCTGGGGAGAGCGCACCACTTGGTCGCATGATAGAGGCGGCAGGCTCGCGACGCTGAGGCTCGGGACCCCTCGGAGGGCTCAGGGCGAACCGGCTTCCCCCCTCCCGCAAGAGGACTCGCGGGAGTGGAGCCAGAACGCCGTGGGATGCCGACCGGAGGAGCCCCGATGCGCACCCGCTGCCTGATCTGCTTGGTCCTCGTCGCGGCCTTGGGCGCGCTCGCGCGTGCCGACGGCCCCGTCTGGCGTCCGCTCAACGAGCCGGGCTGCGGCGGCTGGGTCGCCTCGCTTTCCGTGAGCCCGCACGACTCCCAGCGCGTGCTCGTGGGCGGCGACATGCTCGGGATCGGCCTCAGCACCGACCGGGGCGACTCCTGGCAGTGCACGTTCGGTCTCCGCAGCTACGAGATCGGCGACTTCGCCTGGCACCCGACCGACCCGATGACCGTCTGGGTCGGGACGATGAGCGGGCCGTACGTGAGCCACGACGGCGGCGCGACGTGGCTCGAGCGGCGTGAGGGCATGCCGCCCACCGACGACTGGTCGTACACCGTCCCCATCGAGGATGTCGCGTTCGACCCGACCGACTCGAGCCATCTGCTCGCCTTCGGCGGCTCGAGCCGCGGCTGGGAGGCACGCACGGGGAAGCCCCGTTGGGGCGCGATCTGGCAGAGCCGCGATGCGGGCGACCACTGGGCGCTGCTCACCACGCTGACCGCGACGGGCGCCACGCCCGAGCCCGAGGCGCGGGGCGCGAACATCGTCGACGCCTGCTTCGGCGCGGGCTCCGCGCGCCTCGTCTATGCCGCCGTGCGCGGCGTGGGGCTTGCCGTGAGCGAAGACGGCGGGGCGACGTGGGCCGACCGATCCGACGGGCTCCCGGGGCGCGAGATCGAGAGGGTGATCGCCCACCCGACCGAGCCGGATACGGTGTGGGTCGCGCTGAACGTGCACAAGGCAGAAGGCGAGGACGTCTACCGGCCGGGCGGGGTCTTCCGCAGCCGTGACCGCGGCCGGACGTGGGAGCCGCTGCTCACCGGGCTCACGCAGCGGAGTGTGCCCGAGTCGTTTCTCTCCTCCGGCTTCAAGGCGTTCTCGGTCTGCCGGAGCGACCCGGACACGATGGTGACCGGGGACCTGAACTACTACACCGACTGCGTCTTCGTGACCCGCGACGGCGGCGGGCGGTGGGCGGCCTCGGCCACGAAGAAGCCGCCGTCGACGCTCGCGGGCGATGCCGCGCTGGCGGCGATCCGCAGCGCGGTGAGCGTCGAGACGGCGCACTTCTCCGGGCTCAGCATGACCTGCTCGGCGATCGACCCGAACGACCCACAGGCGATGTTCCTGGCCGGGGCCGACTCGATCCTCCGCACGCTCGACGGGGGCGCGACGTGGACCGACGCGACGGCCGAGCGCGTGGGCGAGGCCTGGCGGGGCCGCGGGTACTCCGGCCTCTGCGCGACGAGCTTCACCTTCGACCCCTACCGCGAGGGCCACGCGATCCTGCAGGCGATGGACGCCGGGCGCGCGTGGGAGACCCGCGACGCGATGGCGACCTGGCGGTACCCCGCCACGAACCCGACCCCCTGGAATGGGGGCAACGCCTGCGCCCTCACGCGCGGGCCGACGATCTACGTCTCGACGGGCCAATTCGGCTCGAACGGAGGGGTGCTCCGCACGCGCGACGGCGAGGCGTGGGAGTGGCTCGCCGGGGCCAAGCACGGCCTGCCCGAGCCGAGCGGGCAGGGGATCGCCACGGGGCTCCACGCCCTCCCGGAGGCCCCCGAGCGCGTCTGGGCGGTGCTGGGCGGGCGGCTCTACGCGTCGACGGATGCGGGTGACCACTGGCGGGAGGCTGAGGGGCTCGAGGGCGAGCTGGGTTGGATCGCCGCGGACCCGCGGGAGCCGGCGCGGTTCTTCGTAAGCGGCGCTCCGACGTGCTACCGGACGGACGACGCCGGGGCGAGTTTGGTCCCGATCGGCGGCCCCAAGGTGGCCGGCCGGTGCGCGTGCGACGGGCTCGGCCGGCTCTACGTCGCCGCGTGGCGGGGCGAGCGGGCGGGTCTGTGGCGGTACGCCGAGGGCGCCTGGGAGCGGCTCCGCGACGACTACTACCTCTCGAACGTGGCGATCGACCCGACGGACCCGTCGAGGGTTGCCGTCGTGGCCGACGACCACCCGTTCCACGATGTGTGCAACGCGCGCGGCGTGTGGCTCTCGGCCGACGGGGGCGTGAGCTGGGGCCCGGCCAACGAGGGGCTGCCGCTGCTGCGGGGCAAGGCGATCGCCTTCGACCCGTTCGACCCAGCGGAGATCGTGTATGGCAGCGAGGGCCGGGGCTACTTCCGGGTCCGCTGGGAGCCCGGCTGGGCGCCAGCCGGGGTGGAGCGGTACGTCTCGACCGCTGAGGATGCCGCGTTCGCGGCGCTCGACGGGGGCGGACGCGGGTAGTTCGGGGCGCCTCCGCCCCTCTCTGAGGCCCGGTACGGGCCATTCCCCGCAGCAGACAGGAAACACGGAGAGATTCTCGCCGTCGGCGTTGACGGCTGCTTTGTCCTGCGGTAGACTCGTAATAGAGAACAGGATATCGATAACAACAAATCGATAATGGCAAATCGAGAAAAGCACAGCGATACCGCGAAGCGGGAGGAACAACATGGAAACGTCAGCCCCCAGAGGAGTCGCCGTTCAGACCCTGCGCCGGCTCCCGGCCTACTTGAGCTTCCTGAAGCGAATCGAGAGCGAGGGCCGACCGGTCGTCTCCTGCACCCACATCGCCCACGATCTCGGGCTCGACCCGACGCTGATCCGCAAGGACCTGCAGTGCACGGGCGTCGTGGGCCGCCCCAAGGTCGGCTACCAGGTGCCGGTCCTGATCGACGCGATCGAGCACTTCCTCGGCTGGGACAACACGACCGAGGCCGTTCTCGTCGGGGTGGGGAGTCTCGGCCAGGCTCTCATGGGCTACGAGGGTTTCGCGAGGTACGGCCTGAGCATCGTGGCCGGTTTCGACACCGATCCGCAGAAGATCGGCGGCCGGGTCCGCGGCAAGCCGGTCTTCGATCTCGACAAGCTCCCCGACCTGGTGGAGCGGCTGCACATCCACCTCGGCGTGCTGGCCGTGCCGGCCGAGGCGGCGCAGGAGGCGACCAACGTGATGATCCTCTCCGGGATCAAGGCCATCTGGAACTTCAGCGGCGTGAAGCTCGATCTCGCCCCCGACGTGCTGGTCGAGAACGTCGATCTCTCGGCCAGCCTGGCAGTTCTCTCCAGCAAGCTCGAGCGGCGCGTCAGCGCGTGACGGAACGAAGGGTGATCGCAGGATGGAAGCCGTGACACGGTCCGAGTCGGGGGTACACAGCCCGGCGCGGCAGTTCGAGAAGATCTGCGCCGTGCTCGACAAGTACGAGCGCAACCCCGCCAAGCTGATCCCGATCCTGCAGGAAGTGCAGGAGGAGTACCGGTACCTGCCGGAGCAGGTGCTCACCTTCGTGGCGACCTCGCTGGGTCTCGCACCGGCCCGCGTCTACGGCGTCGCCACCTTCTACGCCCACTTCGCGCTCGAGCCCAAGGGCAAGCATGTGATCCGGATCTGCGACGGCACGGCGTGCCACGTGAAGCAGTCGATCCCGGTGCTCGAGGCGATCCGCGACAAGCTGGGGCTCACGGAGGGCAGGACGACCACGCCCGACATGCTGTTCACCGTCGAGACCGTCTCGTGCCTGGGCGCCTGCGGTCTGGCCCCGGTGCTGGTGATCGACGACGAGGTCCACGGGCAGATGACGCCGAGCGCGGCGGTCGAGCTGATCGAGCGCATCCAGGCGGGTGAGGAAGCACAATGAGCGCGACGCTGACACGGAATCTGGACGAGGTACGAGAGAGCTACCGGAGTGCGCTGGACGCGCTGGGTCGTCGCGTGATCATCTGTGCCGGCACGGGCTGCGTCGCCAACGGCTCGCGGGCGGTCGCCGAGGCCTTCCGCACGCAGCTCGAGGCCGTCGGGCAGCGGGTCGCGACGGAGATGGGCGACGGCTGCATGGAGGAGGCCGGCGCGCCCGAGACGCTCGTCTCGAAGAGCGGCTGCCAGGGCTTCTGCCAGATGGGCCCGCTGGTGACGATCCTCCCGGAGAACATCCTCTACTGCAAGGTCCGCGTCGAGGACGTGGCCGAGATCGTCGAGACGACGATCGTGGGCGGCGGGGTCGTCGAGCGCCTGCTGTACGCCGATCCGTTCTCCGGCACGCGCTACCGCGACACGCACGAAATCCCCTTCTACGCGCAGCAGCAGCGCACGGTGCTGCTGCAGTGCGGCGCCCTCGACCCGGAGGAGATCCGCGAGTACATCGCGGTCGGCGGGTACGAGGCGGCTCGGACGGCGCTCACACGCATGTCGCCCGAGATGGTGTGCGAGGAGATCACTCGCTCCGGCCTCCGCGGCCGCGGCGGCGGGGGCTTCCCGACCGGCCGCAAGTGGGAGCTGACGCGCGTGCAGCCGGAGCCGAAGAAGTACATCATCTGCAATGGCGACGAGGGCGACCCGGGCGCGTTCATGGACCGCAGCATCATGGAGGGCAACCCCCATGCCGTGATCGAGGGCCTGATGATCGCGGCGCGCGCCGTCGGGGCCGACGAGGCGTACATCTACGTCCGGGCCGAGTACCCGCTCGCGGTGGCGCGGCTGCGCAAGGCCGTGCGCGACGCGACCGAGGCGGGCCTGTTGGGCGCCGGCCTCTTCGGCACGGACCAGTCGCTCACATGCCACGTGATGGAGGGTGCCGGCGCGTTCGTCTGCGGTGAGGAGACGGCGCTGATCGCCTCGATCGAGGGCCGTCGCGGAATGCCGGCGCCGAAGCCGCCGTTCCCGGCGCAGTCGGGGCTGTGGGGCAAGCCGACGGTCATCAACAATGTCGAGACCCTGGCGACCGTGCCGCTGGTGATCGCGAAGGGCGCCGGGGCCTTCCGGGCGCTCGGCACCGAGACCTCGCCGGGCACGAAGACCTTCGCGTTGACCGGCCATGTCGCGAACACCGGCCTGATCGAGGTGCCGTTCGGGGCGACGTTGCGCCACATCGTCTACAACGTGGGCGGCGGCGTGACCGACGACGCCGGCAAGGTCACGGGCGAGGGCTTCAAGGCGGTGCAGATCGGTGGTCCCTCGGGCGGCTGTCTCACGGAGGACCACCTCGAGCTGCCGCTCGACTACGACTCGCTCCGCCAGGTCGGCGCGATGGTCGGTTCGGGCGGACTCGTCGTGATGAACCAGGCGACCTGCATGGTCTCGATCGCCCGCTTCTTCATGCAGTTCACGCAGAACGAATCGTGTGGCAAGTGCGTGCTGTGCCGTGAGGGGACGCGCCAGATGCTGGCGCTGCTCGACGACATCATCGAGGGCCGGGCGACGGGCGAGACGCTCGAGCTGCTGGAGACCCTGGCGCGGGCGGTCCAGAAGGGCTCGCTCTGCGGCTTGGGCAAGACCGCGCCGAACCCCGTGCTCTCCACCCTCCGCCATTTCCGGTCGGAGTACGAGGCGCACGTCTTCCAGAAGCGCTGCCCGGCCAAGCGCTGCAAGGCGCTGTTGACGCCGGAGATCGATCCCGCCAAGTGCCGGGGCTGCACGGTCTGCGCGAAGCACTGCCCCGTGGGCGCGATCTCGGGCGAGCGCAAGATGCCGCACGTGATCGATGTCGAGGCGTGCATCAAGTGCGGCGCCTGCGCCGAGGTCTGCAAGTTCGACGCCGTGATCGGAGTGTGAGAGCTGATGTCCGCGGAGACGCTGATCGTTGATGGAAGAGAAGTACGGCCGAACGGCGAGCGCAACCTGCTCGAGGTCATCCGCAAGGCGGGCATCCACCTCCCGACCTTCTGCTACCACTCCGGCCTGAGCGTCTACGGCGCCTGCCGCCTGTGCATCGTCGAGGTCGAGGGGCGGGGGATCCAGGCCTCGTGCTCGATCCAGGCCGAGCCGGGCATGGTGGTCCGCACCAACACGGAGGAGCTGCGCGAGATCCGCAAGATCGCGGTCGAGCTGCTGCTCGCGAACCACGACCAGCACTGTCCCACCTGTCCCCAGAGCGGCTCGTGCCAGCTCCAGAGCCTCGCCCGCAAGATGGGGATCGAGCGCGTGCGCTTCCAGCCGACGCTCCAGCGGCAGGCGCTCGACCGCTCCTCGCCCTCGCTGGTGCGCGACCCGAACCGTTGCGTGCTCTGCGGAGACTGCGTCCGGATGTGCGACGAGGTCCAGGGGATCGGCGCGATCGACTTCTCCTTCCGCGGTGCGGAGGTGCAGGTGGGGCCTGCCTTCGGCAAGGACCTGTGCGGGGTCGAGTGCGTCGACTGCGGCCAGTGCTCGACGGTCTGCCCGACGGGCGCGATCACGCCGAAGTCGGACGTCGACGACGTGTGGCGGGTGCTCGAGGACCCGGCGAAGACCGTCGTGGTGCAGATCGCGCCGGCCGTGCGGGTGGCCCTCGGCGAGGTCTTCGGCCTCGAGCCCGGGACGGTCACGACCGGGCTGATCGCCTCGGCCGCGCGCCGGATGGGCTTCGACCAGGTCTACGACACCTCGTTCGCCGCCGACCTGACGGTCATCGAGGAGGGCACCGAGTTCCTCGGCCGCGCGGGGCGGGGCGAGCGGCTGCCGATGTTCACCTCGTGCTGCCCGGCCTGGGTGAAGTTCGCCGAGCAGTACTACCCGCAGCTCCTGCCGCACCTGTCGTCGTGCCGCTCGCCGCAGCAGATGTTCGGCAGCCTCGCCAAGGCGACGCTGCCGGCGCAGCTCGCCGTCAAGCCGGAGGACCTCGTCGTGGTCTCGGTCATGCCGTGCACGGCGAAGAAGTTCGAGGCCGGCCGCCCGGAGTTCCGCACCGGCGCGATGAAGCACGTCGACTACGTGCTCACCACCCAGGAGCTCTCCCGCATGATCGAGCAAGCGGGGATCGTCTTCCACGAGCTGCAGCCGACCTCGTGCGATCTGCCGCTCGGCTTCAAGACGGGCGCCGGCGTGATCTTCGGCAGCTCGGGCGGCGTGAGCGAGGCCGTCGCGCGGTTCGCGGCCGAGAAGCTCACGGGCGTGCGGCTCGAGTCGCCCGACTTCGTCGAGCTGCGCGGCTCCGAGGGACTTCGCGAGGCGACGCTCACACTGGATGGCAAGACGCTCCGCCTGGCGATCGTCCACGGGCTGCGCCGTGCGCGCGAGGTGGCCGAGGCGGTGGCGGCCGGGACCTGCGAGTACGACCTGATCGAGGTCATGGCCTGTCCCGGGGGCTGTGTCGGCGGCGCCGGCCAGCCGGTTGCGCGCGATCCGAACGCCGTCCCGCTCCGGGCCAAGGGCCTGTACGAGGCCGACCGGGGTCTCGCGTTCCGCAAGTCGCAGGACAACCCGCACGTCGCCGAGTGCTACCAGTGCCTGCTCGGCGAAGCGGGGAGCCACACCTCGCACGAGCTGCTCCACACCTGCTACAACAGCCGCCGCCGGATCGACGATGAGAACCTGGCGCTCGTGAGCGGCGCCGGCGCCGAGAAGCTCACCGTCCGGGTCTGCGTCGGTACGAGCTGCTACGTCCGGGGCTCGCAGGACCTGCTCCATGCGCTGATCAAGCATCTGGAGAGCCGGGGCCTGACCGACCGCGTCGATGTCCAGGCCACGTTCTGCTTCGAGCAGTGCGACCGGGGGCCGTCGATCAGCGTGGGAGGAACCGTCATCAACCGCTGCACCGTCGCCGAGGCGTGCAGCGTTGTCGAGCGACAGCTCGCGGAGTGCCCGGCACCCGTCGAGGCGTAGGCGCTCCCGCCGGAGGCTCCCCCTCCGGCGGGAGTCGCGACCGCGGGGTGGAGGCGATGCCCGCGCCTCCGCCCCGGGCCGCCCCGGCCCGAGCCGACCGCATTGCGCGTGGGGAGGCGATGGACGATGGACGACGCCCCGACGAGCAACCCGATCATCTACACCTACAAGGCGCAGTGCCGAGACTGCTACCGGTGCGTGCGGGTCTGTCCGGTCAAGGCGGTCCGCATGGCCGGCGGCCAGGCCTTCGACGAGCCCGAGCGCTGCATCGCGTGCGGCCGCTGCGTCCGCGAGTGCCCGCAGCACGCGAAGCGCTTCCGCAACGACGTTCCGGCCGCGCGCGAGCTGCT
>CAZRDB010000086.1:9116-15640 GCA_964598695.1 uncultured Armatimonadia bacterium
TGAAGTACAACCCCACCCGCCGCACGGCCGATTCCGCGACCTCGACGCATTCCAGCAGGCTGGCGCCGCTGTTGATCGCCTTGCCGACCTCGTTGATGACCAGGTCCAATGCCATGCTGGTGACCTTGGTATCGACCACTTCGATGCGCACATCGCCGAGGATGTGTACCGCCTGTACCGCTGAATTGAAGGTACCTGAAAGCGCGCCGGAGATCACCAGGCAGATGATCTCGTAGCCCTCGGCCAGCAGCTTTTCAAACACATCCCGGAATTCCTTGGGGGATGGCTGCGAAGTGGTGGGCATGGCGCCGGTGGCGGTGAGCATCGCGCCCTCGTTCGCGGCCGCCTTCGGCGAGTGGGAGCGGCGCTGCCTTCCGAGCGCCCTGCGGCGGCTGGGCTTCGCGCACGTCTCCGAGACGGCGGTGGGCGCGTACTACGTGGCGCGCGAGGCCGCCGAGGTCGTGAGCGCGGAGCCGGGCGGCCAGCACATCCTCAGCGCGTGCCCGGCCGTCGTCAGCTACGTCGAGCGCTACGTGCCGGAGCTGGCCGACCGCCTGACGCCGGTGGTCTCGCCGATGGTCGCCCACGCCCGCCACCTCCGGCGCAAGCTCGGCGCGATGACGCCCGTCGTGTTCATCGGCCCCTGCACGGCGAAGAAGGCCGAGGCCGAGCGGCCGGAGTATGCGGGCGAGGTCGCGTGCGTGCTGACCTTCACGGAGCTGCGGGAGTGGCTCGAGAGCGAGGGGATCGACCTCTCGGCCTGCGAGGAGAGCGCGTTCGACGAGGAGCCGCTCGGCGCGGGGCGCTACTTCGCGCTGGAGGGCGGCAGCCTGCGGACGGCGATGATGTCGACCGATCTCCTGTCGCTTCGCACCGCGACCGTCAGCGGCTACGAGGAGCTGCGCGACGCGCTCGACTCGATGGCCGCCAGCCCGGAGCCGGTCACGCTCGAGCCGCTGTTCTGCGCCCCGGGCTGCGTCGGCGGCCCCGGGATGGGCTGCGAGAGCGTCTCGTTCGCCCGCCGGGCCGCGCTGTTGCGCTACGCCGAGGACCGCCCCGGCGCGCAGCCGGAGCCGGAGATGGAGACGCCGGGCTTCGCGCTGGCGACCCGGTTCGCGGCACGGCCCGAGCCGGCCGGCGCGGTCTCGCCGGAGGCGCTCCGCAAGGCACTCGAGGCGACGGGGAAGTACTCGGCCGATGATGAGCTGAACTGCGGGGCCTGCGGCTACGCCTCGTGCCGCGAGAAGGCCGAGGCCGTCGTCCTCGGGATGGCCGAGCCCGAGATGTGCATCCCGCACATGAAGCGGCTCGCCGAGCGCCGCACCGACCGGATCATCGAGACCAGCCCCAACGGGATCGTCATCCTCGACAGCAAGCTGACGATCGTGAGCATGAACGCCGCGTTCAAGGACATGTTCTCGTGCTCCGACGCCGTCTGTGGCCGCCCGATCTCCTACCTCATCGACCAGCATCCCTTCGAGCGGGTCGCGTCGGGCCAGATGGCGATCGTCAACGAGATCGCGACCCATGACCGCTACCACCTCGTGACCCACCAGCTGATCTACGCGATGCCGGAGGACGGCCAGATCGTCGGGATCTTCGTCAACATCACGAAGAGCCAGGCCGACCTGCGGAAGCTCAACCAGCTCCGCGCGCAGGCTGTCCAGCAGGCCGAGGAGTTGCTCCAGCACCAGATCGAGATGGCACAGGGAATCGCGCGGACGCTGGGCGAGGGGGCGGCGCGCAGCGAGCAGCTCGTCGCGAGTCTCGTTCGGATCATGCACGACGACGCGGAGCGGGCGGGCGGGGACGAGCGAGGAAGTGGACTGTGCCGTATCTACACGTCGAAGTAGAGGCCGCCCAGACGCCGCGCGTGCCGGGCCATCCCTGCGGAGACGTCGTGGCCTACGACCGAACGCCCGCCTGGACGACGATCCTCTGCTGTGACGGGATCGGCCACGGCGTCGCGGCGAGCATCGCGGCCAACCTGTACGTCAGCCGGCTGCGGCAGCTGGTGCGGGGCAAGACCTCGCTCCACCGCTCGTTCGAGAGCATCGTGCGGACGCTGAGCGAGGCGCGCGGGACCGACAAGCCGTGGGCGGCGTTGAGCGTGGCGCACATCCTGAACAACGGCCAGGCGACGGTTCTCAGCTACGAGGCGCCGCCGGCCATCCTCGCCAGCCGCCGCCACGCTTCGCCCTTGCCGCGCCGCTCGCACTCGGTCGGGACGGCGCTGTTCGAGGAGTCGACCTGCTACCTCGAGCCCGGCGACGCGCTGCTGCTGGTGACCGACGGTGTGACCCAGGCCGGGCTGGGCACGAGCTTCCGCGGCGGCTGGGGGATCGACCGGGCCGCCGAGCACGTCAGCGAGCTGCTGCGGCGCGGCACGCCGCTGGCCGAGGTCGCCTCCGGCCTGCACGCGCGGGCGCTGGAGATCTGCGGCGCCGACCCGGGCGACGACTGCACGGCGGTGGGCGCCGTCTGCCGCTGGGGCCGCGTCCTGAACATCCTGACGGGGCCGCCGCGCGATCCCGCCCAGGACGCCGAGGTGGTGCGGCGGTTCCTGCTCTCCGAGGGCGCGAAGGTCGTGTGCGGCGCGACGACGGCTGAGCTGGTGGCGCGCGTGCTCGGGACGAGCGTCGCGGTCGACCACGGCTCGGCGAGTCTCGTGGCGCCGCCCAAGTACGTGCTCGAGGGCGTCGACCTCGTCACCGAGGGGGCCGTCACGCTCAACCAGGTCTACAACGTGCTCGATGAGGACTCGGCCGTGTTCGAGGAGGAGAGCGGGGTCACGGAGCTGCACGATCTGCTGGTCGAGGCCGACCACGTGCGGCTGCTGGCAGGAGGCGCCGACAACCCCGCCCACCGCCACATCAGCTTCCGGCAGAAGGGCATCCTCCCGCGCCGGGCGATCGTCGGCCTGCTGGCGTCGAAGCTCGAGGCCGCCGGCAAGCTCGTGTCGATCGAGAAGGTCTGACGCCGGTGTCTCGGTGCGCCGAAGCCGGAGGATGGGGCCCGTTTCCTCGTTCCGTGCGCCGCGGGATGCCTCCGGCGCCAGCCGGGGTATAGTCAGAACACAGGGGCTGCTCGCGGCAGACCACCGCCTTCCCCCCCCCCTCCCCCAAGAGCCCCCCGCGAGCAGCCCCCTTCTCTTGTACGAGGCGCCGTAGGTCTTCCGCGGCGCTCCGCGAACCAGCCCCCAGGGATCGTCTACGACACGTGACCGGCCCGATGATGCGGAGGGTTCCGATGGGTGAGGGATCGATGCGGACGCGACGCGGCTTCGTGCAGGCGTCGATGGGCGCGGGGCTCCTTCTCGGCGTGCAGGCCGCGCTCCGGGCGCAGGACCGGCCCGCCCGGACGATCAAGTTGGCGCTGGTCGGCTGCGGGGGGCGCGGCTGCGGCTCGATCGCCGGAGCGCTCGAGGTCGCGCCCCGGCTCGGGGTGCGGGCGGAGGTTGTCGCCCTGGCCGACTACTTCCGCGACCGGGCGGTGGCCGCGGGCCAGAACTGGGGCGTGCCGGAGGAGCGCTGCTTCGGCGGCGCCGACGGCTACCGGCGCGTCATGGAGACCGATGCCGACGCGGTGATGCTCGTCACGGCGCCGCTCTTCCGACCGCTCCACCTCGAAGCGGCCGTCGAGGCGGGCAAGCACGCCTTCATCGAGAAGCCGGTGGCGGTCGACCCGCCCGGCTGTCGCCGCGTGATCGCGGCCGGAGAGAAGGCGAAGCAGAAGGGCCTCGTGGTGCTCTCGGGCACCGAGATGCGTCACGACTGGGCCTACCTGCGCACCCACCAGGCTGTCGCGGTCGAGGGCGCGCTCGGGAAGCTGTACGGAGGGCGCGTCGCGTTCTGCATCGCGCACATGTTCTCGCGCGAGCCGATCAACCCGCAGACGCCCGACGACCTGATCCGCACCTGGCAGAACTGGTTGTGCCTCTCCGGCGACCACATCGTCGAGCAGCACGTCCACAACATCGACATCGCGAACTGGTTCTGCGGCCGACCGCCCGTCAGCGCGGCCGGATTCGGAGGGCGGGCCCGCCGGGGGGCGGGCGACATGTACGACTTCTTCTCGATCGACTACGACTACGGCGACGGCGTACACATCCACTCGATGTGCCGACAGGTGAACAACTGCTGGAACTGGGTCGGCCACGACTTCGTGTACGAGCGCGGCCACACCGATGGCGCGAACGGCCCGGCGCCCCGGGAGCAGCCGATGCCGGCCGACCTGCCGCAGGCCGACGCGAGCCACCTGCAGGAGCAGATCGACCTGCTCTACCAGATCCTGGCCGCCCAGCCGGTCGACCAGGCCCGGGCCGTCGCGGAATCGAGCGCGACAGCGGTGATGGGGCGGATTGCGGCCTACACCGGGCAGCAGGTGACCTGGGACGAGATCATGGGCGACCCGAACCGGAAGCCGGAGCTGTACAACCTGACGCTGAGCCCCACGGCCGAGGACTTCGAGACGGGCAACGTCGCCCTGCCCGCTGAGAACGTCGTGCCGCAGGCCGGGTACTGGTAGCCGGCGGCAGCCCGGCCCCTACCCGCCGTAGGCCTCCAGCTCCACGATCCGGCTGTAGTCCTGGAGGCCCTTGCGGACCACGATGCGGAACCGGTCGACCGTCTGCGGCGCGAAACGGACCTCGCGACGGACGAGGTCGTTGCCCCGCACCTCGGCGACCGTGCGCCACGATTCGCCCTCCGCCACCTGGACATCGAAGTCGACGATCCCGTAGCGCGTGAAGCGGGCGCCGCCCGAGCCGCGGTAGTCGTCCGGGAGCGTCGTCACGACGATCCGCCCGAGGCGTCGCGGCTCGTCGAAGGAGACCTGGACCCAGTCGTCCCAGTGGCCGGAGGTGGCATCGTTCCAGCCCCCGCCCTGTGCCCACGAGGCGCCGGTCGTCTCTCCGTCGATCACCGACTCCACCGGGTAGCTGGCGTTGAGCGTCGAGGAGGCCGTCGCGACGCCGCCCTGCTCCGCCAGTGAGGGCGCCTGGACGAGCGGCGGAAGCCGCCGCGGGGCCGGCGCGCACAGCGCGGGCTCGACCGGGCAGGGGTGGAGGGTGAGGGTGACCAGGGGCGCGGCGAGCAGGCGCACGGGGCCGAGCAGGCCGCTGGGGATCACCGAGGCGTAGTGCGCCGGCTCGCCCTCGGCCGCGCGCCGGTTCGCCATGGTGTTGGTGACCTCGATGCGCAGGGCGTTCGTGCCGGGCCGCAGCGCCTCGGTCGCGTCGAACGCGTAGGGCGGGCAGATCCGCACGCCGAGCGCCGTGCCGTTGGCCTCGACCCGGGCGATCTCGCCGACCTCCCCCAAGTCGAGGGTCACGCGACGGTCCTCCAGCTCGGCCGCCTCCAGGTCGAGCGTGCGCTCGTAGGTCACTGTCCCTGAGTAGTGGGGCCAGTCGTGCGACCAGTCGCCGATCGTGTCGGAGACGGCGCCGTCGGCGCGCGTGACGCGCCAGCCGTCCTCGGGCACCGGGCGCGGGGCGGGCCGCTCGATGGCCTCGGCCCGGCCGAACCATCGCTGGCCGCCCAACTCGGCGAGTGCCCAGGAGCCGCCGCCGGTCTCCGGCGCGAGCCCCGTGACGACGACATCGGCGCCTTGGCGCGTGGTGGTCCGAACGGCCGAGAGGTTGGTCCGCGCCGTGTGGAGGCCCTCCTCGCCGGGGCCGACGACGACCAGCGCGCTCTCGTAGGGCGCAAGGCGCAGCGGCAGGAGCACGCGAGTCCCCTTCCGCTGGTAGACGGGCGCCACCGCGGTTGCTCCCGAGGCGGGATCCCAGACCTCGGGGATCCCGGCCGCCTCGAGACTGACCGTGCCGAGGTAGGTCTCCGAGACCGACTCGTTGGTGAGGAAGAAGACGTCGCGGCTCTCCTTCACCCGGTGGAGGTTGCGGATGCTCTCGCAACGGGGGTGGAGGACGACATCGCTCGTGACCGGTGCGGCCTCGAGCGCGTAGGGGAGGGTGCTCACCCGCCGCGCGAACAGACCTCGGCCGCCGCTCGGCGCCCGGTGCTCGGAGAGCGGCGTGTGCGGGCTCGGTGCGCCGAAGATCTCGCCCATGGCGCGCCGGACGGCCTCATCGCCGCCACGCTCGCAGGAGGCGAGGGGTACCCTGTGCGAGGTGATCACCGTCCCGCCGGCGCGCACGAAGTCGCGGAGCCGCTCGGCGACCTTCACGGGGATCGCCTCGACGCCCGGCAGCACGAGCAGCCGGTAGCGCTCCTTGTGGAGGCGCACCGTGCCGTCCTCGAAGGCACAGTCGGGGCTCAGGAGCACGTCGTACGGGAGCAGGTCGAAGTCGACCTGTGCCTTGAGCAGTTCGGCCTCGGTCCACTCGACCAGGTCGGCGGCGCCGGCCCAGGCCGACTCGGCCGTGTACAGCACCGCGGCCGGCGCGACGTGGCGCCCGCCCGTGGTCAGGTCGCACAGCCGGTTGGTGTAGTCGGACCACCGGCGGAAGAAGGGCCACTGGGGGTTGGTGCCGCCGGCCGAGAAGTGGGGTGGGCAGTCGGGGT
>CAZRDB010000086.1:15650-19489 GCA_964598695.1 uncultured Armatimonadia bacterium
GTGCGGGATGAGGAAGTTGATGCCCCGCACGATCTGCCAGTCAGCGAGCCACTTCATGCGGCGCAGGCCGGTGGTCCAGCCCGAGGCGCCGAAGGTCTCGTTCATCGCGAGATCGCGGTCCATGTTGTAGACGTGGGAGATCGAGGAGGCGAGCTTCGCCATCCCCCAGTAGTCGATGTTGTCGGAGCCTTCGAGCACCTGCCAGAAGACGAGGTCGATCCCGCCCATGTCGAAGTAGCGCTGGGTGCGGAAGAGGTGGCCGGGACCGACGCCCAAGCTCCAGTGGGTCAACTCGTGCTCGTACATGTGCCCGATCGACTTCACGCCGTGCGCGTGGCACCAGTCCTGGATCGGCCTGTAGAAGCTCTCCGCGTAGCGGCGCGTGACATGGTCCATGTAGTCGTACCGCACCCAGCGGAACTCCGCCCACTCGGGCCGGCGGAGAGCCGGCAGGTACGCGGCAAGGTCGTAGCCCTTGTCGGCCCGGAAGCCGTCGGCGAAGTCGTAGGTCCAGGGCGTCTGGTCGCCAGGGTTGTAGAAGCCCGGCTCGTCCATGAAGAACCCCTGGACCACGTTGCCGAAGTACGGGCCGAGGCGCTCGTAGGTCGGCTCGTGCACCAGCTCGATGAACTGGGCGGTCGAGTCGGCGCTGAGCACGTCGTGGTGGCCGGGGTCGGAGTGCAGCGTGTAGGCGAAGAGCTGCCACTCGCCCGCCGGGAGCGGACAGGTGAGCCTGCGGCCCTCGAGGCGCGCGCGATCGCGGAGGTCGAGCATCTCGGTGGGCGATTCGACCGCCGACACGGCGACAACGCCAACGAGGGCCTCGTTCTCGGGGAGGTCGAGGGCCGCGGGCCCGGGCCCGCTCGCGCGCGTGGCGGTCTCGGCGAGGTAGTGGCGCCAGAAGCGGCGGTCGGCCTCCATGACCTTGCCGCCCGCGATCCCGCTCGGGAACCACTTCTCATCGAAGATCCAGACCTGCATCCCGAGCCGCTCGGCCTCGCGGATGGAGATCTCGAGGTCGTGCCACCACTTCGGGCCGAGGTAGTCGGGGTGGGGCCGGCTCTCGATGGTGAAGTTGCCCATCCCCGCCTCGTGGGCGGCGCGGATCTCCCGCAGGATCAGCGCGTCGTCCTCCCCGTGGTACCACAGCAGGGGGCCGATCGAGCGCGGAGGCTCGGCGGACGCGAAGCCGTCGCGGAGCGGGTCGGCCGCATGGACGGACGGCGGCAGCGCCGCGAGGAGAAGCAAGGGCAGCAATCGTCGCATCGGGTGTGGGACCTCCCGGTCTAGTACACGCTCCACGGCTCGACGGGCTCGACCGGCGCGGCGTCGATCGCCTCGGCGATCGCGTTGCGCCACGCGTACACGGCCTGCGGGTCGCGGGAGTACTCGGCCATGCTCGTGACGAGCGTCTCGGGCACCGCGAGCAGGCTGTCGGCCCGGACGATCCACTCATCGTTGGCGCCCTCGCGCCCCGGCTTGGACTTCACCGCCTCCAGCGTGGCCTCGAGGATCCGGACGTAGGCGTAGTCGTCGAGGCCGTCGCGGAAGTTCTCGAGCCGGACGGTCGGCAGCGGCATGCCGTCGGGGCCGACGCAGGTCCAGCATCCGTCGCCGTTGTAGGTCGTGAAGCTGCGCGGGTCCCAGTGCGTGTACGGGCCCGATTCGATGGGCGGCGAGTTCCAGATGGTGATCTGGTAGTACAGGAAGCCGTCGGGCCGGTACTTGGCGGTCATCGCGCCCATCAGCAGCCGCCCCTCGATCGCGGGGTACTCGACGAACATGTTCGCCCACGGGTGTCGGGGCGCGCAGCAGATGTACCACCAGACCTGCTTGCCCTTCGCGCGGGCGCGATCGGCCCGCTCCCGGTCGTACACGGCGCTCAGGGGACAGAAGCCGCCCATCGACTGGATCACGGAGTCGAGGCTGTAGCTCTGGTCGTAGGTGGTCGTCAGGATCAGCAGGTCGGGGAACTCCTCGTGGAGGATGCGCGCGGCCCGTTCGACCGCGGCGAAGCGCTCGGGCGGGTTCTCGTCGCAGCCGTAGACATAGGCGTGGTCGACGATCCCCAGCGCCTTGGCCTTCTCGTACCGCCGGCGGATGAGGTCGATGGTGGCCGTGCGCCACGCGGCCTCGGCCTCCGCGCCCTCGTCGCACGGGTTGTAGTAGCAGAGGTTGAACCGCGCCAGCCGGCCCTCGTCGTGCGCCCGGGCGAGGATCTCCCACTCGGGCTCCCAGTCGGTGGCGCCATAGATGGAATCGTAGGTGAGGTAGTGGTCGGCGAGCATCCGGTCCCACTCCTCTTTGCGCTCCGTCCACGAGGGGTCCGGGTACGCGGCGGCCTGGATGTCGGGCGTGAGCGAGTAGGGCGCGAAGTTGACGGCCAGCGGGAGCGGCGAGACGTCCGGCATCGTGAAGCCGTAGACGCGCACCCGCAGGTCGAAGGCGTACGCCGCACGGCCGTCGACCAGCACGACCAGCTTCCCGGCGTACGCGCCCGGGCTCTGGCCCTTCGGGGCGTGGACCCGCACCCACCAGGCCTGGGAGTCGCCGGCGGCGATGTCGGCCGTCCGCTGGAACTCGAGGATCGGGTCGGGCCACCAACCCATGTGCGGGGTGTCGTAGGGCGGCCGCGTGGTCGTCTCGACGTAGCCGACGACCGGGAGGTCGATGTTCGAGGCATCGAGCCGCGCGCCGTTCGGCCCCACGAGGTCAGTGACGCGGAGCTTCACCTGGCGCGCGTCGCGCTCCGACGGCGCGACGATCACCTGGAAGGCCTCCCGCTCGTTGCGCGCGAGGCTCACGTCCACCGCACGAGAGACGGCCAGCGGCGGGAGCGGCATGCGGGGGAGGATCTTCTCCATCGAGGTGGCGAAGCCGACCACGACGTCCGGCCGCGCGAACCCGGCGACGGTCACCGCGCGGCGGACGGCCTCGAAGCGGACGCGCAGGTCGGTCTCGGCTCCGAGATGGGTCAGCATCGAGGAGATCGCCGCACGGGGACTCTCGCTCTGGACGGCATGGAGGTCGCCACGGACGAGGGAGGCCTCGAACTCGTCGATGCGCGCGGCGAGTTCCCGCACCGTCCGCTGGGCCCATGCGAGCGCCGCGGGCACGTCCCGGGCCTGCTCGAGCGCCGCGCGGCTGCCCTCGGCGAGCCGGGCGCGGAGTTCGGCGACCTCGGCCTGGCGCAGGGGGGCCAGGGCGCGCACATAGGCCGCGGGAGGCGTCGGCAGCGGCTCTCCCGGGCGCAGCAGCAGGACCCGGTCGAGGTGGGTTGCCATGTCGACGGGCGGCCGCTCCGTGTAGATGTGGAGCACCCGGATGTCGGCCGGGTCGATCCCCCGCTCGGCGAGCCGTGACAGGTCGGCCACCACGGGGGTGTGGCTGAGCGGCTCGAGCCGGCAGGTGACCGCGAGGCCGTCGCGCGTGGCGTGCGTGCCGTCGCTCACGAGGAAGGCGAGGAGCTGGGGCTCGGTCGTGGGGTTCGTGGCGTCGAGCACCAGACGGTCGTAGCCCGACCAGTCGGTGATCGGCGGCGTGCACTCGAAGGCGGGCCACTCGCTCATCCCGGCCGCCCAGGCTGGTGAGGCGAAGCACAGGGCGCTCGTGCCCGAGGTCGCGAACTCGGCCGTGCGCGCGATCTCGGCGACCGGGCTCCCGGCAGGCTCGCCCTCGTGGCGCCACAGCGCGAACTCGGCGTCGGTCTCGAAGTCGAAGAGCACGGTCGCGGCGGGCGCGCGGGTTGAGAGACCGCACAGCGCGCAAGCGGCGAGCAAGAGCCGGCAGATCATCGGGAGCACACTCCTCAGGCTGTCCCGTCCCCCGGGAGCGGTTCC
>CAZRDB010000087.1:0-2699 GCA_964598695.1 uncultured Armatimonadia bacterium
GGAGCTGTTCGTCGCTCCCTCCGGCGAGATCCGCGCGCTCGCGCTCGGCGCCCTGCCGGACGTGCTCGACGACGAGGCGGCCGCGGCTGCGGCGCGCAAGCTCCGCGGCGACCCCGACCCAGCCGTCCGTGAAGCGGTGGCGGCGGTGCTCGACGCGGTGGGCGCCGAGGACGCTCCGGGCGGGTCGTTGCGCGCCCGCCAGACGACGACGATCAGCAACCTGCGACAGCTCCTGACGGGCGCGCTCAGCTTCTCGCAGGACTACGGGGAGACCCTCCCCGGCGGCGCGTGGGTGAGCCTGCTGGAGCCATACCTGAAGAACCGCCAGATCTACCGCTCGCCTGGCGCACCGGACCGCCCGGTCGGCTTCGCGATGAACCGGGCGCTCGCCGGGGCGGCTCTCGACGAGATCGGGGCGCAGAGCGAGACCGTGCTGTTCCTCGAGGCCGAAGGGGTGGGGGAGGCGACGCTTGGGGGGCCGGAGATGCTCGCGGACTGGTGGCCGGACGGGCGTGTGTGCATCGGCTTCGCGGATGGCCACGCGAAGTTCGTGAAGCGAGAAGAGGCCGCTGACCTACGCTGGAGCCTGGAGTAGGCTCCGATCAGTGAGGCGCGCGGTAACGCCGAGAGGCGCGGGGCGCTCTTGGGGACAGGGGCGATGTCACGGCCTGGTGCTCGATCGCAGTCGGTAGCCGTCGGCGCCCAAGGCGGGAGCCGACGTGGGGGAGACAGAGAGGGGAGCCGTCCCTCGGGGCGGCTCCCCTCATCGGGTGCGGGATTCCGCGCTACCGTGAGAGCGCAGCGGCGAGGGCGGCCAGCTCGGGGTGGGCGGCCGGCTGCTCGCTCATCGCCTGGGCGAGCGGGGTCGCACAGCACTCCTCCTTGCGGACACCCACGGCGACGCGGAGCGGCTCGGTGGCCTGAAGCGCCAAGTCGACCGCGTAGGCGCCGAGCCGGCTTGCGAGGATCCGGTCGACCGCGGTCGGGCTGCCTCCGCGCTGGATGTGCCCAAGGACGCAGACGCGGGCGTCGAGGCCGCAGTGCTTGTTGAGCCAGGCCGCGATCTCACCGGCGTCGCCACACTCGTCGTGCTCGGAGACAACCACGATGCTGGTGCCGCGGCCGGCGCGCTGTCCGGCCATGAGCCGCTCGGCCAGCGTCTCGAGGTTCGTGGTCGTCTCGGGGACGATGACCTCCTCGGCCCCTCCCGCCAGCGCCGCGCCGATCGCCAGGGCGCCGCAGTCACGGCCCATGACCTCGACGAGGAAGACGCGGTCGAAAGCGTCGGCGGTATCGCGGATCCGATCGATCGCGTCGAGGGCGGTGTTGAGGGCGGTGTCGTAGCCGATCGCCCAGTCGGTGCCGCCCACGTCGTTGTCGATCGTCCCGGGGAGCAGGATGCAGTGGCCGTCCCAGTGCTCGGCGATGGTGGCGAGACCCTTCATGGTCCCGTTGCCGCCGATCGCGAGGAGGGCCTCGATCCGCGCGCCGCGGAGGGTATCGGTCGCTCGCGCGACCCCCTCGGGGGTGTGCAGCTCGAGGCAGCGCCCGCTCTTCAGGATCGTGCCGCCACGCTGGAGGATGTTGGAGACCGAATCGGTTGTGAGGGGCGCCAGGTCGCTCGGAAGAGCCGCGATGCCGATGTAGCCGCGCCGGATTCCGGTGACGGTGTGGCCGCGGTGGACCGCCGAGCGGACGATCGCGCGGACGCAGGCGTTCATGCCGGGGGAGTCGCCGCCGCTCGTGAGGACGCCGATGTTCACTGTGCTCTGCCTCCCTCTGAGACTGGGGGGAAACGACGAAAGGAGCTATGGCTTGTCGCGGAGGAACTGGATGTAGTGGGCCAGCCCGGCCTCGAGTGTGGTCTTCGGCTGCCAGCCGAGAACCTCGGCCGCCTTGCGGTTGTCGAGAGCCGAGCGCAGCAGTTCACCCTTGCGCGCCTCGCGGTACTCCGGCTCGGCGTCGACTCCGACGGCGCGGGCCAGCTCGCGGTACAGCCCATTGACCGAGGTCTCGCGGCCGGTGCCGATGTTGACCGCCTCGCCGGCGCCTCGCTCCATCGCCGCGATATTGGCATCGACCACGTCGCTGACGTGCACGTAGTCGCGCGTGGCCTCACCGTCGCCGAAGATCGCGCAGGCCTGGCCTTCGAGGAGCCGCCCGCCGAAGATCGCGACGACGCCGGCCTCGCCGTGGGGGTCCTGGCGCGGCCCGTAGACGTTGGCGTAGCGGAGGCACACCCCGTCGAAGGTCCCGCTCTTCGAGTAGTACTGGATGTACTTCTCGGAGGCGAGCTTCGAGACGCCGTAGGGGCAGAGGGGATCGGTGGGCTCGGTCTCGGGCGTCGGGGTGACCTGCGCGTCGCCGTACACGGTGCCGCCCGAGGAGGCGAAGACGAATCGCTCGACGCCGGCCTCTTCGGCGGCCGTGAGGAGGTTCAGTAGGCCCATGATGTTCACGTCGGCGTCGTAGCGCGGGTCGGCGACCGATCGGCGGACATCCATCTGGGCCGCATGGTGGAAGACGAACTGCGGCCGGAACGAGACGACCAGCTCGGCTGCGGCGGCGTCGCGCACATCGGCCTCCACGAACTGCGCGGCGGGGTACACATTGGCGCGATTCCCCCAATGTGGGTTGGCTAACCCCGCAAGGTTGGGCCGTGGCCCCCCATGGGGGCCCCGTTGGGGGGCCCTTTTAAC
>CAZRDB010000087.1:2709-5964 GCA_964598695.1 uncultured Armatimonadia bacterium
GCTCATCGGCCTCCTCGAACGGCGCGGCGGGGTTCACATTGGCGCGCTTGCCGCTCAGGAGGCTGTCGATCACCGCGACGGTGTGGCCGAGGCCCACCAGTCGGTCCACGATGTGGGAGCCGATGAAGCCGGCTCCTCCCGTCACCAGCGCGCGCGCCATGAGCCACTCCTCCGCTGTCTCGGCCGCCCCCGGGAGCGCTTCGCGCGGCCCGGAGACCGCTCGCGAAGCCCACATGCTCCGAACCCGGAGCCTGTATACTTGGGTGAGACGCGATGAGCGTACCGGATCCTCACCTCCCGCGCAAGCCAAGGGCTCGTTGGCCGTGCGGGTGGGTGGATGAGGGAGTTGTCGTTGGGCGCGGTGGGCTCTCACGAGGCACAGGTCACCCCCATGTTCCGCCAGTGGCGGGCCGCGAAGGAACAGCTTCCCGATGCGATCCTGCTGTTCCGGATGGGCGACTTCTACGAGATGTTCGGGGAGGACGCCGAGAAGGCCGCGCGCGCGCTCGATCTGGTGCTCACCGCGCGCGATTGCGGCGGCGGCCGCCGGATCCCCATGTGCGGGATCCCCTTCCACAGCGTCGACCGGTACCTCGGCCGGCTGCTTGAGGCGGGCTACAAGGCCGGGATCTGCGAGCAGACCTCCGATCCCCGGTTCTCCAAAGGCCTTGTCGACCGCGAGATCACCCGCGTCCTCTCCCCGGGCACCGCGCTCGAGGACTACCTCCTCGACGGCAAGGCGAGCAACTACCTGCTGGGGCTGACGCGCGACCCGGTCCACGCCGAGCGGTGGGGCCTCGCTTGGGTCGATGTCTCGACGGGCGAGTTCCGTGCGCGGGAGCTGGCAGGTCCGATCTCGGCGCTTGTGGAGGAGATCGGCCGGCTCGGACCCGCCGAGTGTGTACTGACCGAGTCGCTCGCCGCCTCGCTCAACCTGGGCGAGCGCTGGAGCGGCTCACGGCCGCCGGCTGTCTCGACGATCCCCGACCCCTACGCGTTCGAGTCGGCCGACGAACTCGTCCGCAGACACTTCGGCGTCTCGTCGCTGCGCGGCTTCGGGCTCGAGGAGCACCCAATGGCCGTGGAGGCCGCATCGGTGGTTCTCCGGTACCTGGGCGGGACGAGACTGGACCTCGCGGGCCACATCCGCGCGATCACCCTCTACCACCCCGAGGACCTCCTGGTGGTCGACAGCTCCACCCAGCGCAACCTGGAGCTGGTTCGACCCATTCGGGGCGACGGCACGGCGGGCACGCTGCTGAGTGTTCTCGACCTCACCCGCACCGCTCCCGGCGCCCGGCTGCTGCGACGGTGGATCCTCGAGCCGCTACGGAGCCCGCAGGCGATCGACGAGCGGCTCGACGCCGTCGAGCACCTCGTCACGAGCCCGCTCCTGCGGCGCGATCTCCAGCAGGCGCTGGAGCGGGTCAAGGACCTCGAGCGGCTCACCGCCAAGGCGACGACCGGCACGGCCGGTCCCCGCGATCTCGGCGCGATCCGCGCCACGCTTCAGGCACTGCCCGAGCTGCGCGCGCTGCTCGCCGCCGATGCGCCGGCACTGATCGCCGGCCTGCACGCGGCGGTCGAGGAGCTACCGGATCTGTGCGGCCTGCTCGAGCGAGCGCTTCTCGACGAGTTGCCCGCGAACACGCGCGACGGCGGGATGATCCGGCCCGGCTTCGATCCACAGCTGGACGAGGACCGCGAACTGACCTCGGGCGGCAAGGACTGGATCGTGCGGCTCGAAGCGCAGGAGCGCGAGGCGACCGGGATCCCTTCGCTCAAGGTCGGCTACAACTCCGTGTTCGGCTACTACCTGGAGATCACGAACGCGCACCGTGACAAGGCGCCGGAGCACTACGTCCGCAAGCAGACGCTCCGCAACGCCGAGCGCTACGTCACGCAGGCGCTCAAGGAGATGGAGGAGCGGATCCTCTCGGCCGAGGAACGGATGCTCGGACGGGAGCAGCAGCTCTTCGGCGAGCTGCGGGCGGCTGTGGCGGCCGAGGCCTCGCGTCTGCTCGCGACCGCCCGAGCGCTGGCGGCGCTGGACGTCCTCGCCTGCCTTGCGGAGGCCGCGCAGGCGTACCGCTACGCCAGGCCGGTGGTGAACGCCGGCGCCGCGCTGCGGATCCACGATGGCCGGCACCCGGTGGTGGAGCGGCTGGCCGCGGCCGGGCGGTTCGTGCCGAACGACGTGAACCTGGACGGCGAGGACGCCCGACTGGCGATCGTGACCGGCCCGAACATGGCGGGCAAGTCGACCTACCTGCGTCAGGTGGCGCTGATCGTGCTGCTGGCGCAGATGGGGAGCTTCGTCCCGGCGCGCGAGGCCGAGATCGGCGTGGTCGACCGGATCTTCACGCGTGTCGGCGCGCACGACGACCTTGCCAGCGGCCAGTCAACGTTCATGGTCGAGATGCACGAGACGGCCAACATCCTCCACAACGCGACGCGCCACTCGCTGGTGGTCCTCGACGAGATCGGCCGGGGCACGAGCACCTTCGACGGCCTGTCGATCGCGTGGGCCGTGACGGAGCACCTGCATGGCGCGATCGGCGCCAAGACCCTCTTCGCGACCCACTACCACCAGCTCAACGCGCTGGAGGAGACTCTCGCGGGGGTACGCAACTTCCGCGTGCTGGTGCGCGAGGAGGGCGAGGACATGGTCTTCCTCCATCGGATCGTCGAGGGCGGCACCGACCGCAGCTACGGGATCCAGGTCGGACGCCTGGCCGGGCTGCCCGCGCCGGTGGTCGAGCGGGCGAAACAGATCCTCTGGGGCCTCGAGGGCAACGAGCTGCGGACGAGCGTCCCGCCGCCGCCCCGCGAGTCGGAGACCGCCCGGGTGGTCGTCTTCAGCTCGCCCGATCAGCTCTCGCTGTTCGGCGAGGAGCGGTCGGACCCGCGCGTCGAGTATCTCGCGCAGGTGGAGTCGCTGGAGGTCGACGACATGACCCCGCTGCAGGCGCTCAACTACCTCCACGAGTTGCGCAAGCGGCTTCGGCAACTCGGAGGGAGCGGCGCTCCATGAGTGCCGAGGGGCCGGTCCTGCCGCGCAAGGGCCTCAGCGAGATGCTGGACGAGGCCGCCTCGACGGTGCCGCTCGTGGGCCCACGGGAGGCGCGCCGGATGATGCGGGAGGTCGAGGACCTCGTCGTGCTCGACATCCGCGACTACGAGGAACTCGCCGAGGGCCACATCGCGGGCTGTCTCCACATCTCACGTGGCTCGCTCGAGTTCTTCGTCGAGGAG
>CAZRDB010000087.1:5974-16312 GCA_964598695.1 uncultured Armatimonadia bacterium
CTGGAGGGCGGCATCGAGGTCTGGCGGCAGTGGGGCTATCCCCTCGACCGCGACGAGGGCGCGCCGGCTCGCCGCGCGCCGCGAAGGTAGACCGCGCATGGGCAAGGTTCACGTGCTGGAGGACAGCGTCGCGAACAAGATCGCCGCGGGCGAGGTCGTCGAGCGGCCCGCCTCGGTCGTGAAGGAGCTGCTCGAGAACGCGCTCGACGCCGGCGCCGGCTCGGTGCTGATCGAGCTGCACGGTGGAGGCCGTGACCTCGTGCGCGTGAGCGACGACGGCGAGGGGATGGCGCCGGAGGACGCACAGCTCGCGATCCTCCCCCACGCGACCTCGAAGGTGCGGAGCATCACGGACCTCGCCGAGATCGCGACCTTCGGGTTCCGGGGTGAGGCCCTGCCCAGCATCGCCTCGGTGAGCCACTTCGTGCTGATGACCCGCCGGGCCGCCGACGAACAGGGCGTGCTGGTGGCCGTCGAGGGCGGCGCCGCGCCCCGGGTCGAGAGCGTGGGCTGCTCGCCCGGGACGGTCGTTGCCGTCCACCACCTGTTCTACAACACGCCGGCTCGGCTCAAGTTCCTCAAGCAGAGCCGCACGGAGCTGGGCCGGGCGGTCGATCTGGTCGGCCGGGTGGCGCTCGCGTTCCCACACCTCCAGCTCGAGGTGCGCAACGAGGACAAGACCGTGTTCCGCTCCGACCCGAGCCCGACGATCGAATCGCGGCTCGCCGACGTGCTGGGCCGCGAGGCGCTTCGGTCGCTCATCGCCTTCGACGAGGACCTGCCGCTCGCCCGGGTCTGGGGCTACACCTCCGACCTCACACTCCACCACGCGAACCGCGCCCACCAGTACGTGTTCGTCAACCGGCGGACGATCCGGAGCGCGGTGCTCTCGCGGGCGATCAGCGTGGCGTACGAGGGGCTGATCCCGCCGGGCCGGCATCCGGCCACCGTGCTGTTCCTCGAGATGGACCCGAGGCTTGTCGACCCCAACGTGCACCCGACCAAGCAGGAGGTGCGCTTCCCGCGCGAGGACGAGGTGTTCCGGCTGGTGCTCGGGGCCCTGCGGTCGGCACTCCTTGCCGCCGACCTGATCCCGCAGGCCGACACGGCCGGCGTCCGCACCGGTCTCCCCTCGTCCGCCGGCACGGAGACTGCGGCGTACGCCCAGCCGGCGGCGGCGCAGCGGGAGCTGGCGCTCCCGGCCCGGCACGCCGACGAGCCGCCGGCGCTCGACGCCTTCCGCGCCGCGGTGGCCCGTCGGATCGAGCAGGACGGGCAGGCGGGCGAGCCGGAGCCGATCGCGAGTGCGCAGCCGCCGGCGGACCGGGGCCAGGAGCCGAGCCTCGAGGGTGTGCGGATCATCGGGCAGGCGATGAACTCGTACGTGGTGGCGGAGGCGCCGGCGGGAGAGCTGCTGCTGATTGACCAGCACGCGGCGCACGAGCGGGTGCTGTACGAGCTGTTCATGGCCGCGACCGAGGGGGCGCCCATCCCGAGCCAGGGGCTGCTGATCCCCGAGACGGTCGAGCTGACCAGTGTGGAGTTCGCGCTCCTGACCGAAGCGACCGAGCTGCTCGGCGACCTGGGACTCACCGTGGAGCCGTTCGGCGGCGGCACGGCACTGATCCGCAGCGTGCCCGAGCTGGGCCGGCGGATCTCCCCGGGCCGAATGCTCGCGCAGCTCCTCGCCGATCTCCTGGACGAGCAGTCGGAGTTCAAGAGCCTCAAGGATCTCCGGCACCGGCTGTGCGCGACGGCGGCGTGCAAGGCCGCGGTGAAGCAAGGCGACTCCCTGACCCACGAGGAGATGGAGGGGCTCCTGCGCGACCTGAGCCACGCGGGCGTGCGGTTCACCTGCCCCCATGCCCGTCCCGCAGTCGTCCGCCTCTCTCGCGGCACGCTCGACGGCCTGTTCCTCCGGCACTCCTGAGTTCGTGAAGGTCTCATGGGCTGCATTGCGAACAAATGTATGCACTTTGTCCAGCGCGATGATGAGAGGAGAACGGATATGGCTTACGACGTGGAGGGCGCGCTCGCGCGCATCCGGAGTTCCCGCGGCTTCCTGATCCACTTCTTCACCAAGACCGCGGACGATCGCCTGAACTGGCGGCCGGCGGTCGAGTCGGGCGGCGACGCGACGACGATCCTCGAGATCATGCGGCACATCGTCGCCTCGGAGTCCTCGATGCTGCCCGTGGCGCTCAAGGAGGGCGGCGACCACGAGCCGAGCGCCGACTGGGCCTCCTCGGCGAAGTTCGCGAGCGCAGGCCCGGCAGCGGGTGCGACGACGAAGGAAGAGATCGTCGCCAAGCTGAACGAGGCCGCGGCGGTACTGGACGCCGCGATCCTCGAGGTCCCGCAGGAGCGGTGGGGCGAGGAGTACGACGCCGGCTGGATGAAGGCGCCGCGCTTCGACTTCCTCGGCCTCGTGGCGTTGCACTATGACTACCACAACGGTCAGATCGCGTACATCCAGCGTCTCTACGGCGATCTGGAGTTCTAGAGCGGTTCCCGAGAGTCCCTGCAGGTACCAGCGGCGAGCGGCGGTCTGCCGGGTGCTCGTCCCGCTGCTCTGCCTGAGCGGTTGTCGTCGGGGCCCGCGGGCTTCGGCTCCGACGGCAGCCGCGCAGGGCGGTACGAGGACTTCCGAGAGTTGCTCTGGACGGAGTCGGCGCTCCGTCCCCGTGGTTGGGGCGGAGCGCCGTTCTGGCGCGACACACCGTCGAGTTGCCAGGACGCCGGAGCGGATGGTAAGGTCGCGGCGAGGCGCCGGGCCGGCGGATCGTTAGCCGCTCTCGCGGCCCCCGTCTCAGGTTGCCCCACAAGGATGTGAGCGGTGCATGGTCCAGGACTCGCGGCAGGCGGCGGAGGACGCGGCCGCCCGCCGGTTGCTGGCGGTGCTTGGCCGGCGGTGGCGCTGGGTGGCCTGCCCGATGGTGGCCATGGCCATCCTCGGCTTCGTCCTGGCGTCGCTCAAGCCTCCGGAGTACACGGCGGAGACCACGCTGGCCACGGCCGGGGACTCGGGTCTGGGCGCCCTGGGCGCCGCCGCGGCGTCGTTCGGGATCATCGCGGGCGGCGGGGCGCCGATCGAGATGCACAAGGAGCTGCTTAAGAGCGAGAAGATCGTGACGGAGGCGCTCGCGGCCCTTGACATCGAGATGGACTGGAAGGAACTGACCAAGTTCCGGCTTCGCTCGGTCCGCACATCGGCCGGCACCGGAACCAACGTGCTCACACTGAAGGTCACGCGACGCGATCCCGAGCAGGCGGCGGCGATCGCCAACACGATGGTCGAACTCTACCTGCAACAGCAGACCGACCTCCGCCGCACGAAGACCGAGCGAGCCAGCAGCGACATCCGCGAGGAGATGGACGCCGTCGTGGCGCGCATGGAGTCGACGGAGAGTGAGACCCGGGACTACAAGACGCGGGCGGGGATCACGGACCTCGTGGCTGAGACGGCGGGCGCCGTCGACCTCGCCAAGTCGGTCGAGGCCCGGCTCCGCGAATCGGAGGGCCGGGCGGCGGGGTACGAGTCGGAGGCGCGGCGCCTCCGCGCCGAGCTGTCGAACCTCGCGAAGGTCTCGATCAGCGCGACGACGGTCGAGACCAACCCCGTGGTTGAGGAACTCGAAGCCAAGATCGCCGGTCTCGAGGTCGACCGCGCCGGTCTTGCGGCGGTCGAGGGGCCGAAGAGCCCCGCCACATTGCAGATCGAGCAGCAACTCGCGACGGCCAAGACGGAACTCGAGGCCGCTGTGAAGCGGGTCGTCACGGCGCAGGTCGAGGCGCCGGACCAGCTCTACCTCCGAGCGGCGCAGGCACTGGCCGAGGCCGAGGCGAGCGCCATCTCCAGTCGCGCCGAAGCCGCCGCCCTGTCTCGGACCCTCTCGACGATCACCGGCCGCCTGCGCGACGTGCCCTACCACGAGCGCGAGCTGACGCGGTTCCTCCGCCGGGAGACTGTTGACGCGCAGCTCTACGGCGCGCTCGTGCAGCAGTACTACCAGGCCAAGCTGATGGCGGAGACCACCGCGCCCGGCATCGATCTCATCGCGCGGGCGCATCCGCCCGAGAGGCCGGAGTCACGCAAGCGCGTGACCAACGCCATCGCCTTCATGTTCCTCGGGCTGATCCTGGGAGCCGGGCTGATGCTGCTCGCCGAGAAGCGAGACCCGACGGTGCGCCGGGACTGGGATCTGGACGCCGAGTACGGGGCGCCGATCCTGGCGACGCTTCCCGTGCGCGGATCGAGAGGCCCGGCCGCGGAGCCGTTCAGCGCCGCGTACCGTGACCAGCTCCGGCCCCTCGCGCGCAAGCTCGTGCCGACAGAGCCGTCTGCTCCCTGCACGGTGGTTCTGGTCTGCGGCGCCACGCCGGGGGAGGGGGTCTCCCGGCTCGCGGGGAGCCTGGCCGCGGTGCTCGCGGAGCGGGGCGTCCGCACGCTGCTCGTCGATGCGGATCTCCGGTCCCCCTCCCTACATGTGGCGTTCGGGGTCGCGGTCGAGCCTGGGCTGCGCGAGGTCCTCCAGGGCGGCGGCGCGAGCGTCTTCGGCGTGCAGCGGCTGCCCGGGGGCCTGGAACTGCTGCCGTCGGGCGGGACGGTCGCCGATCCCCCGGCACTGCTGGATGGTGCGGCGCTCGGCAAGCTCGTGGAGGCCGTCCGCGGCGCCTACCGCGCCGTCGTTCTCGACTGCCCCCCCGCCGCCGGCGCTGTCGACTACGCCCTGCTCGCCGGGCATGCCGACGTCGCCCTCCTCGTCGTGCGCCCGCGCCGCACCAACGACCGGGTGCTGCGGGAGATGCTGTGGGAGTTCAGCAGCCTCGAGAGCCTCTCCGTGGGGCTGGCCGTCACCGACGAGTCGCGTTCGGTCTAGGGGCGTCCGAGGGGCTCGCCTTGTCGCCTCCCGCGGGGCTGAGGCATACTAGCGCCACCGACCGGCCTCCCGAGCGCGATCGGTTCTCACTGGATCCGCATGTTCCGGATGATCACGATGATTCCGCAATCGGTGTGTGCCCGGGCGACCGCGCGGGACGGGGATCGTGCAGGACACCCCGCGCGCAGGCCGCCCGAGGGAGAGACCGAGGCCAGCGCGGCCCGTCCGAGACGGGCCCCCGCCCGGCTACCCCGATGAGGCTGGGTGGTGGCGCACGATGAGCGAGTCCGGGCGCCCGCGCGCCCGCGAGTTGGGATACCTGCTCCTCGGGGTGGGCCCCAAGGGCCACGTGGAGCAGGTGGTCAAGGGCCTCTCCGCGTTGGGTTGGTCGGTGCGGGTCTTCCGACCCGAGGAGCCCGGCACGTTCGCGGAGCAGGGGCCGCTCCGGTCGCTTGCTTCGTACGTGCGGTGCCAACGGGAGATGTGGCGCGCGGGCAAGACGCTCGACGCGCTGTACATCCGGGCCCAGCCGACGGCCCTGCTGAGCGTCCTGTGGGCGCGGCGGCGGCGGATCCCGTCGGTCATGGAGATCAACGGTCCGTACCACGACTTCGTGCCGGCCGGGAGGCTGCGCTTCCTTGGCCCGCTGATCGTGGCCCTGCTCCGGCTGGCGCTACGATGCGCGTCGGCCGTGGTCGCCGTGACGCCCGGCCTATGCCGGATGATCGAGGAGCGCGGCGACAGCCGCCATGTGGCGATGATCCCGAACAGCGCGGACACCCGGCTGTTCCGGCCGGATGCCCCGGTCTCGCCGGACGTCCCCCGGCAGCCGTACGCGCTGTGGTTCGGCTGGATGCACGAGTGGCAGGGCGTCGAGACGATGATCGCCGCGGTGGGGCGCCCGCGGTGGCCGAGCGACCTTCGGCTGCTGTTCGTGGGCTTCGGCCCGATGGAGCAGCGGATCCGCGAGGCGGCGGAGTCTGAGCCGCGCATCGTGTGCTGGGGCAAGCTGCCCCACGAGGATCTGCCCGGGGTGATCGCCGGCGCGCTGGTCGGTCTGGCGCCGGTGGCGCCCTTCCAGGGGCGTGAGGCGACCGGCCTCAGCAGCATCAAGGTGTGGGAGACGCTCGGCTGCGGCGTTCCCGTCGTGGTGACCGACTGGCCGGGCTGCGCTGAGGTCGTTCGCGCGGAGGGCTGCGGGCTCGTGGTGCCGCCGGAGAACCCCGAGGCGCTGGCCGATGCGGTCGCGCGCCTGTACGAGGACCGAGCGGCGCGTGACGAGATGGGCCGGCGCGGTCGCGCGGTGGTCGAGGGTGGCTACTCATGGGATCGCGCGGCCGAGATGACGCAGAGGGTGCTTCGGGAGGCCGGCGAGCGGATCGGGCGGAAACCGGCGTCTGAGGGCATGTAGACGTGGGAGCCCGGACAAGGAGAGCGCGCACGTGCTGAGGGATCAGGTCCTGGTCATCACGGGAGGAACGGGCTCGTTCGGCAACGCCGTGCTCCGTCGCTTCCTCGACACCGAGATCGCGGAGATCCGCGTCTTCAGCCGCGATGAGAAGAAGCAGGACGAGATGCGGCGGCAGTACGCCAGCGCCCGCGTGACGTTCCACATCGGGGATGTCCGCCACTACGAGAGTGTGGTCGACGCCTTCTCGGGGGCCCACCTGGTCTTCCACGCCGCGGCGCTGAAGCAGGTCCCGACCTGCGAGTTCTACCCGATGGAGGCGCTGCTCACCAACTCCGTCGGCACCGACAACGTCCTCCGGGCCGCGCAGGCGGCCGGGGTTCGGAAGGTCATCACCCTCAGCACCGACAAGGCCGTCTACCCCATCAACGCCATGGGGATCTCCAAGGCGATGATGGAGAAGATCATGGTCGCCCGGTCGCGGATCGCCGCGTCGGCGGGCCTCACGCTCTGCGCGACGCGCTACGGCAACGTCATGGCCTCGCGCGGTTCCGTGATCCCGCTGTTCATCGAGCAGATCAAGCAGGGCAAGCCACTCACGATCACCGACCCGAACATGACCCGGTTCATGATGTCGCTCGACGACGCCGTCGACCTGGTGCTGTACGCCTATGCCCACGCTCAGCCCGGCGACATCTACGTCCAGAAGGCGCCCTCCGCGACGATCGGGACCCTGGCCGAGGCGGTCAAGCTGGTGTTCGGGGTGGACAACCCGGTCGAGGTGATCGGCACGCGCCACGGCGAGAAGCTGTACGAGACCCTCGTGACGCGCGAGGAGCTGGCGCGGGCCGAGGACCTCGGCGACTACTACCGCATCCGCGCCGACAACCGCGACCTCAACTACGGCCTGTACTTCTCGGAGGGAGAGACCCGGGTCTCGACCCTCGACGACTACCACTCACACAACATCGACCGCCTCGACACCGACACGCTGGCCGCGATGATCCGGGAGCTGCCCGAGGTGCAGGAGGAGCTGGCGCAATGGCAGCGTTGACGCGGGTGCTGATCACGGGGGCCGCCGGCTTCATCGGCCGCAACCTGGCGCAGGTGCTCTCGCGCGATTCCACGCTCTCGGTCGTGGGTGTCGACATCGACTCGTCGGAGGCCGAACTCGCCGAAGGGCTTGCGGGGGCCGAGATCATCTACCACCTCGCCGGGGTCAACCGGCCGCGGGATCCCTCCGAGTTCGAGACCGGCAACACCGGCTTCACCGAGGAGATCTGCGAGCGGCTCATGCGGCTCGGCCGTACGCCGAAGATCGTGCTGTCGTCGTCGATCCAGGCCGCTCTCGACAACCCCTACGGGGCGAGCAAGCGGCGGGCGGAGGAGGCATTGGCGCGGTTCGCCGAGACCTCCGGGGCCGAGGTGGTCGTCTACCGTCTCCCCAACGTCTTCGGCAAGTGGTGCCGGCCGAACTACAACTCCGTGGTCGCGACCTTCTGCCACAACATCGCCAATGGCCTGGAGATCCAGGTGGTCGATGGCCAGAAGGAGCTGGAGCTGGTCTACGTCGGCGACGTCGTGGAGGCGTTCGCGGAGACCGAGCGCGCGACGGTTCGCGGCCCGGGGCGCCACTGGGCGCAGGTGCCGGTCACCTACCGCACGACGGTGCAGGGCCTCGCGGAGCGGATCGAGAGCTTCCGCGCCTCACGCGAGACCCTGCTCGTCCCCGCGTTCTCGGACGGCCTCACGCGTGTGCTCTACTCCACCTACCTCTCGTACCTCCCCGCGGGGGCGCAAGCCTACGACCTCCTGCAGCGCACCGATCCACGCGGGAGTCTCGCCGAGTTCGTGAAGTCGCCGCCGTTCGGGCAGATCTTCGTCTCGCACACGAAGCCCGGGATCACGCGGGGCAACCACTACCACGACACGAAGGTCGAGAAGTTCCTCGTGGTGGCGGGGGAGGGCCTGATCCGGCTACGGCGGGTCGACGGCGACGAGATCGTGGAGTTCCCGGTGCGGGGCGAGGACTACCGCGTCGTGGAGATCCCCCCCGGCTACACCCACTCGATCGAGAACGTCGGGACGACCGACATGGTCACGCTGTTCTGGGCGTGCGAGGTCTTCGACCCCGACCGGCCCGACACCCACGCCTGCGAGGTGCTCCGTGTCTAGGATGCGCGTGATGACGGTGGTCGGCACGCGGCCGGAGATCATCCGCCTGTCGCGCGTGATGGCGGCGCTCGATCGGGAGACCGACCACATCCTGGTCCACACCGGCCAGAACTACGACTATGAGCTGAACCAGGTCTTCTTCGAGGACCTCGAGCTGCGGAAGCCGGATATCTTCCTCGAGGCGGCCGCCCCCACGGCGGCCGAGACGATCGGACAGACCATCGCCCGGATCGACCCGGTGCTGGCCGAGCGGCGTCCCGAGGCCTTCCTCGTGCTCGGCGACACCAACAGCTGCCTCGCCGCGGTCTCGGCCAAGCGCCGCAAGATCCCCGTCTTCCACATGGAGGCCGGCAACCGCTGCTTCGACCAGCGCGTGCCGGAGGAGATCAACCGGGTGATGGTCGACCACATCAGCGACATCAACATGCCCTACAGCCGGATCTCGCGCGAGTACCTGCTGCGGGAGGGACTCCCGCCGGACCGCGTGATCAAGACCGGCAGCCCGATGTACGAGGTGCTGCACCACTACATGCCGCGGATCGAGGCCTCGGACGTCCTGGACCGCCTCGCGCTCACGCCCGACGACTACTTCGTGGTCAGCGCCCATCGCGAGGAGAACATCGACCTTCCGGGGCGGTTCGCGAAGCTCGTGGCCGTCCTCGAAGGCCTCGTCGAGGCCTACGGCAGACGGGTGATCCTCTCGACCCACCCGCGCACCCGCAAACGCATGGAGAGCGACGGAGTGCGTCTGCCGGAGCGGATCGAGACGCACAAGCCGTTCTGCTTCACCGACTACGTGAAGCTGCAGCTCCACGCGCGAGCGGTGCTCTCCGACAGCGGGACCGTCACCGAGGAGGCCTCGATCCTCAACCTGCGCGCGCTGAACATCCGCGATGCCCACGAGCGGCCCGAGGGCATGGAAGAGGCCTCGGCGATGATGACCGGGCTCGATCCCGAGGCGGTGCTCCGCGGGCTGGCCGTACTGGAGTCGCAGGCCCGAGGAGAAGAGCGCACGCTCCGGCTCGTGGAGGACTATCATGTCCCCAATGTCTCGGAGAAGGTGCTGCGGATCATCCTGAGCTACACCCACTACGTGCGCCGGAACGTCTGGCGAGAGGAGCGCTGACGACCGCCCCTCTCGCGGCGCGCGAGAGCGATCGGACTGCCATGCGGATTCTGCACCTAACCCCGTACTTCGACCCGGAGCCGTTCATCCTCGGCATGCCGTTCGCCAAGGGGCTCCAGGAGCGCGGCCACACGGTCGACGTGCTCACCGGTTTCCCGAACTGGCCGGGGGGCAAGGTCTACGAGGGCTACCGCCTGCGGTGGCGCCAGGTCGAGACGATGGACGGCGTGCGCGTCCTCCGGGTCGCCCACTATCCCAGTCACGATCGCTCCTCGCTGCGGCGCTTCGCCAACTACGCGAGCTTCGGCCTGAGTGCCTCCACCCTCGGGCTGCTCACGCGCGGGCGCTACGACGTGGTCCACGCGATCCACCCCTGCGGGCTGATGGGGCTGCCGGCGTGGTCGTTCCGGATGCTCCGGCGGGTCCCGTTCGTGTACAACATCCAGGACCTGTGGCCCGAGGCGCTGGCGGGCACCGGCATGATGAACGCGCGGTGGGCGTTGCGGTTCGTGGAGTGGTGGCTGAGCGTCACCTACCGGCTCTCCGCGCACCTCACCGTGATCTCGGAGGGCATGAAGCGGGCGCTGTGCAGCAGAGGGGTGCCCGAGGCCAAAGTCTCGGTGATCCACAACTGGTGCGCCGAGGGGAGTATCGCGGCCGGTCCACAGGCGCTGCCCGAGGACGAGCGGGCGGCGTTCGCCGGACGCTTCAACGTGGTCGATGCCGGCAACTTCGGTCTCCCCCAGGCC
>CAZRDB010000087.1:16324-19365 GCA_964598695.1 uncultured Armatimonadia bacterium
GTGCAGTTCGTGCTCGTGGGGGGCGGCGTCGAGTCGGAGGAGCTGGAGCGGCGGGCGGAGGCCGAGAGGCTGCCGAACGTGCGCTTCCTGCCCCGACGGCCGATGTCGGAGGTCGCGGCGGTGCTGCAGGCGGCCGATGTGCTGCTGGTGCACCTGCGCGACCTGCCGGAGTTCCACGAGACCGTTCCGGGCAAGGTGCAGGCCTACCTCGCGACCGGCAAGCCGATCCTCGCGGGTCTGGCCGGCGACGGAGCCGAGCTGGTGGTCCGCTCGGGCGGTGGGACGGTCTTCCACCCGGAGGATCCACAGGCCCTGACGGAGGCCGTCCTCGGGCTGAGCCGGCTCGAGCCGGCCGCGCTCGCCGAGATGGGTGTGCGCGGGCGTGGGTTCTACCAGCGTGAGCTGTGCCTCGACGTGGGCCTCGCCCGCTACGAGCAGGTGCTCTCCGCGGCCGCACGCTAGCCCTGCACGGAGGAGACGACATGGCGGATGCGCTGCGACCGGCAACGGTCGCCGACCTGGAACGGATCGCGGTGCTGCACGAGGCCGCGTTCCCGGGCTTCTTCCTGACCCGGATGGGCCGGCCGTTCCTGCGCGCCTACTACGCCATGGTGCTCGAGTATGCCCGGGGGATCACCCTCGTCGCGGAATCGGACGACGGCGTCGTGGGATTCGTGACCGGGTTCCATGAGCCCGAGGGCTTCTACCGCCTGATGCGCGCGCGGAAGCTCCGGTTCGTGGGGCCGCTCGCGCTCGGCATCCTGCAGCGCCCCTCGACGCTCCCCGGCGTGCTCGCCAATGTGCGCAAGGTGCAGGGCGGGAGCGCCGCGGGCTCGGTGCGCGAAGGCAAGCCGTGCGAACTCTCGTCGCTCGGGGTGTTGCCATCGGCCTCCGGACGGGGGCTTGGCCAGGCGCTGGTTCGCGCCTTCCTCGAGCGAGCGGCTGGCGAGGGCGCCGACCGGATCTACCTGACAACGGACGCCGACGGGAACGAGCGGGTGAACGCGTTCTACCAGAAGCTTGGCTTCGCCCTCACCGAGTCCTTCGAGGGCCACCCCGGGCGCCGGATGAACCTGTACGTGCTGGAGGTCTGAACTGTGCCTAGCTCGGTAGAGGAACCGTTTCTCCCCTTCTCGCCGCCCCTGATCGGCGAGGAGGAGATCGCGGAGGTCGTCGACACGCTCCGTTCGGGGTGGATCTCCACCGGCCCCAAGACGAAGCGCTTTGAGGAGGAGTTCGCCGCCTGTGTGGGGGCGCCGGCCGCCCTGGCGCTCAACTCCTGCACCGCGGGGCTGCACGTCGCACTCGCGACGCTCGGGATCGGGCCGGGCGACGAGGTCATCACGACGCCCATGACGTTCTGCTCGTCGGTCAACGTGATCGAGCACGTGGGAGCGCGACCGGTTCTGGCCGATGTGGCGCCCGACACCCTCAACATCAGCCCCGAGGCCGTTGCGGCCGCCATGTCTCCGAAGACCAAGGCGATCCTTCCCGTCCACTACAGCGGCCACCCTGCCGAGCTGGCGCCCCTGCGCGAGTTGGCCGCGGCGCGCGGGGTCTCGATCGTGGAGGACGCCGCGCATGCCGTGCCCGCCTCGTATAGGGGGCAGCCGATCGGCGGGAGCGACACGCCGACCGCATTCAGCTTCTACGCCACCAAGAACGTCACCACCGGCGAGGGCGGGATGCTCACGGGCTCGCCCGAGTTCCTCGAGAAGGCCCGCGTGCTGAGCCTCCACGGGATGAGCCGCGACGCGTGGCGGCGGTACGAGAAGGGCGGGAGCTGGTTCTACGAGGTCGTCAGCGCCGGCTTCAAGTACAACATGACCGACATCCAGGCGGCGCTCGGCCTATGGCAGCTCCGCAAACTCGCGAGCTTTCAGGAGCGTCGCCGGGCGATCGTCGCGCGCTACCGCGCCGCGCTCGGCGGCTGCGCGGCGCTGGAACTCCCGGCCTGCCGCGAGGATGTCGAGCACGCCTGGCACCTGTTCGTCCTGCGGCTGCGGCCGGACGCGCTGCGGATCGATCGCGACCGCTTCATCGAAGAGATGACCCAACGCGGGATCGGCACCTCGGTCCACTTCATCCCCGTCCACCTCCACCCGTACTACGCGGGGAAGTACGGCTATCGACCCGAGGACCTGCCGGTCGCGTACTCGAACTACCGGCGCCTGCTCTCGATCCCACTCAACGTGACGCTGACCGACGCCCAGGTCGATCGCGTGGCGGCGGCCGTGCTCGGGATCTGCGAGGAGCACGCGGCATGAGTCCCGCCAAGCGCCTGTTCGACCTCGTCTGCGCGGGGGGCGGCCTGCTGCTGCTCTGGCCGCTGCTGCTCGCGGTCGGACTGTGCGTCTGGCTGGGGGACCGGGGTCCCGTACTCTTCGGACAGGAGCGCGTCGGCCTCGGCGGGCGCGACTTCCGCATGTGGAAGTTCCGCACGATGGTGGTCGACGCGGAGAAGCTGGGCCGCAAGCTCACCGTCGGCCGTGACCCGCGGATCACGCGCGTCGGCCACTGGCTCCGGAAGTCGAAGCTCGACGAACTGCCGCAGTTGCTCAACGTCGTGCGCGGCGAGATGAGCCTGGTCGGCCCGCGGCCGGAGGTCCGGCGCTACGTCGACCTGTACACGGAGGAACAGCGGCGCGTGCTCGACCTCGTGCCGGGGATCACCGACCCGGCCTCGGTCAAGTACCGCAACGAGAGCGAGATGCTCGCCGCCGAGGGCGATCCCGAGGCGGCCTACATCGAGCGGATCATGCCGGACAAGATCCGCATCAACCTCGACTACGCCGCGCGCGCGACCGTGTGGAGCGACCTCGGCGTGGTGCTCAGTACATTCGCCCGCGTCCTGCGGTAAGCTGTCGGCTGTGCGCCGGGCGCGAGACAGGAGACTACTGGATGGCAGCGAGCCCGCTTGGTCAGCTCTTGGGACGGATCGAGGACCGCACCGCCCTTGTGGGCGTTGTCGGGCTGGGGTACGTCGGGCTGCCCTTTGCGGTCGAGAAGGCCAAGGTCGGCTTCCGCGTTCTGGGGATCGA
>CAZRDB010000088.1:0-19363 GCA_964598695.1 uncultured Armatimonadia bacterium
CGAGGAGATGTGCGGCGCCGGGGTCGATGCCTGGGTCGATCGCCTCGCTGCGGCCGGTGTCGGCACCGCGCTCACCTGTGTCTGTGCGATGTGCGTCAACTACAAGAGCCGCGTCTGGGAGACCCACTGGGCCCGCTACGACCGCGAGGGGCCCGATGACCAGCCGGTGCTCGCCCATCTCCCCCCCGAGAGCCGCGCCCACGCGCGCAAGTGGGTCAACGCCATGATGGCCCTGGCGGAGGCGGGCGTACACTTCCACGAGCGCGCCTACGCCCGGATGAGGCGCCACGGGATCGGCGCGTGGGCCACGATCCGCATGAACGACCTCCACGACTGCACCACCGAGGACAGCCCGCTGCTCAGCGCCTTCTACAAGGACCAGCGCGCCCGGGGCCTCCTCCGCGTCCCCTACCGGCTCTCCGGCTGGCCCGAGCATGCGCTCGATTGGGCCCGGCCGGAGGTCCGCGACCACTACCTGGCGCTCGTCCGCGAGGTGCTCTCGTTCCGCGGCCTCGAGGGCCTCGAGCTGGACTGGATGCGCTTCGGCTGGCACTTCCGGATCGGCCGCGAGCGCGAGGGCGGCGAGATCCTCACCGAGTGGATCCGGGAGGTCCGCCGCCTGTGCGACGCGCGGGGCGTCCGCCTCGGCTGTCGGGTTCCCTCGAGCCCCGACACGGCGCGGATGCTCGGCCTCGACGGCGTCCGGTGGGCCCGCGAGGGCCTGGTCGACCTCGTGACGCCGACCCCCTTCTGGGCCTCGTGCGAGTTCAACATGCCCATGGAGACGTGGAAGCGCCTGCTTGACGGGACCGGCTGCGAGCTGGCGGGCGGTCTCGAGGTGCGCTGCCAGCAGTGGCCCGGCGGGCCGTTCCGGATGATGACGCCCGAGCTGGCGCGGGGCGCCGCGACCGCGGTGCTCGACGGCGGCGCCGACCACGTCTACCTGTTCAACTACTTCGGCCGTGGCCAGTTGGACGATCTCTGGACCCGCCCGGTCTACGACGAGACGCTCCGGCAGATGGCGAGCCTCGCGACCCTCGAGCCGGCCGCCCGGAGCCATGCCGTGACCTTCCGCGACACCACCGCGCCCGGCGAGGAGTACGCGCCCGCGCTGCCCGCCTCCGGCGGCCTCGCGGCCTTCCGCCTTCGCACCGGCCCCAAGCCTGTGGGGCGCGCGATGCGGCTCGTGCTGGAGCTGGAGGCCACGGGAGACACGCCGCCCGCCGCCCCCAGTGTCCGCGTGAACGCGACCGAGTGCCCCGACCCCGCGCGCGAGGGCAACGTGCTCACCTATGCCATCCCCGAGGAGGCGCGCACCGAGGGCGAGACCGTCGTGGAGGCGACCGGCGCCGGCGGCCGCATCATCCGGGTCGAGATCGAAGTGGGTGGGTGAGGCAGCCTCGCCTCCGCCCTACTCCTCCCGCACGCGCTCGATCGCGTCCTGCACGGCGGCGCAGGCGTAGGCGTTCTGCTCCTCCGTCATGAGCGGGTGGATCGGGACGCACAGGATCCGCGAGCCGAGTGCCTCGGCACGGGGCAGGCGCTGGCCCTCGGTGCGCTTGCGGATGTAGGGCGTGTTGTCGTAGGTCGGCGGGTTCGCCACCACACACGAGATGCCGTACTCCTGCTCCGTGATCTCCATGATGCGGTTGCGCTTCTCCCCGCCCCACGCGGGCGGCACGAGCGTCGTGTAGAGATAGAATGTGTGAACGCAGTCCGCGGGCTCGTACGGGAGGGTCAGCTCCTCGATGTCCGCGAGGAGTTCGGAGCGACGCAGGGCGACCTTCCGCCGCGCGGCGAGCATCTCATCGAGCCGGCGGAGCTGGACCAGTCCGACCGCCGCCTGCACCTTCGTGAGCTTGGTGCTGCTGCCCCAGTGCTCCTCGCCTCCGCCCCACTGGCGCATGGCGCGCAGGCGCTCGGCGAGCGCGTCGTCATCGGTCGTGACCATCCCGCCCTCGCCAAGGGTGGTCATCAGCTTCATCGTGTGGAAGCTGAAGATCGTCATCCAGCCGCGCTTGCCGATCTTCCCGCCCTTGTAGCCGCCACCGCACGAGCGGGCCGCGTCGCCGATGACGGGGACCGGGCGGCCGATGCGCGCCGCGTGGCGCTCGGCGACCTCGATCAGCTCGTCCATCGGCGCCGAGAGGCCGTTCATATGCACGGGGAGGATCGCGCGGGTGCGCTCGGTGAGCCGGGCTTCGACATCGGCCGGATCGGCCTGGAGGGTCCGCTGGTCGGAATCGCACAGCACGAGTTCGCCGCCCTGGCCGAGCACGGCGAGGTGGGCGGCGCGGAAGTTGAGCGCCGGGCTGATCACCTCGTCCCCCGGCTTCAGTTCGAGGCAGGCCATCGCGGCGTCGAGCCCGACCGAGGCCGTCGCGAGCGAGACCGCGTGCCGCGCGCCGCAGTATGCGGCGAAGGCCTCCTCGAAGTCGAGGATCTCGCGGATGATGAAGCCGAAGCCCTCGCCCGTCCAGTCCATCGAGCCCCGGATCGCGGCCACGGCGGCCTCGATCTCCTCCTCGGTGTACCACGAGCCGAGCTGCGGCTCGCCGCGCCACGGGGGGGTGGGCTTCGGGTAGCGGAGGGCCTCGCGCTTGTCTGCCTGGTTCACGGTCGTCCTCCCGATGGGTCGAAGTGGGTCTTCCGGGCTCACGTCGTCGTGACCGGCGCGGCGGCCCGGAAGATCCTCTCTTCCGCTCCCGGGGAGCCGCGCCCTCCCCGCGAGGCAGGCCGAGCCCCCGCGACGGCCGAAGATCCGGAGGCAGGCGGGAGAGGAGCGACCCCCGAGTGAACGATGCCCTGGCACGCTGCCTCGACGATCTCGAAGCGCGGATCGACCCCGAGGATGAGCGGCGGATCCTGGAGGAGTGGATCGCCTTCGGCGAGGGCCGCCACGAAGGCGCCGTCTTCTCGCCGAGGCGCCGGCGCCCGTCGCCGCCCGGGTTCGAGTGGCCCCGGGCCACCGTGAACGAGGCGCTCGAGGACTTCGACGCGATGGCCCTGCAGCAGTACGGGCGCTGCTCGGGCGACCTCGCGAGGGCGACGGGCGACCCCTTGGGGGTCCGCTGCAACTACGGCACGAGCCTGCTGCCGCTGCTGTTCGGCGTCACGCCGTTCCTCATGCCCCCGGAGACCGAGACGCTGCCGACCTCGCACCCGCTGCACGACACCGAGGCGATCCGGCGACTCGTCTCGGCCGGCGTGCCCGACATCCATCTCGGCTACGGCGCGCGGGTGCTCGAGATGGGGGAGCGGTTCCGGGCGATCGGGCGGGAGTACCCCCGCGTCGGCGCGCACGTCCACCTCTACCACCCCGACCTCCAAGGCCCGCTCGACGTGGCCGAGGTGGTCTGGGGTAGCTCGATCTTCTACGCGTTGTACGACGAGCCCGAGCTGGTGCGGGAGTTCCTGGGGCTGGTGACGGAGACGTACGAGACCTTCCTGCGGGCCTGGGTCTCGATCGCGCCCTTTCACCCCGAGGGCAACGTACACTGGAACTTCCACCACCGCGGCGCGATCATGCTGCGGGCAGACTCCGCGATGAACTTGGCGCCGGCCCAGTACGACGAGTTCTCGCGGCCCTACGACCAGCGGCTGCTCGATGCGTTCGGGGGCGGCGCCATCCACTTCTGCGGCCGGGGCGACCACTTCATCGCGAGCATGGCGGCCCTGCGGGGCCTCCACGCGGTGCAGGTCTCGCAGCCGGAGCTGAACGACATGGAGACCATCTTCCGGCACACGGTCGACCGCGGTCTGGTGCTGCTGGGTCTCCCCCGGCCCGCGGCCGACGACGCGCTCGCGCGGGGACGGGACCTCCACGGCCGGGTTCACTGCAGCGCCGTGTAGCCGCGCGGCCCTACCCGCCGTCCAGCGCCCGCCGCACGGCCTCGGCGAGTCGCCGGAGGCTGTACGGTTTGGTCAGGATCGCGTGGACGGCCTCGCAGGGGTCCCCCTCGCCCTCGCCGCGCCAGAAGCCCGTCGACAGCACGACGGGCAGGCGGGGGTTGAGCGCGCGCGCCCGCGCGGCCAGCTCGGCGCCACGCAGCTCGGGCATCGTCTCGTCGGTCAGCAGCAGGTCGAAGGCCGTGGGGTCCTCGCGCAGCAGCGCGAGGGCGTCGAGGCTCCGCGTGCGGGCTGTCACGCGGTAGCCCAGCGAGGCGAGCATCTGCTCGGCGAGAGCGGCAACCGAGTGTTCGTCGTCGACCACGAGGATCCGCTCGGCGCCCGTCGGGGGCTCGTCTTGGCTCTCGCTTCGGGCGGAGCCGCTGTCCGGCACGAGCGGCAGGTTCACGTGGAAGACGGTGCCTCGGCCCGGTTCGCTGTGGACCCCGATCGAGCCGCCGTGGTGCGCGATGATGCCATGAGCGACGGCGAGTCCGAGCCCGGTACCCTCGCCGGGCGCCTTGGTCGTGAAGAAGGGGTCGAAGATCCGGTCGCGCGTCTCGGGGCTCATCCCGCAGCCGGTGTCGGCCACGGCGATCCGCGCGTACCGCCCCGGCGCGAGCCCGCCGAGCTGGGCCCCCTCGTCGGCGTCGATCTCGAGGAGGCGGAGTCCGACGGAGAGCACCCCGCCCGATTCCCGCATCGCGTGGTGGGCGTTCGTGCACAGGTTCATCAGGACCTGGTGGATCTGCGAGCCGTCGGCCAGAACCGTGGCGCGCTCGGTCTCGATCTCGCGCCGGATCTCGATCGTCGTCGGCAGCGTGGAGCGGGCGAAACCGAGCACCTCCTCGAGCAGCTCGCACAGGTCGGTCGGCTGCATCGCGCTCTCGCCCTGGCGGCTGAAGGTGAGGATCTGACCGACCAGGTCTCGCGCCCGAGCGGTCGCCGTCTCGACATGGCCGAGGTACTCGCGCTCGGGGCTGCCCGCGCGCAGGAGCTTGGCCGCCAGCTCGGTGAAGCCGCCGATGACCGACAGGATGTTGTTGAAGTCGTGCGCGATGCCGCCCGCGAGCACGCCGAGGCTCTCGAGCCGCTGCGTGCGCGCCACCATCGCCTCGAGCCGCTCGCGCTCCGCCTCGGCGCGCATCCGCTCGATCTCCGCCGCGATCCGGCCGGAGAACGTCGTGAGCGTCAGCTCGGTCAGCCGCGCGTCGCGCAGCGCGTGGAGCGTCACGGCGGCGACGATCCCGATCGGCCGCGCATCGGAGTCGAACAGCGGCACGCCGACGTAACCCTCCGCCTCGAGCCGTCCGAGCAGGGCGTCGCTTGGGAATCGTCCCCGGGCTCCCGCGGCGATGGCACACGACTGCCCGGTCAGGACCTGCGCGGCCGCGGTCCCCGCCAGCGGCAGATCCTCGATCGCGACGGCGGCGCCGTCGGCGTGCAGCGCGAGGGTCCGGAGGTTCTCCTCCCCCGCGCACTCGGCGATCAGCACGGCGCGCGCCTCGAGGGTGGCCGCGAGCTGACCCGCCATCGTCCGGAAGAACTCGCCGCCCACGAGGGCCGAGTCGCCGGTGACGAGGGCCCGCATCACGCCCTCGGCCCGCTTCCGATCGGAGACGTCGCGCACGACGGCATGGAGGTACTGGCTCGCGCCGACCGAGACGGAGGTCAGGGCGATCTCGGCGGGAAAGCAGTGGCCGTCGGTGCGTCGATGGGTCCACTCGAAGAGCACGCTGCCGCGGTCGAGCGCCTCGAGGATCCGGCGGTGGCCCGCGTCGATGCTGATCTCGCCGTTGGCCTGGCGAGGGGGGGAGAGGTCCCAGGGCGCCAGCGAACGGATCGCTCGGCGATCGGCGAGGCCGAACAGCTCGACTGCGGCTTGGTTGCAGTCGATGAACTCGGCGCCGTCGATCAGCAGCATGGCGTCGGCCGACCGCTCGAACAGGGAGCGGTACCGCGCCTCGCTCTCGCGGAGCGCCTGAGCCGATCGCGTTCGCTCCACCACCCGGCCGAGCTGGACGCCGATGTCGGCGACGGCCTCGACGAGAACCGGGTCCGGGGGATCTCCCTCGCAGCGGGCGAAGACCGCGACGGCCGTCACCTCATCGCCCAGCAGCACGGGGAAGGCGATGGCCGAGCGGACGCCCAGATCGAGGAGGCGGAGGCCCACGACGAAGCCGGGGCGCGCGAGGGCGCCGGCCTCCGACCACTCGGGCTGCTTGGTGCGCATCACCCGGACCACAAGCTGCTCCGGGGACTCCCACGTCAGCGTCTGCCAGAACTCGGGGAAGCCCCGCCACCGTTCGGGATCCTCGAGATGGATCACACCGGAGGAGACGAGGCACGGTGGGTCGTGCGAGGCGGGCACGAGCACGGCACCCGCGGGCCAGCCGGCGTGGCGGCACAGCAACTTGAGGATTCCGGCCCACGCCCGGTCGGTCGTCTCGGCCTCGTGCGCGATCGCGGTGGCGCGGGAGAGCAGGGTGAGGCTGAGCGATCGGTCACTCGGGGGGGACTGCCGCTCCCGCGCGTCTGCTGGCACCTCGTCGTGGCTCACCGGCCAACCCTCTCACGGGGCGCCGCCCACCCCCCATCCGTCTTCACGCGGCGTGGGGCGATTCCTCTCGGGAGCGCAGCCGGCGAGGGTGCGGTCTCCCGGTCGCCCGTCGGCTCGCGCCAGGCGCCGCGGTGGCCGGAGTTCCGGGGCGAGCCGAGCCGAGACGCCTCGCCCGGCGCCTCCGCTACTGAGGCCGCGGTTCGATCGCGCGTCCGGACGGGACGTTCGGGATCTCGGACGGTGACGCCCACGGATCGTGCCACGGGAAGGCCTCGCGTCGCGGCGGGCCGCCATCGGCCGGCCGCTTGTTGTACAGGGTGTCGAAGTAGGGGCAGTTGGCGTCGACCCAGGTGGTCAGCCGCAACCGCTCCTCCTCGGTGAGGGGCAGCCCACGGTGGGTGCCGTCGGAGAGCGCCCGGATCAGCTTGCTGGGGTGAGAGCCGAACTGCCGCACCCCGCTGACCGAGCCGTCCATCCGCTGGTTGCTGCACACGACGAGACCGCGCTCGCGGATGTGGAAGTAGGATCCACACATCGAGTCCAGCCCCCACTGCACCTTCGTGCCGGAGAGATCGAGGCCGCCCGCCGGCTCGGCGGGGCCGTGGCACGCGACGCAGCGCGCGTCGAGGACCGGCTGGACCAGCCACTCGTAGCCGAGGGGGACCGTGCCCCAGCTCGGGGGCTCGGGGAGGACGGGCTCCCGGTGGGTCGCCAGCCCCGCCGGCGCGGGCTCCGCCGTCGGCCGGGTCTCGTGGCAGCCCTGGCAGCTTCGGACCTCGCCGGGCTGGAACGAGATGCTGGTCCGCATCCGCCGGATCTCCATCCGGTTCTCATCGAGGGCCTGGAAGTAGACCGAGGAGTTGGGGGCGGTCGGCACGTGGAAGCAGGCGGAGCCGTCCGGCGCGACGGGGACGGTCCCGATCACCCGGACCGGGTTCCAGACCTGCTCCTGGGCAACCTGCCAGGCGAAGCTTGCGCCGCCCAGGTACCGCGCGCCTTCGGCGCGGGTCACGGGCCACGGCAGCGCTTCGAGGATCCGGAGGAACCGGATCTCCCCGGGGGCGACGCCCTCCATCCCCTCGTACACGTTCGGGACGGCACAGACGGCGGAGTTGCGGCGGTAGTCGGTTGCGTCGGGCAGGATGGGAGGCCTCGGACGGGGCCGCAGGGGCAGGGGGCAGACCGCGCAGTACAGGCGGTCGCGGTGGAGCAGCTCCTTGTTGCCGAGGGTGTCGACGAGGTAGATCCCGGCGCCGTTCGAGAGCACGTTGTCCTGGCCGGTGCTGATCGGTCGCAGGAACCGGTCGGCGAAGGAGAACGAGGTCAGGAAGCACGAGTCCGAGAGCGCGTAGGGGGTGAGGTAGTAGCCCTCGGCGTCGCGCACGCCTCCCTCGGCCACCCAGCGGGCCGGCAGGGGGCCTTCCTCGGGCGGCGAGCCCATCGCGACGATCTCGATCGCCTCGGCCGAGCTGATCGCGGTCGCGGGGCTGATCCGCACGAGGGGGCCGACCGGGTAGCAGTGGTGACCGGCCGCGATGCCGACCAGGCGCGGGGATCCGGGGATCGACCGCACCTCACGGATCGAGTAGGGGTGGCTCAAGTGCTGCTTGAACCGGGCGTCGGCTTGAGTGCCGTCGGGCCGGACGGTCCAGAACGCGTGGATGTCCCAGAAGTCGCGCTCGGCGTACTCCCACCGGAGGTAGCCGATCAGGCCGTTCTCCAGCAGGTGGGGGTGCATGTCGATGTCCTTCTGGTTGGCGAGCCGCCGGATCGTGCGGCGGTCGGGCTTCAGGAGGTACAGGTTGAGGTCGGTGATGTCGTTCTCCCAGCCATCGCAGGAGGGCGAGTGGGCCGAGCGGTCGGAGGCGAAGGCGATCCCACCGTCCGGCAGGTAGGCGGGCTCGACATCGCTCCAGTAGCCGTCGAATGTGAGCTGCTCGATTGTCGAGCCGTCCAGCGCGACCTCGTACAGGTGGGGCGGCTCGGTCGCCTTCATCAGCTCGAACGCGTAGTTGTTCTGGCGGTGACACAGGTCGTACGGCACGCCGGCCGGGTCCCGCGGCGGCCAGCTCGGCTGGTTGGCCCAGGCGATCACGGCCTTGTCGGCATCGAACCACAGGTCCATGCCGTCGATGTGGCCGGGGCCGAGCCTGCCGTCGAGAACGGGTCGCGCCACGGCTTCCGGCGCGCGGAGGTCGTCGAGAACGCACACGTCGCCGCCCGGCTTGTAGGCGAAGCTGTAGTGAACGCCGCAGCCGTTGGGCTTGTGGTGCGAGGCGAAGCGGGTGGTGAAGACCAGCCCGTCGAAGTCGATCTCGCCGCGGGCGAGCGCGATCGGCCGGAGCGCCCGCCGCGCCTCGAGCCACAGCCCGCGCAGCGCGGGGAGGTCGGCCCCGGCGACCTCGGCGGCGCGCCCGACGCTCTCGAGCGCCTGCATCCGCGCCGAGACCTCGCCCTTGCGGCGCGCCGCTGCCAGGGGAGCGGTCGCCCGCCCTCGCGCGATCAGTCGGTCGAGGTCCTCGCGCAGGCCCTCCGGGCTCCAGGCCAGCCCGTTGGCAAGCGCGTGGCGGATCCAGTCGTATTCCACCAGCCTCGCGGGCGTGACGGCGAGCCAGGCGCGGTACCAGGCCGGCTCCTCGCGCCCCGGCCAGACGATCTCGCCCGCGTTGTTGTCCTGGCCGACCTTCGTGGCGAGCGCCCACTCGGCTGTGGCCTGCACGAACGGATCGGCGTGGGAGAGCCAACCGGCGGCCCGGGCGAGGTCCTCGGGCGTTGCCGCGCCGGCCTCGGCCTGGTCGCGCAGGGCCGCCGCGGAGCGCAGGTCGTCGCCCTGGGCGAGCAGCTCCCGCAGGTACTCGTCGGGGTAGGGCGGGGCGACGATGAGATCACGGAGGGCGGCCGGTTCGGCGAAGACCTGCACCTCGGCGGCGCCTGGGTTGTCGCCCCCGTAGGAGCCCACGAATCGAAGACGGAGCGACGAGAGCGAGATCGGCTCCCGGAGTCGCACGCGTTGGGGGCCGTGGACCATCCGCAGCTCCGACCGGGCGATCGGCTCCGTCCCGTCGTTGGCCAGCAGCTCGACGGCCCGCCAGCAGTCGCCCATCTCGGAGGCGGTGCGGCCGTAGTAGACCACCTCGGCAACGCGTACGGGTCGGGGCCAGGTGAGGGTCAGCGTCGCCCCGTCGCGGTGCGTCTGCCCCAGCACCGCCCAGGCGAGCCGGCGGTCGGACGAGCCGGGAGCCGGGACCTGGTCGTCGATCGCGTACCGCGCGCCCCAGTCTCCACTGTACTCCGAGTCGGCCGCGATCTCGGCGCCCCGGGCGAGGTTCTCGGCGGCCGGGGCCGCGGGGGCGAGGAACGCGGAGGCGGCCACGAGGGCCCCCACAAGCGTGCAGCGTTCGCGCATGGTCTCTCCTTGTGGGCGCGGCCCGCGCGCGAGCCGTGCAGAGGGTCTTCGTCGTGTGGCCCGGGGCCAGGACTCTGCGCGCATGGAGCGAACTCTCCTTGGTGCAGGGCGTCTGTGCCCACTCGGGCTCTCGATGGAAGGGTATGCGATATGTTTCGCCTCGTCACCGCCGTGATCCTCGCCTCCGCCGCGCTCGGTCTGCCCGCTGGGGCGCAAGCGCCATCCATCCAGCAGGGCGCCGGCCACCGGTTCGCCTGTGCCGACTACGTGCAGGGCAAGGTCCTCATCGTCTCGGCCGAAGGCGCCGTCGAGTGGGAGGCGCCGGCGCCCGCGTGCGACGACATCTGGGTGCTCCCGAACGGCAACCGGCTGTTCGTCACCGGCCACGGCGTGCGGGAGCTGGACCCGAGCGGCGCCGTCGTCTTCGAGTACGCCTCGACGAGCGAGGTCTACGCCTGCCAGCGGCTTGCCGACGGCAACACCTTCATCGGCGAGTGCAACGCCGGCCGCCTGCTCGAGGTCGCCCCGACCGGCGAGATCGTGAAGGAGATCCGGCTGTTGCCGGAGGGCGTCGACGGCGGCCACCTGTTCATGCGCAACGCGCGCCGTCTCGCCGACGGCCACTACCTGGTCTGCCTGATGGGCGAGCAGCGCGTGGTCGAGTACGACACCGAAGGCCGGCCCGTGTGGGAGGTGGCGGCTCCGGGCGGACCGCACACGGCGGTCCGGCTGCCGGACGGCAACACGCTGATCTCCGTCGGCGACCTGGCGCCGGACTCGGCGAAGGTGTTCGAGGTGAACACGGCCGGTGAGACGGTGTGGCAGGTGACGAGCGCCGACCTGTCGGGGATCTCGCTGCAGTTCATGACCGGTCTGCACCGCCTGCCAAACGGCAACACCGTGCTCTCCAACTGGCTGGGGCACGGCCATTTCGGCGAGGCGCCCCATGTGATCGAGGTGACGCGGAACAAGGAGGTTGTCTGGACCTTCTCGGACCACGACACGATGAAGACGATCGCGAGCGTTCAGGTGCTGGACGTGGCCGGCGACGCGCTCGCGGGCACGGTGCTGCACTAGCGCGGTTCTCGTAGGTTCTTACGCGGGGGAGCGAAGAGCGACAACCTGCGGAGGGTCGACCCTTCCCGCCACCCGAGGCGGTTGCCGTCGGGGCCGGAGCCGGCGGGCCCCGACGACGGCCGCTCAGGGCGAGCAGAAGGATGAGGACTCGACAGAGCGCCGCTCGCCGCTGGCGCCTGCAGGGACTCGGGAACTGGTCTAGCGACGGCCGCCCGGAGACGGGCACAGGCCGATCGGGCGCGCCTCGACACGGGAGGGAGGCCGATGCGCTTGGCTCGACGCCCATCCCAGGTAGCCGGCTCGGTCGCCCCGTCGGCACGGAGAGGCCTGCCGCGTCACTCCCTCTGGGCCCTGCTGTTGCTCCTGGTGTGCTTCGCCTGCGTCGCGGTGCCGTACCTGGTGGCCGAGCGGGTGATCCTGCCGAGCTTCGCCCGCCTGGAGCGCGCCGAGGCCGAGACGGACGTCGGCCGCTGCATCGAAGCGATCGACCGCGAGATCCACCACGTGACCCGGATGACCAACGACTGGTCGATGTGGGACGACACCTACGAGTTCATCGTGGACCGCAACGAGGCGTACATCGAGTCGAACCTCGACGACCTGGAGAGCATCAGCGAGTCGTTGGACATTCACCTGCTCTACTTCTGCGGCCCGGACGGTCGCGTCGTGTGGGGAGGGGCCTACGACCGCACGACGAAGGGCGCCCTCGACATGGGAGCCGGAGAGGGCGGCCTGCCCCCCTGCCTCGCCCCGCTGCCTGGCAGGTCGGGCGATGTCTCGGGCCTGGTCCTGAGCGGTCAGGGCCCCATCCTCGTCGCCGCGCTGCCCATCACGCGAAGCTCGGGCGAAGGCCCGGCGCGTGGGACGCTCATCATGGGCCGGTTCCTCGACGACGCCGCCGTGGCCGCGTTGAGCCGTGACGTGAGCGTGGAGTTCCGCATCGAGCCCATCGCAGCCGGGAGCGGCCCGTCCGCCCCGGGCGGGGTCTCCGTCGAGGCGGTGGGTCCCGACGTTCTCCAGGCCCGGGCGACGGTTCGCGATGTGGAGGGTCGGCCGGCCCTGCTCGTCCGGGCGACCGTGCCCCGGAGCATCATGGCCCAGGGCCGTATCGCCGCCCGGGTCACCGCGATCTCGCTCTTCTGCTCGCTCGCGATCTTCGCGCTCAGCATGGTCGCCGTGGCGCGCGCTCGCTCGGCGAAGCTCGAGCGTCTCTCGCGGGAGCTGGAGGCGGCCGTCGCGGCGCGCACGGCGGAACTCGCCGAGAGCATGGAGCGGTTCCGCGCGCTCACGGAGAACTCCCGGGACTGCATCATGCGGTTCGACCGCGACCTGCGCCACCTGTACGTCAACCCGGCGATCATGGCGCAGACAGGGATGCCGCCGGCCGAGTTCCTTGGCAAGACGCACGCCGAACTCGGCTTCCCGCCGCATCTGGTCGAGGTGTGGGAGCAAGCGATGCGGTCGGTCTTCGAGACGGGTCACCCCGCGCGCATCGACTTCCAGCTCCCCTCCGGCCTGTGGCTCGACTGGTCGCTGTTCCCGGAGTTCGACGGCGAGGGGGTCGTCGGTCTGATGACCTCGGCCCGCGACATCACGCGGCGGCGGCGGATGGAGGCGGAGCTACGCGAGCGCGAGGAAGCGATCTCGACCATCTACCAGACGGTGCAGGCCGGCATCGTCATCATCGACGCGGAGACCCAGGAGATCCTCGACGCCAACCCGGCCGCCACCGAGGCCTGCGGCTGGAGCAAGGCCGAACTGGTTGGGCGCACCTGCTACGCCGCCCTGTGTACGCTCTGCGATGGTCCGGGGCAGTGCCCGGTCGCGCACCGCGGCTGGCCGGTTCGCAACACGGAGACGTCGATCCGGCGCAAGGGCCTCAGCCCTCTCCCGGTGCTCAAGACGGTGGTGCCCTTCCACCTGAACGGAAGAGCCTGCCTGCTCGAGAGCTTCGTCGACATCGCGGCGCTACGGGGCGCCCGCGAGGCGCTGGAGCAGAGCGAGGCGCGGCTGCGGGCGATCATGGAGCACATGCCCATCGGGATCGCGATCGCCGACCGCACGGGGCAGTTCCTCTTCCTGAACCGCAGCTTCATCGAGACCTTCGGCTACTCGATCCTGGACACGCCGTCGATCGCGGCCTGGGAGCTGCGCACGGGCGCGCGGATCGAGGACCTGTTCGATTGGAGCGACCAGGCGCTCTCCGACCCCGGCACGCACGAGCACCTTCCGAGCGGGCGCGCGAGCGGCGCGGGACGCCTGGCGGCCCTCTGCGCCGACGGACAGACCCGGCACACGGTGTTCCGCGTCGCGAGCCTGGGCGAGGACCTGATCATCACGAGCGCCGACGTCACCGCCCGGGTCGAGGCGGAGGCCGAGCTGCGCAAGCTGAGCTTGGTCGTCGAGCAGAGCCCGGTCTCGGTCCTGGTGACCGACCGTCAGGGCGTCATCCAGTACGTCAACCCGCACCTGTGCCGTGTGACCGGCTATGCCCGGGAGGAGCTGATCGGGCACAGCCCCTCGGTCCTGAGCGCGCGCGCCCAGCCGCCTCAGCACTACCGCGATCTCTGGGACACCGTCCTCGCCGGCCGGATCTGGGAGGGCGAGCTGTGCAACCGCCGCAAGGACGGCACGATCCTGTGGGAGCACGCGTGGATCTCCCCCGTCTTCGGCCCAGCCGACGGTGAGGTGATCCACCTCGTCGCGGTGAAGGAGGACATCACCGAGCGCCGCCGGGTCGCGCAGGAACTCGCGGAGGCGAAGGAGTCGGCCGAGGCGGCCAGCCGCTCGAAGACAGCCTTCCTGGCCAGCGTCTCCCACGAGATCCGCACCCCACTCAACGCCGTGCTCGGGTTCGCGCAGCTCCTGCACGACGACCAGACCCTCGTCGGCCGCCACCGCGACTACGTCGGCCGGATCCTTCGCGCGGGCGAACACCTGCTGACACTGATCAACGACGTGCTGGAGATCTCGCGGATCGAGGCCGGCCGCGTCGAGCTGCACCCGGAGAGCTTCGACCTCAACGCCCTCCTCGACGACATCGTCTCGCTCTTCCAGGCCCGCGCCTCCGACAAGCACCTGTCGCTGGCCGTCGAGTACGCGGGCGATGTGCCGCGCAACGTGACCACCGACAAGGGCCGGGTGCGCCAGATCCTCCTCAACCTGGTCGGCAACGCGGTCAAGTTCACCCACCAGGGCGGCATCGTCGTCCGGGTCTCCGCCGAGCCGATCTCCGAGACCGAGGTGCTGCTGGTGCTCGCGGTCGAGGACACGGGCGTCGGGATCGCCGAGCAGGAGATGGAGCGGCTCTTCCGCCCCTTCGAACAGACCTCGACCGGGATCTCCAGCGGCGAGGGGACCGGTCTCGGCCTCGCGATCAGTCGCTCGTTCGCCCGGCTGCTGCACGGCGACCTGACCGCCTCGAGCCTCCCGGGCGAGGGGAGCTGCTTCCGGGTCGCGATCCCGGTCACGAGGGCGGAGCAGCAGCCGTGGTCGGGCAGGGCGCGCGCGCGGCGGCCGGTCGGGATCGTGCCCGGCTCCCCCGGCCAGCGGGTGCTCGTGGCCGACGACAACGCCCTCAACCGCGAGCTGCTGACGACCATCCTGGGCCAGCTCGGTTTCGAGATCCGGGCCGCCCGCGACGGCGAGCAGGCGCTGCGGATCTGGGAGGAATGGCGGCCCGATGCCATCCTCATGGACATCCACATGCCCCACACCGACGGCTGCGAGGCCACGCGACGGATCCGGAGCCAGGAGCGAGACGGCACAACCAAGGTCATCGCGATCAGCGCCAGCGCGCTGGTCGAGGAGCGCGAGAGTGCCTTTCGCGCCGGCTGCGACGCGTTCATCGCCAAGCCGATCAGCACCGAGGAGGCGCTCGAGACGCTGGCTCGACAGACCGGCGTGCGCTACCTGTACGAAGAGAAGGATGGGGAGGAACCGTCGGACGAGTGTGCGAAGCCCGCAACTCCCGAGGCGATGGCCGAGTCACTCGCCAAACTGCCGCGCGCCCTGCTCGACGAGCTGCGGCGGGCCGTGCAGGAGGCGCGGATCGACCGCGTGAGCGCGCTGGCGGGCGAGGCCCACGCGCACGACGCGGAGGTTGCCGAGAGGGTGCGCAACCTCGCGGCCGCCTACGACTACGACGGGCTCTTCGCGGTACTGGGGGACAGCGGCTCCGACGGGTAGACGAACCCGCTCGGTCCGCGGTCCGACATCCCCGTACCCGCGCCAGGGCGGGAAGCGCCGGGGGCGGTGGAGAGAAGGAGGCCCGACGTGGGGCGTTCCAGGGTCCAAGCGAGCATCCTCGTCGTGGACGATGTCCCCGACAACCTCGAGGTGCTGTGCTCGATGCTGCGGTCGCTCGGCCACGAGCCCCGGCCCGTGCCGAACGGCCACCTCGCGCTGTCGGCGGCGCGGAGCGCGCCGCCCGACCTGGTGCTGCTCGACGTGATGATGCCGGGGATGGACGGCTACGCCGTGCTCCACGTGCTCAAGAGCGACCGCTCGCTCAAGCACATCCCGGTGATCATGGTCTCCGCGCTCGATGAGCAGGAGGGCGCGCTACGCTGCATCGAAGCCGGCGCCGACGACTACCTGACCAAGCCGGTCTCGGAGATGCTGCTGCGCGCGCGGGTCAGCGCCGGGCTGGAGCGCAAGCGGTGGTACGACAGCGAGCGGGAGCTGCTCGAACGCACCCTGGCCGGTTCGGTGGCGCTCCTGACCGGTCTGCTCGCGCGCGCCAACCCGATCGCCTTCGAGCGGGCGAAGCGGGTCCACGAGATGGCGCTGCTCCTCGCGGGCCAGATGGGTCTCGAGTCGACCTGGGAGGTCGATCTGGCCGGCATGTTCTGCCAGCTCGGCTGCATCGACGTCCCAGCGACGATCCTGGAGAAGGCCTACGCCGGCGAGCCGCTCACCCCCGAGGAGCAGGCCCGCTACGACGCCCACCCCCAGCTCGCGGCCGAACTGCTCTCGACGATCCCTCGCCTCGAGGGGGTCGCGCACTGCGTGCGGTACGCCCACAAGAACTACGACGGCAGCGGGCCGCCCGACGACGACCTCGCGGGCGACGCCCTTCCGGTCGGCGCGCGCATCCTCGCGCTCACGCTCGACTACGACCAGCTCCTGGTCTCCGGGCACGACTCGGGGGAGGCGCTCGGCCGGCTCGCCGAGCAGGCAGGCTGGTACGATCCGGCCGTGCTGCGCGCCCTCTCGGCGGCGCTCGAGGCCGAGGGGGCGGTCCTGCGCGCCGTCCGCCTCGCCGATCTGCAGGAGGGGATGGAGCTGGTGCACGACATCGTCTCGCTCACGGGCGAGGTGCTCGTGCCCCGTGGCCGCGTCGTCACGGCGCTGCTCCGCGACCGGCTCGCCCGGGGCGAGATCGGCGCGCGCGAGCCGGTGATGGTCCGGTCGGCCGCCCCGACGGACTAGCACCCGGTCGGGCCGGTCGGCTCCACGAAACACAGCGGATCGCGGCGGAGCGCCGCCTCCGCCACCCGCCACAGCGCGCGGCAGTCGACCAGATGGGCCGTCGCCCGGAGCACCGGTCCCGCGCGCAGCTCGTCGTCCGCCAGCAGGTGCTCCAGCCGCTCGTACCGCTGCGCGTACCCCACGAAACCGTGCCGGCGGCAGCGGTACGCGCGCTCGTCGCCCGAGAGGTCTCGGAGCCGGTAGGTCACGGCGCCGGCGAAGAGGTAGGGCGGCTCGACCAGCTCCTCGACCGCGTGCATCGAGGTGTTCGGCGCCAGGCCGCAGCCGAGCATGAGCACCCGGCCTCCCTCGTCGCGCAGCCCGCGGAAGGGCGAGTGCGCGCCACACGGGGTGTCGTCGAGCGGGTGCGCGTCGAGAAGCCTCTCGGCCGCCGGCCCCACACCGCAGACCGAGTGGGTCGGGTGAAGGCTGCGGCGTGTGCCCGGCCGCGTCCGGAAGTGCTCCGACAGGGCGCCGACGCACGAGGGCGTGTGGGCGCGGTCGAACACCGGGTTGGCGCGGTCGACCGTAGCGTAGCTGAGCGCGGGGAGCAGCAGGGTGCCCTCCGCACCCAGGGCGTCGAGCAACCCGAGGATCACCGTCTCGGCCCCGCCGGCGACCGGTCCCAGCGAACGCAGCGACGAGTGGACGAGCAGCGTCCCGCCCTCCGGCACACCCAGGGCCGAGAGGTCGGCGGCGATCCGCCGGCGCGCTCTCTGTGCGTCATCCACGCGGGATCCTCTCGCGAGCGGCTCTACCCGCCCAGGAGCACGAGCGCACCCTGCCCCGCGGCCAGCCAGCCGTGCTCCCCCGCGAGGTCTTGCAGGGCCCCGGTGTAGGGGTTGACCATCCGCACGCGGCCGGGCTCGCGGAAGCGGACCCCGAACGGCGTCGAGCGGTGGAGGTCCTTGTTCACCACGAGGACCGCCGGCTGGCCGTTGGGCCCCTCGAACTCGCCGACGACGAGTTCCGCGCCCTCGACGGAGGCGAGGTGGACGCTGGTCTCGTCGCCCCGACAGCCCGCGGGCGCCGTCCCGTGGTGGAAGACGTTCACGCTGGTGAGCGTGAGGTAGGTCGGCGCCAGCTTGTGGAGCTGCAGGTTGACGTTTCGGAGCATCTCCCAGGTCGGGGTGCGGTGGCCGAACTGGTCGACCGGGGCCAGCCGGTAGTTGCCGACCTCGGGCGCGAAGTAGGTGAAGTAGGAGATCCCGCGGCCCCCGTAGGCGAGTGTCGTGTAGAGCTGGAAGCGGAAGCCGGCGGGCGAGGGCTCGGCGTAGTTGAAGTGGGCGTTGGAGAGGACGATGTTCCAGAAGGGGATCCCGGCCTCGAGCGCGGCGGCCCGGACGGCTTCGAGGTTCTGGAAGTAGCCCGCGCGCAGCGTGCCGTCGTCCATCAGCGCGTAGTGATCGTAGCTGAGGAAGCGCGGCTGGACGGTCGCCACGAACTGCCGGAGGTACTCCTCGTACGTCGCCGTGCCGAGCTGCGCCGGCGAGGCGTAGTTGGGAAAGAGGTTGATGTAGGCCGTCGCCCCGGGGTGGGCCTGACGGTAGGCCGCCGCCCAGCGGCCGAGCCCGGGGTAGACCGAGGCGTTGGGCTCGTCGCGGAGGTAGTAGCCGAACACCGCCGGGTGCTGCCCCACGCGGTCGACAAGGTCCTGCACGCGTCGCGCGACCTCGGCCTCGTCGAGCGCCGCTTCGGCGTCGCCCACGTGGGTGCCGCCCTCGGAGACGATCGCCTCGAGCCCGGCGGCCTGGACGGCGTCCAGGGTCTCGGGCGCGACGAACCCGGCCAGGTTGAACCCACACGCGCGGATCCCCTCGAGCTGGTCGGCATCGTTGGGCGTCCAACCCCAGGGCAGAATCGCGAAGTCTTCGGGACTGGGCATTCCGTTCGCCTCCTGCGCCATCACGGGCGCGCATAGCGCGAAGCACGCGATGGCCGCTCCGACACAACCGCGCATCGGTTCCACTCTCCGCTCTCTCGTCCCCCGTCTCCGGGCCGCCTCTTCCCCTTCCCCCCAACCACACCTCCGTCGGTCGTCACCGGACGCGGAGGGTTCGCGGCGACCAGGGCGAACTCCGTAGCTCGCACCAAGCCGCCACCGGCTGAACGGAGGACACCCCATGAGGATCTCGATCGCCGGCTTCAGCTTCCATGGCCTGCTGGAGTCGGGCAGGATGGACATCTTCGGCTACCTCGAATCGATGCGCTACCGCTACGACCTGGGCGCCGCGGACATCTGGAACGGCATGCTCATCTCGACCGACGACGACTACATCGCGAAGGTGCGCGAGGCGCTCGACGAGCGCGACCTAGTCTGCGCCAACTACCACGCCGACGGCCCGCACGTCTGGGAGGACGACGCGGCCACCCGCGCGGAGCACCGCGCGCTGGCGCTTCGGCACCTGCGGGTCGCCGAGCTGCTGGGCGCGAGGACGGTCCGGATCGACACGGGCGGCGTCGTGGGGCCGATGACCGACGAGCAGCTCGACGTGCTCGCGACCACCTATCGCGAGTATGCCGAGTTCGGCGCCAACGCCGGCTTCCGTTGCGGGCCGGAGACCCACTGGGGCCTGTCCCTCGTGGCCGACAACATGGAGCGGATCGCGCGCGCCGTCGACCACCCGGGCTACGGCGTCCTGCTGCATGTCGGCCACTTCGAGCTGGGCGACGAGGAGGACGGCGACCGTCGCCTCGCGCCGTGGGCGTGCCACACGCACATCGACGCCCGCGTGACCGGCACCCGGCTCGAATCGGCCATGGAGATCCTCCGCGACGCCGGCTACCCGGGCTACTGGGGCGTGGAGCACCACTCGGGCAAGAACGAGTACCGCGAGGTCGAGTTCCAGCTCGCCTGCGTCCGCCGCGTCGTCGCGAGCTGGGGCGGCCAACAGGCGCGGAGCGAGGGGCCGCTCAACCTCCTGCTGCCCCACCTCGACTAGCCCTCGACCGGACCACGG
>CAZRDB010000089.1:0-19135 GCA_964598695.1 uncultured Armatimonadia bacterium
ACACCACTGCCGCTCTCCTTTTTGCACCCTCAACTATTTCAGAAGGACTCATTAGCGCAGCTTGTGCACGCGCCCCGTCTCCATGAAGTGGACCCGCTCGGCCACGTTCACGGTGTGGTCGCCGATCCGCTCGAGGTACCGCGCGACGAGCAGCAGGAAGGTTGCCTGCTCGACGTACTCCGGGCTGACCCGCATGTGGTCCATGCACTGGTCGCGGATGGTCTTCCAGAGGATGTCGAGCTGGCTGTCCATCCGAGCAACCTGGAGCGCGGTGTCGAGGCTGCGGTCGATCACGGCGTGGACCGCCATCGCGAGCATCTCCTGCGCGGCGGCGGCCATCCGGCCGAGGTCGATGAGCTGCCAGTGCAGCGGCTCGTCGCTCAGCCGTCGGGCGACCTTCGCGATGTCGCAGGCGTAGTCGCCGATCCGCTCGAGGTCTGCGGCGATGCGGATCGCGCCCGTGACGGCGAACAGGTCGCGCGCCATCGGGTGCTGGAGCGACAGCAGCCGGAGGCCGATGTCCTCCACCTGCCGGTCGAAGGCGTCGGCGACGTCGTCGCTCAGCCGCACCTCCTCGGCAAGCGCCCGGTTCTGGTCGCTGAGCGCGCGCATGGCGTTGGCGAGCATGTCCGAGACGAGCGCGCCGAACTGCACGAGCGTGGCGTGCAACTCGGTCAGCTCGGTGCGGAAGATCGAGCGTGTGGGGGCGCTGTTCGCCATCATCCGAACCTTCCTCTGATGTAGTCCTCGGTCCGCGGGTCCGAGGGAGTGCGGAACACGGTCTCGGTCAGGTCGAACTCGACCAGCTCCCCCTTCAGGAAGAAGCCGGTGACATCGGAGACGCGGGCGGCCTGGTGCATGTTGTGGGTGACCATCACGACGGTGTACCGGTCCTTGAGGGTGAGCATCAGCTCCTCGATCCGGTACGTTGCGTTGGGGTCGAGGGCCGAGCAGGGCTCATCCATCAGGAGCACGTCGGGGGCGACGGCGATCGCCCGGGCGATGCACAGCCGCTGCTGCTGCCCGCCGGAGAGCGAGAACGCCGAGCGGCGGAGATCGCCTTTGACCTCGTCCCACAGGGCGGCCTCGGTCAGCGCGCGCTCGACGATCTCGGCGAGCTGCGAGGCGCGCGGGGCGCCGTGGAGCCGCGGACCGTAGGCGACGTTGTCGAAGATCGACATCGGGAAGGGGTTGGGCTGCTGGAAGACCATCCCGACACGCTTGCGCAGTTCGACCACGTCGACGCGGGGGTCGTAGATATCGTCGCCGTCGAGCGAGACGCGGCCCTCGATGCGGACCTGGTCGAGCACGTCGTTCATGCGGTTGAGGCAGCGGAGGAAGGTCGACTTGCCGCAGCCCGAAGGCCCGATGAGCGCCGTGATCTGGCGGGCCGGGAGTTCGACGTGGACGCCGTGGAGCGCATGGGTCGCGCCGTAGTGGACATCGAGGCCCGCGATCGCGAACTTGACGGCCGGATCGGCGAGGAGCGTGGGGGTGACGCACGTCGCGGGGGCCCGTTCGAGCACCGCTACAGACATGGGCTACCTCTTCTTCCGTCGAAGGTGCGCGCGCAGGGCGATCCCCAGCCCGTTGAAGCCGAGGACCGTTGCGAGCAGCACGAGGGCCGTGCCCCACTTGAGCGACTCGGGCGCGTCGGAGAGCTGCGTCGAGGTCGCCCACAGGTGATAGGGGAGGGCCATGAAGGGCTTGAACAGGCTCGCGATCGGGCCGGCCAGTGAGGGCGCGTAGAACAGCGCGCCGGTCAGCAGGATCGGCGCCGTCTCGCCCGCGGCGCGGCCGATCGAGAGCATGAGGCCGGTGAGGATCCCCGGCAGAGCGTTCGGCAGCACGACGCGGCGGACGGTCTGCCACTTGGTCGCGCCGAGCGCGAGGCTGGCGTCGCGGTGGTGTTGCGGCACCTGGCGGAGCGCCTCTTCGGTCGTGGTGATGAGCATGGGCAGGATGAGCAGCGCCATGGTCGCGGCCCCGGCGAGGAGGCAGGCGGGGGAGTGGCCCTCGCGGGTCACCCCGAGGGCGTCCATCATCGCGGGGAGGATCAGGACGACGTACGCCCCCATCCCGAACAGCCCGTAGACGATCGACGGCACGCCGGCGAGGTTGAGGATCGCGACACGGATCGCCCGCACGAGCGGGCCCTTGCGCGCGTACTCCGAGAGGTAGACGGCGCCGAGGACCCCGACCGGCAGCGCGAGCACGAGGGTGAGCAGCACGAGCAGGAACGAGCCGTAGATCGCCGGGAGGATCCCGCCCGCCTTCATGTTGTCGCGCGGCATGGCCGAGACGAACTCCCAGTTCAGCGCCGGCGCGCCCTTCACGACGATGAAGACGATGATCGCGACGGCCGGCAGCAGCACCAGACCGGTGATGACGCCGAGGCCCGCGAATGCGATCGTCTGCCGGAGGCGCTGTCGGCGAACGTCGCGGCCGGCCCGCAGGCTGTGCGAGGCGGGCTGGGCCGACGCCGAGGGTCCCGGGGCGCCGAGGGGCGGGCTGCTAGCGACGCTCGACATGGACGTTCCTGTTCATCACGACATCGGCGGCGGTGTTGACGGCGAAGGTGATCAGCAGCAGGCACAGCCCCAACAGGAAGAGCGCGTGGTAGTGGGGCGTGCGGAAGGCGGTCTCGCCCATCTCGCCCGCGATGGTCGCGGTCATCGTGCGGACGGGGCGGAAGAGGCCCTTGGTGAGCGACGGGATCACGGGCGAGTTGCCGGTGACCATCAGGACGGTCATCGTCTCGCCGATCGTGCGGCCGATGCCGAGCATCGTGGAGGCGAGGATCCCCGAGCGAGCGGCCGGGAGGACGACGCGGCGGATGGTCTGCCATTTCGTGGCGCCCATCGCGAGCGAGGCGTCGCGGTAGCTGCGGGGGACGGCGCTGATCGCGTCCTCGGCGATCGAGACGATCGTCGGCAGGGCCATGAGCGCGAGAATCACGGCGCCGGTGATCGCGGCGAGCGGCGTGGGCATCGTGAGGGCCTCCGTGAGCCACGCGGGCCCGGGGAGGCTCTGGCCCAGATGGCCGGACGCGGTCTTGATCCAGACGCCCAGGAGCATGAGGCCGAGGAAGCCGAAGACGACCGACGGGATCGCGGCGAGCAGCTCGACGATCGGCTTCGCGGCCTCCCGGAACCAGCGCGGCGCGACCTCGGCGATGAAGACGGCGCAGCCGATGCCGAACGGCACGGCGAGCACGATGGCGACGATCGTGACGAGCAGGCTGGCAAGGATCAGCGGCAGGAAGCCGAATTGGGGCTCGGCGGCGGTCGGCCGCCACTCGCGGCCGGCGAGCAACTCGCCGAGGGTGGCCTCGCGGAGGATCGGCAGGGCATCCCGGAACAGGAAGCCCATGATCAGGATCACGAAGACGATCGAGGCGACGCCGGACAGCCGGATCGCTGTCTCGACAGCCGCCTCGATCGTCTTGCGAAGTGTGGGGCGCATGTGGGGATCCACCAGGGTCTCAGGAAGCCTAGAGCGGAACGAAGCCCTGGTCCTTCACGATCTTCTGGCCCTCGGCGCCGTGGATCCACTCGAGGAACTTGGCCACGGCCTCGGAGGCGCCCTTCTTGGTGTACATGAAGAGCGGGCGGGAGATCGGGTAGGAGCCGTCCTTGACGCTCTCGATCGTGGGGGTGACGGGCTTGCCGTCCTTGTCGACGACCGGCACCGCCTTCACGCTGTCATCGAGGTAGCCGAGGCCGATGTAGCCGATCGCGCCGGCGGTCTGCACGACCTGCGAGCGGATCTGGTCGTTCGACTGCACGACGACGGCGGTGGTCGCGAAGTCCTCCTTGCCCTTGGAGTCGCCCTTGTTCAGCACGTGCTCCTTGAAGTACTCGTGGGTGCCGGAGGTCGAGTCACGCGACAGCAGGACCACCTCGCCCTTGCCGCCGAGCTTGCTCCAGTCGGTCGTCTTGCCGGTGAACAGCTCGGCAAGCTCGTCGACGGTGATCTTCTCGATCGGGTTGTCCTTGTTCACGACCACGGCGATGCCGTCGTAACCGATCAGGTTCTCGGTCAGCTCGATGCCCTTCTCCTGGGCGGCCTTGGTCTCTTCGTCCTTGATCTTGCGCGAGGAGTTGGCGATGTCGGCGGTGCCGTCGAGGATCGCCTTGAAGCCGGTGCCCGAGCCGCCGCCGGTGACGGTCACGTCGGTGTTGGCCTCGACCTTCTTGTACGCCTCCGCCAGGGCCTGGGCGACCTGCAGCAGCGTGTCCGAGCCCTTGGCCTGGATGACGGCCTTGGCGGCGCCCGAGGGCTTCGACGCGGCGCCGGCGGTTCCGGCTGCCGACGACTTGGTGGGGGACGCGACGGTGGTCGCCGGCGCCTCCTGGGGCTTGGAGCATCCGACGGCCAGGGCGACCAGGGCCATCGACGCCAGTGCGGCGAGCGTTGCGCGCGTGGTACGTAGCATCCTTGACTCTCCTCCCCCGGGCGGGCGCCCGGAGCGACTGCCCACACGACGCGTGTGGGATAGGGCGACTCGTGACGTGTCACCCAGGAGTCTGCTAGAGGGGGGCGAAGGTCGTGCTAACGGTCGGTTAGGGGAATGTTAAGGGCGGCCCGAAGAGGGCGACGCGTCGGGCTCCGTCGCGGGCAGCACGATCACAAAGCGGGCCCCCCCGGACGGGGCCGCTTCGGCCCAGACGCGTCCGCCCGCCTGCTCGACGGTGTGTTTGACGATGCTGAGCCCGAGCCCCGTGCCTCCCAGCTCGCGGGAGCGACCGCGGTCGACGCGGTAGAAGCGCTCGAAGACGCGCTCGCGCGCCTTCTCCGGGATCCCGGGGCCGGTGTCGGAGACGCAGAGGCGGGCCCGGCCGTCGGTCTGACGATCGGCCTCGAGTTCGACGCGACCGCCCTCGGGCGTGAACTTGATCGCGTTGTCGACCAGGTTCGCGATCGCGCCGAGCATGTGGGATTCGGAACACAGCGCCGTCAGCCCCTCCGGGGCACGGACGGTCAGGGCGATGCCCTTGCGCGCGGCCAGCGGCTCGAGCCGAGCGGCGGCGGCGGTGAGAAGGCCGAGCACGGCGACGGGGCCGGCCACCTCGCCCCGGACGGGAGCCTCGTCGAGGCGTGAGAGCGCCAGCATGTCATCGAGCAGGGCGCCGAGACGCCGGGTGTTGTCCAGGATCCGCTCGGTGAAGTGCCGGGCCCGGGGCGGATCGTCGAGGGCGCCGCCCTCGAGCACCTCGGCGAGCGACTGGACGGCCGCGATCGGCGTCCGCAGCTCGTGGCTGGCGTTCGCGACGAACTCCTGGCGCACGGTGAGCAGCCGGTGCAGCTCGGTCAGGTCACGCAGGGTGACCACCGCGCCGTGCAGCTCACCGTCGTCCCGATGGAGCGGGGCGGCGGTCGCGGTCAGGTGGCGCGGCGGGTCGGAGCGCGTGGTCAGCTCCTGGCTCTGGATCGTGCCGAGGCGGATCGCGCGGCGCGCGGTGTCGAACAGCTCGTGGAGCAGCACGACCTCCCCGAGCCGGCGGCCGATGGCGCCCTCGGGGTCGCACTCGAGGAGCCGGCCGGCCTCGGGGTTCATCAGCACCACGGTCTCGTCGGCGCCGACCACCAGCACCCCTTCGCCCATCTGCGCGAGGATCGATTCGAGCCGCGAGGCCGTGCTGTGGAGCCGGTCCATCGTGGAGGTGAGGTCGGCGGCCATCGAGTTGAGCGCCTCCCCCAGTTCGCGGGTCTCGTCGGTCGCGAGCGTCGAGGCTCGGGCGGTCAGGTCGCCGCGCCCGAGTCGTTGCGCCACCGCGGCCAGGCATTCGATCGACTCGGTCAGGGCGCGCACCGACCACACCCCGAGCAGCGCCGCGGCCACCGTGGCGAGCAGCGCGCCGAGGTAGGTGGCGCGCCGCACGCGGCCCACGGCGGTCTCCACGTCGTGCAGGGGGAGCGCGAGACGCACGACGGGCTCGCTCGCGGAGGCGGCCGTGGCGACGTACATCGTGGGGATGCCCGTGGTCGCGCTCCGGCGCACCGAGGAGCCCTCGGCCCCGTTTCGGGCGCCGATCACCTCCGGCCGGCCGCCGTGGTTCTCCATCTGGGTGCGGTCGGCCTCGGAGTCGGCCAGGACCGCGCCGTCGCGGGCGATCAGCGTCGCGCGCGCTCCGGCCTGGGCCGCGAAGCGGCGCACCGCCTCGTCGAGCGCCGGACCGGGCTCGAGAGGGGTCTCGAGACCTTCGGCCGCGAGTTGCATCCGGAGCAGGCCGCACTGCCGCGCGAGCGAGGCGCGCACCTGCGCCGTCAGGTGCGTCTCGGTGGTGCGGCTGGCCAGTACAGCGAGAACCAGCCCCAGGGCGGCGATCAGCGCCACCTGGGTGCCGGCCAGTCTCCACCGCAGGCCAAGTCGCATGGGCTACTCCGCGAAGCGGTACCCCACACCGCGTACGGTGTGGATCAGGCGGGGGGTGCTCGGGTCGTCCTCGATCTTCTGGCGCAGCCACCGCACGTGGACATCGACCGTGCGGTGGTCGATGTACTCGCTCTCGTCCCAAGCCTGCTCCAGCAGGACCTGGCGCGTGAGCGCCCGTCCGGCGTTGCGGACCAGGCAGGCGAGCAGTTCGAACTCCTGCGGGGTCAGCTCGACCTCCCGCTCGCCGACGGTGACCCGCCGGCGGCCTCGGTCGACCACGACCCCGGCGGCGCGGACCACCTCGTCGTCGGGCGCGAGGCCCGCGTTGGCCGATCGCCGCAGCACGGTGCGCACCCGCGCCACCAGCTCGCGCATCGAGAAGGGCTTGGTGATGTAGTCGTCGGCCCCCAGCTCCAGCCCGGTGACGCGGTCGACCTCGGTGGCCTTGGCCGTCAGCATGATGACGGGCGTGCTGCCCTTCTGGCGGATCCCCCGGAAGACGTTGAGTCCGTCGAGTCCGGGCAGCATGAGGTCGAGGATCACCAGATCGGGTCGCTGGGCGGAGGCCATCTGAAGCCCCGCGCGTCCGTCGTGGGCGACCGCCGGCTCGAACCCTTCCTGGCGGAGGGTGTAGGAGACCGTCTCGGCGATGTCGCGGTCGTCCTCGATGATCAGGATCGTGTTGCCCATGCGCTGGTTCCCTTCGACGGCGGTGACCGTCCGGCCGCGCACCAGCATAGTATGCCGCAGTTAACGCGCCGTTAAGCCCCGGATCGCCGCTCGTAAGGCATCCATAGCGGGGCCATAAGGGGAGCATAACGCGGCCGGCCTATCCTCCCGCCAAGTCCGAACGCCGGACCCCACTCACGGAAGGAGAGATGAGATTGACCAAGCGTCGCGCGTTCACCCTGATCGAACTCCTCGTCGTCATCGCCATTATCGCGATCCTGGCGGCGATCCTGTTCCCCGTCTTCGCCAAGGCTCGTGAGAAGGCCCGCCAGACGAGCTGCCTCTCGAACACCAAGCAGATCGGGATCGGGCTCATGTCCTACGCCCAGGACTACGACGAGACCTACCCGTTCTGCTACCGCTACATCAACGATGGCGGGGTCTGGGGCGCCGGTGGCGGCGCGGGCGGCTACCAGCACTGGAGCGCCTGTGTCGACCCGTACGTCAAGAACGTCCAGCTCTTCGTCTGCCCGAGCGACAAGAACAAGGGCCTGCCGCCGACCAACGCCTTCGACATGCAGGTGCCGCGGATCAGCTACATCGCCAACGAGGTCGTCTTCGCCCGGCCCCGCACCCACTTCACCGTGGTGCCGCTTGCCGCGGTCGAGGAGCCGGCCGGCCTGATCTCGCTCGGCGAGATCACCGACTACCCCTTCGCCATCGGCGGCAGCTCCGGCCCCAGCGGCGCGGCGTACAAGAGCCACCGCCCGGTCAACTGCACCAACCCGTGGAACAACGACTCGGCCTGGACCCCGCCCTACCGCCAGCTCACCGCGGCCGAGTGCCAGACGGCCTTCGCCGCCGCGGCCGCCGCGACGGGGATGATGGACGAGAGCACCGCCCACATCAAGTACATCTCGCCCGATCGCCACAACGGCGGCGCGAACTACACCTTCTTCGACGGCCACTCCAAGTTCCAGAAGTTCGACTCCACGCTTACCGGCTACATGTGGGGCCGCAAGTACTACACCGGGGGCGGCATCGCGATCAACTAGACCTTCCGCACGGGCTCAGCCTACCTCCGACGCGCGTCCCATCGAGGGGACCCCACCCAGGGGTCCCCTCGATGGCGTCTGGCCCGGCCGTGCCGGGAGGTCTCCTCGGGGCGGGGCCGAAGCCCCCCGCATCCCGGTCCCGCGTCGCGGCTGCCGGGGTTCGGTCCGCATGGGCCGCTCAGTCTGGCCACGGTAGGGGATCGCGATGGGCTCCTCAGGTTCGACCGCACGCACGAAGCTCCGGGTGTACCTTTTAGGCAGTCTCGTTCTCGCGGCCTGCGCGGCGCCGCTGGCGCACGCGCGCGACGGCTCGCTGACGCTCGTCGCCGGGGGACGCAGCGACTATCGGATCGTCGTTCCCCGCACGCCCTCGCACGATGAGAGGCGCGCTGCGCTGGAGCTGCGCGCGATGATCCGGCGGATCGCGGGCGTGACGCTCGACATGGTCACCGACGAGGCGCCGCTCGCGCGGCACGAGATCCTTCTCGGCCGCAACCGGCACACGGCTCTGCTCGGGATCGAGATCGACGAGGAGCGGCTCGGCTACGAGGGCTTCACGATCCGCACCGTGGGCGGCCATCTCGTGATCGCCGGCGGGCCGGAGCGCGGCGTGCTCTACGGCGTCACCGCGCTCCTGGAGGAGTACCTCGGCTGCCGCTGGTTCACGCCGACCGTGAGCCGGATCCCCTCGCTGCGGGAGATCGTGATCCCGCCGATCGAGGACGACACGCAGGTTCCGGCGTTCGCCTACCGGCACGTCTACTACGCCGAGTGCGGCGACCGCGACTTCTGTCTCCACAACCGGCTGAACGTGGTGCCCTCGGGAGAGCCGGCCGATCTCGTCAGCCCCCGCGAGAGTTCGGGCAACGGCCTGTGTCACACGTTCTTCTCGCTCTGCTCGCCCGACACGTACTTCGAGACGCACCCGGAGTACTTCGGGATGTGGAACGGTCAGCGGGTCAAGGCGCAGCTCTGTCTCTCGAATCCCGATGTCGTCGACATCGTCGTGGAGAGCCTCCGCGAACAGATGGCGAAGCAGCCCGACGTGCGCTGCTGGAACGTGAGCCAGATGGACAACGGCCAGCCTTGCACCTGTCCCGAGTGCAAGGCGCTCGACGAGAGCGAGGGCGGCCACGCCGCGACGATCATCCGCTTCGCGAACCGGGTCGCGGCCCACTTCCCGGACAAGACCATCTCGACGCTCATCTACTGGTACTCGATGGATCCGCCGAGAACGGTTCGGCCGGCGCCGAACGTCCAGCTCATCTACTGCGTCGACGGCGACTTCCGCGGGCCGATCGGGCCGTCGTTCGAGGCCTTTGCGGCGATGGCTCCCGAGCTATGGATCTGGTACTACTGCATCCCCTGCCAGAACATCATCGCCCCGTGGCCGAACCTGCTCTCGATGGACCACGACATGCAGTACTTCACCGAGCACGGCGCGCGGGGGATCTTCGTCGAGGGCTCCTACGAGCCCGGCAGCGAGTTCGCCGAGCTGCGGACCTACCTCCTCGCCAAGCTCCTCTGGGACCCGCACCACGACGTCCGCCGCTCGATCGACGAGTACGTGGAGGCCTACTACGGCCCGGCGGCCCCGATGATGCGGGAGTACATCCACACGATGCACAAGGCGCTCACCGAGGCGGGCGACACGCTCGACACCCACTGCTGGAGCCGCGACTACGCCGGCACCTTCCTCTCCGCCGACCTCTGTGCCCGCTACGACGCGATCCTCGACCGCGCTGAGCAGGCCGTCGCCGGCCAGCCGGAGCTGCTCGCCCGGGTGCAGCACGACCGCGCCCCGCTGATGCACGCCGAACTGCAGCTCGGCTACGGGAGCCTCGACGAGCGGATCGCCCTGGTCGAGCGTCTACAGGATATCGCGGCTCGGACCGGCATCCCGCACTTCGCCGATTTCGGCGAGCGGCCGGCCGGGACGTACCTTCCCGCGCTGCTCGAAGGCCTTCGCGAGGAGAAGGCCGCGCAGTAGCGTTCGCTGCGCGGGGAGGGGGAAGGCGGACCGAGACGTGACGCTCTCACTGGTGCTGGCCGGGCTGCTGTGGACGGCTCCGACCGCCGCAGCCGCGGAGGAGACGCCCGGCCTGCACTGGGCGACGTGCGCGCCCGAGGAGGCCGGCCTCGACGCCGCCTCCCTCGAGGCCCTCGCCGGCGCCCTGGGCGGTCGGGGCTGCGTGGTCCGCCACGGCAAGCTCGCCTATGCCTGGGGCGACATCTCCGAGCGCGCGGATGTCGCCTCGGCCGCGAAGCCGGTCTACGCGCACCTGCTCCACGCCGCAGTCGAGAGCGGCCTCATCGGGAGCGTCGACGACCCGATCGCGCCGCTGGCGCCCGGACTCGAGGGGCTGAGCCCGAGCGGCAAGGACGGCGAGATCACCTGGCGTCAACTCGCGAGCCAGACTGCCTGCTACGGCCTCAGCGAGCGGCCCGGCTGCGCCTTCGCCTACAACGACTGGCAGATGGCCCTCTTCGTCGACACGCTGTTCGGCCGCGTCTACGGGGCGTCGTGGTCCGAGGTCGACGCCAAGGTGCTGCGCCCGCTGCTCGCCGAGCCGCTCGGTTGCGAGGATGCCCCGACCCTGCTCGCCTTCGGCGCGGAGGACCGGCCCGGACGCCTCGCGATCTCGGTCCGCGACTTCGCCCGCTTCGGCCTGCTGTACCTCCGCGAGGGCCGGTGGGGCGATCGGCAGCTCCTCGCGCCCGCGCGCGCGCGCCGCGCGGTCACCCAGCCGCTCCCCGGCGATTTCCCGCGGACGGCGGGCCGGGCCGCGGCGATGCTCCCCGGTCAGCGCTCGGTCGGATCGCGGGCGATCCCCGACGACCAGTGCGACCACCTCGGCAGCTACAGCTGGCTGTGGTGGGTCAATGGGATCGACCGCGACGGCGCGCGCCACTGGGCGGGCGTCCCGGCCGACGCCTTCGGCGCCTTCGGCCATGGCGGGCCGCGCGCTGTGGTGGCGATCCCCTCGCTCGATCTCGTTGTGAGCTGGAACGACGCCGCGATCGACAGCCGCGAGAAGGAGGCGCGCGCGCTCGCGATGCTCGTGGCCGCGGTCCGCGAGGAGACGGCGCTCGGCGCCGTGTGCGACGATCCCGCCACGCCACAGGCACTGCGTCGGAGAGGCGGCGAGCGGGTCTTCCCGTGCGGGCCGGGCGACCCGGAGGGGTTCCTGTACCGCGGGACCGAGCGAGCCGACGGAACGCGCGAGGGCGACCAATCGAAGCTGATCGCGAAGCTCGCCGCAAGCGGGGCGAACTGCCTCTACGCGGCCGTCCTCCGCTCGCACGGGGGCGACGGTGACGCCAGCGAGAACCCCTTCGTCGACCACGACCCGAGGCGGGGACTGAACGAAGCCGTCCTCGCCCAGTGGGAGGGATGGCTCGCCGAGGCCGACGCGGCCGGGGTCACCGTCCTGCTGTTCCTGTACGACGACAGCGCCCGGGTCTGGGAGACCGGCGACGTCGTCGGCACCGTGGAGCGGGCCTTCGTCCAGGGCCTCGTCGGACGGCTCGGGCGGCGTGAGGGCATCATCTGGTGCGTGGCGGAAGAGGCGCGCGAGGCGTTCTCCGCCGCGCGCATCCGCGCGTTGGCCGCCGAGATCCGCGCGGCCGACCCGCTCGACCATCCGATCGCCGTGCACCTCAACCACGGCCTCGACTTCTCGGAGTTCGCCGGCGACCCGAACATCACCCGGTTCGCGGTGCAGTACAACGTCCCCACCGCGGCAGAGCTACACGCCGGGCTCGTGGACGCGCTCGACCGGGCCGACGGGCGGTACGGGGTGATCCTCTCGGAGGCCGAGGCGTGGGGGAGGGGCGCTGAGGCCCGGCACAAGGCCTGGGCTTGCGCCCTCGCCGGGGTCCCCTCGATGGGTCTCGGGATGGACATCGAGAACACGCCGGTGAGCGACCTCGAGGACTGCGGCCGCCTCGCCGCCTTCCTGCGCGGGGTCGATCCGGGCGGGATGGCGCCGCACGACGAACTGGCCGCCGGCGAGACCGAGTACGTGCTCGCGGCGCCCGGCGAGCGCTACCTCGCCTACTCCTCGCAGGGCGCGGCCGCGCTCGGGATCGCCGGCGTGCCGGCCGGCCCGTACTGGCTCACATGGCTCGACTGCGTGACTGGACGGAGGAGCGCCGGGAGCGCGGTCCACGAGGCCGACGGCCTGTGGGAGCTGGCCGTCCCCCAGGGGCTGGGGCCGGAGGTGGCCGTGCTGGTGCGGAGGATGTAGGGCGGCGGCCAACACCACCGTCCCGGGGCCGAAGCCCCGGGGACGGTGGACACCCGACGAGAGGGTGGGTGCGCCAGGAGACGGGTCGGGGCGGAGCCCCGACGTGCTCACTACCGGCGGTAGCCGCGGGCGCGCGAGGAGCGCTGGCTGCTGAAGCGCTTGGTGTTGTTCGGCCGCATGGTGGGCGGCGGCGGCTGGATCGCGAGGGCGGCGGCGGCGTAGTCGAAGCCTTCGACCTTCTCGACGGCGATCGCCTCGCCGAGGATCTTCTCGATGTCGCGCACGGCCGAGCGGTCCTCCTCGGTGACGAGGGTGAGCGCGTCGCCCGTCCGCTGCGCGCGGCCGGTCCGGCCGATGCGGTGGATGTAGTCATCGGCCGTGTTCGGGATGTCGTAGTTGATCACGTGCGAGATCGTCGCGATGTCGAGACCGCGGGCCGCGATGTCGGTCGCCACGAGCAACTGGTACTGGCCCGAGCGGAAGCCGTCGAGCGCCTTCTGGCGCTGGCCCTGCGACTTGTTGGAGTGCAGGACGGTCGCGCGGTAGCCGGAGCGGCTGATCTGCTCGGCGACGCGGTCGGCCCGGTGCTTCGTGCGGGTGAAGACGAGCACGCTGTTGGTGTCCTGCTCGCGCAGGAGGTGGAGGAGAAGATGGGTCTTCTGCTCCTTCGCGACCGGGTACAGCGTGTGGCTGACGGTCGACGCCGGGGCGACGATCCCCACCTCGACCCGCTGCGGCTCGTGCAGGACATCCTGCGCGAGCCGGTTCAGCTCGGGCGCGAACGTCGCCGAGAACAGCATCGTCTGGCGGGACTTGGGCGTCTTGGCCACGATCTGGCGGACCGACGGCAGGAAGCCCATGTCGAGCATCCGGTCGGCCTCATCGAGCACGAGCATCTCGACGCCGCCCAGGTCGGCGTTGCCGCGTCCCATGTGGTCGAGCAGGCGGCCGGGGCAGGCGACGATGATCTCGACGCCCCTGCGGAGCGCGCGGGTCTGGGGCTCGAAGCCTACGCCGCCGTACACGACGGCCGACTGGATCTTGGTGAACTTGCCGAGTTGCCGGATCGACTGGTGGATCTGCTCCGCCAGCTCACGAGTCGGGGTGACGATGAGCGCCCGCATCCGGTTCTTGCGACCGGGCGTGGCGAGCAGCTTCTGGAGGATCGGCAGCACGAAGGCCGCCGTCTTGCCGGTGCCCGTTTGGGCGGTTCCGATGAGATCGGCGCCCGTGAGCGCGGCCGGGACGGCCTGCTCCTGGATCGGGGTCATCTCGGTGTAGCCGATCGCCTGCGTCGCGCGGAGGAGGCGATTGTCCAACTGCAGAGTGCTGAAATCCATGACACTTCCTCTATCTGTTTGCCAGCTATCGAATGTGGCTCACGCTCCCGGCGTAGCTGGACAACCTGTGCGAAAGGGGCGGCGCGCAGCAGGCGCGCGGCCACGGCACAAGCCGGGTGTGAGTCAGCACTATTCGAGTAGGGGTTACGAACTGTCCCCGGGGCGGGGAAGGAGGACAGCGCACGAGGTCTGGGTGCGAGTCAGGTAGTTCCAGTCCAGCGCCAGCTCATGCTGAGCAACATACTCAAGAGTGCTTCGGCGAGCGGTTCGATCCACTCACCGAGCAGCAGCATACACGAGACCGGCCGCCGGCGCAACCGGGGGAGGCGACAGCGAGGCCAGGGCAGCCCTCGGAGGCTCTCGCGCGCAAGAGCGAAGAGCGGCAACCTGCGGAGGGACGAGCGCTCGAGGGACCACCACTCGCCAGTGGTGCCTGCAGGGACCTTCGGGGGCCGCTCTAGACGAGCAACCGCGCCGCGATCAGACGGCCGTCCATCGTCCCGGCGATCAGCCGCGTGCCGTCGAACGCCGGTGTGGCGAAGACGAAGCTTTCGCCGAGGTCGAGCCGCGCGATCTGGGCGCCGGTCGCCGCGTCGGCGAGGAAGACCCAGCCCTTGAGGCCCCCGACCGCGATCCGGTTGCCGACGCAGACCGGGCTGCTGTTGAAGGTCCCGCCGCCCAACTTCGTGCGGAAGCGGTCCTCGCCCGTCTCGGGGTCGAGCCCCACCAGCTCGCCGTTCATCGTGCCGTAGACGAGCGTGCCCTCCGGGGTCCAGGTCGGGCTCGTGTAGCCGGCCTGGGCCGCCGCCTGCCAGAGTGGCTCGCCACTCGCGAGGTCGAAGGCGTAGACGGTGCTGTCGGTCGCCGAGACGAACGCGCGACCGTCGCGGGCCGTGGGCGCCGCCGTCGCCGGGGAGAAGTAGACCTGCCGGCCGATCGGGGCCGTCCACAGCTCCTCGCCCGTGTAGGCATGGAGACAGTGGAGCTTCTGCGCCCATGAGCCGAAGAGCACGCGGCCGTCGGCGACGACCGGGCGGGACTCGATCAGCCGCCCGGCTCGGTACTGCCACAGCGACTCCCCCGTGCGACTGTCGAGGCAGTGGAGCACGCCGTCGCCCGAGCCGACGAACACGCGGCCGTCGCGCAGCGCGGGGGTCGAGCGGACGGGTCCGCCGGCCGGCACCCGCCACACGGAGGAGCCTCGCCGCGTCTCGATCGCGTGGACGGTTCCGGAGGCCGCGCCGAAGTACAGGCGGCCCTCATCGAGCTGCGGCGCGGACTGGACCGGCCCCTCGCAGGCGAAGCCCCAGCGGAACTCGGCCCCCTCGAGGCCGATGGCGTAGACCGTCCCGCCCCGCGTCGCGCAGTAGACCGTCCCGTCGGCGAGCAGCGGCGTGGCGAAGACCGAGCCGTCGAGGTACCGGACCCAGTCGACGGCGATCTCGGGCGCGTCACTCGTGAGGTCGGCGGTCGCCAGCAGCGTGCCGTGGGCGGGGCTCTCGGCCCGGAGCGTCAGCGTGTGGGCGCCGGCCGGCGCCCCCTCGAGCGGCAGGGCGATCGCGGTCCGCCCGGGCTGGCCGGCCCGCTCGACGGGGAGTTCGACCTCGATGGGCGTGGCGCCGCGGAGGCGCAACTCGGCCTCGAGCGGGCCCGCGGGGGGCTCGCCCTCGGGCCACGTGGCCGCCAGCCGCGCCTCGGTCGCGCGGGGGCTGGCCACGGCGATCGAGAGGATCGGCACCGGCTCCGGCCGGAGCGGGAACGAGAGCCGCGTTCCGTCGATCTCATGCGAGCGCAGGTTGGCGACATCGCTGCCGTCGTCGCCGGCGGTTTCATCCCACTCGACCTGCACGCCCCAGGTCTCCACACGGTCGCGTTCGACATCGACGATCCGGTAGGCCCCGCCCATCGCGGCCCCGGTCATGAGCTGGTGGATCCCGTTGACGCGCCAGCGGTCCCAGCCGTGGCCGTGGCCGACGAACAGGGCCGTGACGTGCAGCTCGCGGAACAGGGCGTGGGCCGCGGCGCAGCCCGTGACGTACGGATCTCCCTCGATGACCGGGTGGTGGAGGAAGCCGAACGTCGGCACCCACGGCTCGAACGAGCCGCGGATCCGCCGGAGCTGGTCCAGCTCCGAGGCTTCCAGGTGGCCGTGCTGCTCGCCGGGCAGCGCGCTCCGCAGCAGGAGCAGGGCGAGGCCCTCACAGCGGGCGACTGCGGGCAGCGGTCCGGTGACCTCTTCGAACAGACGGGTGTCGCTCGGCGACCAGCGCGCGTCGTGGTTGCCCGGCACGGCCGAGAGGCCGATCCCCTCGGCACGAAGCGGCTCCACGACCTCGCGCCGGTAGACCGCCAGCTCCTCGGCCCAGCCCAGCTCGGTGGAGTCGCCGGTATCGACGACGAAGACGGGCCTCCGCTCGAGGGCAAGGATCGAGCGCAGCGCGGCACGGACCGCCAGCCGCGGCGCCGAAGTGAGGTGGCCGTCGCTGATGACGACGAATCGCACGCGCGCCCCGTCCACCGGAGGCTCTCCCTGCACGTATACCTGCCCAACTCCGCCAGCCATCTGTGAGCCACCCCTTTCGCGCGTACCGACGCTCGGCCGCCCGCCGCGCTACGACGGGTTGGGAACGAAGGCCCCGCCGCGGCACCCCTTCAGGTAGTTGAGACCGTGGACCTGGCCGGTCATCTCCAACGCGTCGCGGTAGACCGGGTCGTGCCAGCCCTCGATGTCGATCGAGCCCACGAACCCGCCGCGTCGCAGCTCCGAGATGATGTCGGTCCAGTTGCAGTCGCCGAAGCCCGGCGTACGGTGGAAGGCGAACGGATGCGGCCCGTGGACGCCGTGCTCGCGGACCACGTCCCACAGGATGGTCGCGTCCTTGCCGTGGACGTGGAAGATCTTCCCCACCCACTTGCGGAGCTGCGGCATCGGGTCGATCAGGCTGACCATCTGGTGGCAGGGCTCCCACTGCAGGCCGACGTTGTCGGAGGGGATGGCGTCGAACATCATCTCCCACGCCGTGGGGTTCTGGGCGATGTTCCAGTCGCCGCGCCACCAGTCGCCGCCCATGTCGCAGTTCTCGAAGGCGATGCGGACGCCCTTGTCGGCGGCCTGCTTCTGGAGCGGCCCCCAGACCTCGGCGAAACGCTCCATCGACTGGTCGATCGGCTTGTCGATCACGCGGCCGGCGAACCCGGTCACCAGGTCGCAGCCGAAGAGGGGCGCGGCGTCGATGAGCTTGCGCCAGCCGTCGCGCGTCTTCTCCGCGTTGTCGTCGGTATGGAGCGGGTTGCCGAAGCAGCTCACCGAGCTGATCACGGCTCCCGAGCCCTCCAGCAGCTCGCGCAGCTCCCCGGCGAGGCGAGCGAGATCGCAGTCGCCGAGGGTCTGCCAGAAGGTGACCGAGAACGACTCGAAGCCGTGCGGGAGGATCTGCTTGGTGTAGCCGACGGCGCCCGGGCCGCCATTGACGAGCGTGCCGATCCGAATGGTCTCCTGATGCACGCGACCTCTCCTCAGCAGAGCGCGCCCGGCGGCGCGCGACGTTTCGCTGGGGGGAGCTTCGGCGAACAAGGCCGCGCGGCCTGCCGCCTCGGGAGCCCGCGTGGCTAGAGACGGCCCGCCGTGAGGCAGCGGATGCAGACCATACGGCCCGTGACCGGGTCGGGCCGGGTCACCACGGCGTAGTGGCTGCGCACGCGGCGCCCTCGGCGCTCCTGCCAGATCGAGCCCGAGACGGCGTAGGTGCCATCGCGGCGCCGCTGCGCCACCTGGCCGAGCGGGACGAAGCTGACGCGCGAGGGCGCGAGCTGCGCCTGCACGGCGCGCTGCGCGCAGAGGATCGCTTCGGTCGCCGATTCGTCGGTCTCCGGGGTGAGCAGCGAGAAGCCTCCCGTACACCCGAAGAGAGCGAGAGCGGCGGCGATGGCCGCTCCGGTCCAGACGTGCTTCGCTTGTGCCTGCGGCATCCGCCACCTCCCGCTCCGGATCCAACGGTTCGGCCGCGCCAGAGGATCATCCGTTCGAGCGCGACGCCGTTCGCGAGGAAGCGGGGCCCGGAAGGCTGGATCGGCGCCTCGAGGGGGCTCAGTCGGACGGCGCCTCGCTGCTGGCGGGCGGAGGAACCACGAGCACGCGGTCGATCCGGAGGCCATCCATATCGACGATCTCGAACCGGGCGCCGTGCCACTCGATGCACTCGCCGATCCGGCCGAGATGACCCGTCGCCGCCATGAGGAAGCCGGCCAGCGTTCGAACCCGGCCGTGGGCCTCCCGGGCGAGCCCCTCGAGGCCGGGGAGCTGCTCGACGTCGCGCAGGGCGGCATCGCCGTCGACGAGCCAGGAGCCGTCCTCTCGGCGGACCATGTCGGGCTGCTGGGCGCCGAGCACGGGCGCGAGCCCGGCCACGAGGCGCGCGATGAGGTCGGTGGCGGTGACCACGCCGACGAGCTGGCCGTGCTCGTCGACCGCCACCACGAGCGGCCCCACGCCGCGCCGGAGGGCGTCGAGCAGCGCCAGCACCGAGGCCGACTCGGGCAGCACCTCCACCGGCCGGACGAGTGTCCGGAGGTCGGTCAGGGCGCCGTCGAGCCGCCCGCGGACCACCTCGCTGACCGAGACCGCGCCGACGAACCGGTCGAGTGAGCCGCGGGCCGCGATGAGGCGCGTGTGGCCCGCCCGCAGCGCCCGCTCGACCCCTTCCTCGATCGACTCCTCGAGGTCGAGCCACTCCACCTCGTGCCGCGGGACGAGGATATCGCCGACCCGGAGGTCGCCGAGAGCCAGCGCCGCGCGCGCGATCGCGTGCTCATCGCTCTGCAGTGCGCCCGCGTCGGCGGCCTCGCGGAGCACGGTGCGGACATCCTCCTCGGTCGCGGCCTCGGGCGGGGTCTCCCGCACGCGCAGCAGCCAGAGCACGGCGGCAGTGAGCGCCGTGAGCACCACGACGACGGGCCGTGCGAGCGTCGCGACCGTGCGGAGCGGCAAGGCCAGCGCGCAGGCGATCGCCTCCGGCCGCAGCAGGGCCAGTCGCTTGGGGACCAGCTCGCCCAGCACCAGCGAGGCGAGGGTGATCGCGCCGACCACGACCACCGTCGCGATCGTCTCGGCGTAGGCGGCCGCCCACCCGGAGCCTTCCAGGGCCCGCTCGAGGTCGAGCGCGAGCGCGCGCTCGCCGAAGGCCCCGGCCAGCACGCCGATCAGCGTGATCCCGATCTGGACGGTCGAGAGATAGGGGGTCGGGTTCTCGATGATGCGCAGTACGGCCGCCGCCGCAGTGGAGCCGCCGTCGGCGCGCTGCTGGAGGCGACCGCGCTGCCCGGCGAAGATGGCCAGCTCGGTCATCGACAGCACCCCGTTGAGGCAGACGAGCGCCAGCAGGCCGACGATCTCCATGCGTTGCGATCTCCTTCCGGCCTCGAGGGAGGCCTGGCACTCCTCTT
>CAZRDB010000090.1:0-18952 GCA_964598695.1 uncultured Armatimonadia bacterium
GCAGGGCGGTCGCGCGGGGGTTCGATGAGAGCGACTCGATGGACGTGCGCGACGTACCGGAGCGCCAGGCCCCCGATGCCGCCTCGCCGCTGGCAGCCCTCGGGTTGCGGCCGATCCACGTGGCCCGAGCGTTGTTCGACACGCCGTGGGTCGTGGGGGGCGAGGCCTCCGCGACGCTCGAGGTCATGGCCCCATAGGGCCGGGCGTCGGGGAGGGCATGGAACGGGCGCCGGCTTTGCCCGAGCGTCCCTCGGGCGCCGGGCCCGCACCCGACATGGGCACGGGGGCCCCCGAGGCGCCGCCGATCGCCCCCTGCGGCGCAGCGCCGCCCAGGCCCTGCACCCGGGCGACCGCGAACCACGCGGAGGCGGCGTAGGCCAGATCCGGCGGCGCGTCGAGCGCGCCGCGCGGGTCGGCGAGGCCGGTCCCCAACACGATCGCCCGGAGCGACTCGGAGACCAGCGGGTCGGGGACGATCAGGGCTCGCTGACGCCGCTCGGTGATCGCGCCCAGCTCGTAGCGCGCCAAGGCGGAGAGCTGGGGGTCGCCACTGGCAGCGATCTCCTCGAGCAGCGGGTCGGTCGAGCCGGCGGGTGGCCCGGCGCTGAGCTGCGCGCTGCGGCGGCCGTCGGCCAGGAGCAGTTCGTCGACGGCCCGGAGCGCCGCGCGGTCGACTCCTCCGTCGACCAGGGCGCCGCGGGCGAGACAGAGGGCATGGCGCCGGACGCGGAGGACCATGTCGGCCATGTAGCCGGAGCCGGGCATCTGGGCCGCGGCATCGCTCACGGCGGCCGCGCCGTACGCGATCCGGAGCCGCAGCTCGACGGGGTAGCTCGCGGGCGCGATCCGTGCCGCCTCCACCAACCCGTTCGCCGATCCCAGGTCGCTCTGCAGCGAGGAGGCCGAGCGCGCCGCGCCTCCGTACCGGCGCAACACCGCATCCGTGCCCGCCTCGGTGGCGGCGAGAAGCACCTCCGGCAGCGGAGGGGGCGGCGGAGGCGCGGGGGCCGATTCGGAGCCGAGAGGTGGGGGCGGCCCTCCCCCGGGCGCTGGCGCCCCACCCGGTCCCGGCGCGGCGCCGGCGCCCGTTCCGCCGTAGCCGGTGGTGGAGGAGGGACTGGGCGAGCCGGGGCCGATGGGGGTGACGCTCGGGAGCTTCGCCGTCGCCCCCAGCCCCGCGAGATCCCATGACCCCGCCCGCAGCTCGGCGGCGCGAGCGCGCAGGGCCTGCCGGTGCACGCGGGCCTGGGAGAAGACGAGGACCAGGCCGGCCACTCCGGCGCCGGCCGCCAGCAGCCACAGCCAGTGCACCCACCGTGGCGCGCGTCCCCTAGCCTCCGCCGGCCGCGGCGCGGCCTTGCCGGACGACGTAGGCGCCATCGCGATCCTGGAGCCGAAGGCCTGCGGCGCGACAGATCTCCGCGAACGCTTCACGAGCGGTCACACCCTTCAGACTTAGGGTGATCGGCGGCCGGTTGCGCAGATCGGCACGGATCTCCACGGCCACCCCCGTAGTGCGGGTGACTTCGGCCAACGCTCTGCTTACGCGCGCCTCCTGGAACTCGAACGCATAGGCGTCCTGGTCGGAGTACCGCAATGTGCCGGTCACCGCGCCGGGCGGGTCCGAGTCGCCCTTCGGGCCGGCCTTGCCCGCTGGGCCTGCCGGACCGCCGCGACCTGGCCGACCCGTCCCGAAGTTCGCCCCCGCGGCTGCGCGGCCTCCCTCGGCCGCGCCGTCCGGGGCGCTGGAGACCGGCCGGGGACCGGCGAGCGTGTCGGCGGACTCCGTGGCCGTCGTCGCGGGTGTCTCGGCCACCGCCAGTCCGGCGCCCATCGCGCGGTCGGTCGCTCTCTCCTCGGCGGCCGGATCCGGTTCGGAGGGCGCGTCGCCGAGCCCCCCGGACGCGGGGGCCGGCGGGGCCATCTCCTCGGGGGCCAACGCGACGTCGGGCGGGCCGTAGTCATGGATCTCGCCCGCACGGGCCGCGCCGCGCGGGGCGGGGGGCCTGGCCGCGGAGCGGGAGGAACGGGAGGGCTTGTCAGCCGGAGCGGCCGGGGCCGTCGCGCCCGGGGCGGCGGCGTCTTCGGAAGGCGCCGCGACGGCCGGGGCGGGAGAGGCCGTGGTGGGGAGGGTCGGCTCCGTCGGCTCCGGCGCCATCGCCGTCTCCGCGGGGCCAACCAGCGGGGCCGTGGCGACGGTCCCTGTCGCGCCCTGCCGCGGTTGGGGAAGCATCCGGACACCGATCGCGACCACCGCCACGACCGCGGCGGCCGCGAGGCCGATCGCCAGGATAGGGCGGGAGCCGACGGCGCCTCCACGCCGGGGGAGCGCGGCAACGCGCGAGGCCACGCCGTCGGCGAAGCCCGGGCGCGCGGCGACGGGGGGCAGCGCGCGCAGCAGCGCGCCGGCCTGGACGAACTGGTCGTAGGCGTCTCGGCAGCAGGAGCAAGCCGCGAGGTGCTCGCCAAACGCGGCCGGCGTCGCCTCGCCTCTACTGTGTGCTAGGAAGTGGCGCTCTGCATCGCTGCACGTCATCGCGAACTCACCACCTGCGGACTCATCCGCTCCCCTCCCCCGTTGGACCGACGGGGGCGCGCGTTTGTTCCAGCATCGGCGCGAGTTCCCGGCGCAGGGCATGGCGGGCGCGGTTGAGCCGCGACTTGACGGTACCGATCGGCAGCCGAAGGACGGCCGCGATCTCCTCGTACGTGAGGCCCTCGATGTCGAAGAAGACCAGGATCGTCCGGTGCTTCTCGTCCAGGCGGGCCAGTGCGCTCTCGATCACCCGATGGAGTTCCCGCTGTTCGAGCCGCAGGTCGGGGGTCGGGTCGGGGTCGGCCTGCTCGGGCACGGGCGGGCCGTCGGGGTCGGGCTCACCGAGGATCAGCTCGGGGTTGCGCCGGCGGCGGCGCGAGTAGTCGAGACAGGTGTTGTACAGGATCCGGTAGATCCAGGTCGAGAAGTTGGCGTCGCCACGGAACCGAGGGAGTGCGCGCCAGGCGGCGACGAAGGCATCCTGGGCGGCGTCGTGGGCCAGGGCGGGGTCGCCGAGCAGCCGGCAGGCGACGTTGACCAGGCGTGACTGGTGCCGGTAGACCAGCTCGTCGAAGGAGCCCGTGTCTCCGCGCTGGGCGCGGCTCACCAGTTCGCGATCGGTCGCGGCGCTTGGCATGGTGTCCTAGTGGGTCTGCTCTCCGAGGTCGGCCTCGCCGGTGTGCTCGACCACGTAGCGGCAGGCGTCGGCCAGTTCGCCGTGCGTGACGCGGCCACCCTTGAGGTCCTGGTAGAGCAGCTCGTTGAGTCGGCCGAAGATCCAGCTTCGCGGGCGGCCCTCCTCGACGTAGGAGTCGATGAAGGCGCACAGCCGCTCTCGCCGCTTCTCGGGGATTTGGTCGATGTGGGTGCGGATCAGGGCCAGCACGGCGGCTTCGTCGGTGGAGGCCGTGTCGCCGTCGGCCTCGGGGTTGGGCATCGAGTACTGCCCGGTCTCCGGCTGGTACTCCACGTTGATCTGGTTGGTGGAGCCGCCCGGAGTCTCGTAGATGATCCCGACGTTCACCCGCCCGCCGTTCTCCCACTTGCGGTAGCGGACGTTGCCGTAGCCGATCGACCGGTCGCGTCCGGCGTCGTAGTTGCGGCCCGAGTGCTGGTACTCCGCGATGATCAGGCCTAACTCTCGGAGGAACTCCTCAATACCGCCGACACTCACGTGTTCCAGTCCCCTTGCCGCTGTCGAGCACGGAGCCGAAGTTGGCCGCAAGCAGCCTCCGCGGCGGCGCCTCTGCTCCGACGTATGGATACGATCAGGCCTTCCCCTACTAGAGTCTTCTCAAACCGGCGCACCGCTCCCTCCCCCGGCGCGAGCCAAGTGCAGCCCGGAACGGGGTTGAGGGGGATCAGGTTAACGTGGGCGCCGGGGCCGAGCAGGGCCGCGAGCCGCCGGGCCCCGCCGGGCGCGTCGTTGACCCCGTCGGCCAGCACGCACTCGTAGGTGACCCTCCGCCGCACGGTGCGCTCGTAGGAGCGCGCGGCCTCGACCACCTCGTCGATCGGGTCGGGCTGCCGCGCGATGAGCAGGCCGCGGAGATCCGGGTCGGCGGCGTGAACCGAGACGGCCAGCCGAACCCTGAGACCCGACCCCGCGAGCCGCTCGATCCCGCGCACGACGCCGACGGTCGAGACGGTCACGTTGCGTTCGGGGAGCCCGAACAGGCCGGCATCGGTGAGCATGCGGAGCGCCTCGACGGTGTGCGAGGCGTTCAGCAGGGGCTCGCCCATGCCCATCAGCACGGCGTGGCCGACCGCGCCGTGCAGCAGGCGGACCGCCAGGAACTGGCCGGCGATCTCCTCGGGCTCGAGGTTGCGGACGATCCCCGCGGCGCCCGAGGCGCAGAAGCGGCAGCCCACCGCACACCCGACCTGCGTCGAGAGGCAGGCGGCGAGCCCCCAGGGGTGCGCCATCGCAACGCACTCGACGCACTCGCCGTCGGCGAGCCGCACGAGGTGCTTGGTCGAGTCCTCGGCCTCGTGGCTCTCGACGATCGGCGGGCCGATCGGGAGGACGGTCTCTGCCAGGAGGGCGCGGAGCGGGCCGGGCAGGTTGGTCATGGCCGCGGGGTCGCCGGTCCCGCGCGTGAACACCCAGCCGGCGAGCTGGTCGATGCGGTAGCGCGGCACGCCGAGACGCAGGGCGAGCGCCTCCCGTCCCCTGCGGAGTGCCCGCAGGAGATCGAGGCCGTCACTCCTCCGTTCGGTCGTCGTCGAGCCGCCGGAGCAGCACCCGCTCATGGGAGGCGAACCCTTCCCGCTCGTAGAACGCGATGGCTCGCGTGTTGCGCTCGTAGACGTGAAGCCGGACGAAGCCGGCGCCCCGCTCGCGCCCCCACTCGTAGGCGCGATGCATCAGCGCGGCCCCGACCCCGTGGCACCGGTGGGTCCGGTCGACCGCGACCTCGCAGATCATCAGGTCCGGCGGCCCCGCCACGAACGGGGGGCGCTCGTGGAGGATCGCCATCAGGTAGCCGACCGGCCGGCCGGGCGACTCCTCGGCGATCAGCACGAGCGAATCGTCGCGGGCCACGAACTGGGCGAGATACTCGCCCCACACGCGGCCGAACCACGCGGCATCGCCGGCGGGCACGAGCCACTCGGGCGCGAGGCGTATGTGGTGCTCGAGGAGCGTGTGGCCCAGCGCCGTGAGGGAGGCGACATCCTCCTCGACGGCCCGGCGCAGGGTCACGGGCGAGCCCTCCTCATCGCGAGTCGTGCCCATCGCGTGCGTACCGCGTCACCCTTCCAGTCTACCCGTTGCGGGGCATGGCCGGAACTCCGGGGCTGCCGCGCGCCGGTCTCAGCCGTGGTGGGCAACGCCGCCCTGGCAGACCGAGGCCTCGAAGGGCCGGCCCATCCGCTCCAGAACGACGGCCATCTCGGCGAGGGCCTCGTTGGCGATCACCGGGTCGCGCCACTTCTCGTGGACGACGTCGAGAAAGGCCCAGATCGCCCGCTCCCACTGCTCGAGCGCGACGTAGTGCCGCGCGATCCGCAGCCGGCCGACGTGGTCGGTGAGGTCGCGCGCCTCGGCGAGCCATCGCCAGCGGAAGTGGCTCTGCACCGGAGCCGGCAGCTGGTCCTGGTGCTCGCGCAGGTATGCGACCGCATCGGCCTCGCAGCCCTGCAGGATCCCGAGGTCGCCGTAGCCGGGCCGCGTCGTCGCGCCGCTGTAGCAGCCGGCGCGCTCGATCGCGTTCCAGTAGCAGCCGCAGGCGTTGGGGATGTGCCCTTGGTGGCGGTAGGTGCGGGCCAGCAGGTAGTAGGGCGCGCCCCACCACGGGTTGGCCTTCGCGAGGGCGAGCAGGGCGCGGGCGCCGCTCGTGGGGTCGCCGTTCTGGAGGCCGCGGAGGGCGCTCACGCACTGGGGGATGAGGGCGTTCTTGTCGAGCTTGGCGAACTCCTCGGGCAGCACCGGGGCGGGAACGCGGGTCTCGAAGAGGTGTCCGGGGACTGAGAAGCTCGCGAACAGCGACTTCATCCGGTCGACGTCCTTGCCGTCGCCCGCGCTCGGCTCGAACTGGAGGGCGAGGAGGAGCAGAAAGCACCGGAAGCTGCTCGCGATCGGCACCACATTGGGCGGCTGCGCCAGGCCCAGCACGACCGGCCATGCGGAGGGGGGCTGGTCAGGCAGCCGCTGGAGGCAGTACGAATCCGGCCCGGTGACGGCGAAGGGGATGAGGTCGGGCGGCCAGCCCGGGACCCGGCCGGTGAGCGCGGCGATGCTCTCGGCCTCCATGAACCGGCACGTGCCGACCAGGAGTCCGTCGCCCGCCTCGAGGATCTGGCCCAGCTCGGAAGGCAGGGCGCCCCCGATGCGGGCCTCGAACGTGGCGAGCGTCTTCCTGACCTTCTGCTTGCGCAAGAACGACATGCGTACACCCCTCGGTCTATCGTGCCACGAGGGGTTTCGGGCGAAGCGGCGCGGCCTCCTGCCCCTCGGCGCCTACCGTCCGGGGGGTCCGTCGGGAGGCGGCGAGACCGCGCCGGGGCTCCCTGCCGGAGGCGGAGGTCCCCCCTCACCGGCGGGCGCTGGAGGCATTCCCTCTCCTCCGGGACGCGGCCCCGCTCCCGGAGGGGCCTGCCACCGGCCGGGCTCCGGAGGGGGAGGAGGCTGGTAGCCGGCGTGGCGGGCCTCCTCGAACCGCTGGCGCCAGAGCCGGGCGCGATCGGCATCGAGCAGGGCGGCGACATCCTCGCGCAGGCCGTCGAACTCGCTCCGGATCTCGTCGCGACTGCTGCTCCGGATCTCGTCGACCCGGGCCATGCGCTTCGCGATCGCCGCCTGCACCTCCGCGGCCTGCTCCGGGGTGAGCCGCAGGTCGGCGCCGATCCGATCCATCACCTGGCCGGGGATCATCTCCGGCGCTCCCAGCGCGCGCCGCAGGAGCGCATCGCGCCCGAAGACGACGACGCCACAGGCGCCGATGGCGATGCCGCTGGTGAGCACCCCGAACGCGAGGGCTATCTGGAGCCACGCCGCGGGCGCACCGGGCCGGCGGAGCGATCGGGGCGGTTCGGGGCGGGGAGGCGGGACGGCGCTCATCATGGCAACCCCCTCGAGGCATCGACGAACATCCGCACGAGCGGATCGCCCCACGCGCGCAGGACCAGCGGGGCCGCGACCACCAGCGGCAGGGCGAGGGCCAGCCCCACCGAGGCGGCCCAGCCAAGGGCTCGAAGCACACCGGGACCGGCGGCCGCACCCTCGAGGCGAAGCATCACGCGGTCTACCACATCCACCGCGGGGACCGGCTCGCAGCGCGCCAGCTCTCCCAGTCGGATCAGTTGCTGTTCGTCTCGCATGGATCTCCCTCCCCGTCGGCCCGCGCATACGCGTCGCGCAGCTTCGCTCGGGCCCGCAGGGCCTGCACCTTCACCATGGTCTCGCTCCACCCCGTCAGGGCCGCGGTCTCCTCGACCGAGCGTCCCTCCACATACCGCAGTGTGAGGACCAGTCGATCACGCGGCCGCAGGGTCGCGAGCAGCCGGTGCAGCAGCTCGGCGGCCCGCGCGTAGTCGATCGACTCCTCGGGCTCCCCGGCGGCTACAGTCTCGAGATCTTCGGGAGCGACCAGCTCCGTGCGGCGGTCGCGCTTCTGCCGCTTCCAGTATGCATAGCCGACGCGCGTCGCGATCCGTGCCAACCAGTGCGCGAACGGTCCCGTTGCGCGGAAGCGCGGCAGGCTCTCGTAGGCCGCGACGAAGACCTCCTGCACGAGTTCCTCATGGGCCTCCGGGTCGCGCGAGAAGCGCCACATCAGCCGGGCGACCATCGCCTGGTGGCGCTCGACGATCGCGCGGTAGGCCTCCCCGTCTCCACCGAGGCAGCGCCGGAGGTCGAGCAGGTCCGCCGATTCGCCGCGCGCTCCGGCCGCGCGGCCCGGGGCCGGACGCGTCCGCATCGTGAGGAGCACGAAGGCGAGCTGGAGCCGCGGGAGAGCCAGACCGAACCGTCGCGCCACGGCGCAGCTCATCTCGACTCCTCCCTTCTCCGCGCGGGGCGGGCTCCACTGGGGTTGTGGCCAAAGGCGCCGGACGGTTACACCCCGTTCGCGCCGATCGGCCGTGAGCCCTCGCGGAGCGCGCGAGAACGGGGTGTAACCTCACGCCCCGTGCGTCCACAGACGGTGCAGAGCGGCAGCCGAGTGCGGGAATCGCCGCAAGCGCCGCGGAGTGGACGCCAAAGGAGGAGATCGCGATGACGAAGATGACGCGTGGTGGAGCGCCGCGGTACACGGTATGGCTGGTCGCGGCCCTGTGCATGGTGGCGCTCGCGGCGGGAGTGGCCGCGGCACTGCCCGACGACGCGCAGGCGGAGGGCCAGGCCACCTTCGGACAGATGCCGGGCGGGATGGGTGGCCCCGGCGGCCAGGGCGGCATGGGCGGGCCGGGGATGATGGGCCCCGGGGGCCCGGGCGGAGGCAGTGGAGCGGCCATCGCGGTCGCCGAGGGGAAGGTGTTCGTCGTCCAGGGGCGGACCCTCTACCGGTTCGATGCCGGGACCCTCGAACTCGATGGTTCGGTGGAGATCCCGGCTGGCGAGGGCGGGATGGCCGGCCCCGGCGGCCCGCCGCCCGTCCAGTAGCCAGAGGCGGTCGCCGGACTTCGGGTAGCACCGAAGAGGCAGGAGGGGCGCTGGCAGGAGCGCCCCTCCTGCGCCGTACCGCGGGCGGCATGCCTCCGGGCGCACCGCGCTACCCCTCCCGCCGGACCTTGCACGCGACGTCGCGCGCGACACGGCCCGGGCGGATGTGCAGCGCGCCGCCCGTCGCGATCGCGGTCTCCGCGCGCACGGGCTCACCGGTGCGCGTGTCGAACCACTCGATGCGGTAGGAGCCCTCGCGCAGCCCGCGGAGGGCGAACGAGACCGTCTCGGGCGTGGGTTCGGGCTCCTGCCCCGCGGCATCGGTCTTCCAGTTGCTCGACTCGTTGTGCAGCCACAGGATCGCGAAGTCGTCGGTCGCGATCCCGTAGACGTCGAGGCCGGTCGCGAAGCGGGGGTCGACGCACCCCTCGAAGCGGTAGCTCGAGACCTCCACCCAGTCGCCGCCAGCGTTGTCGACCTCGACGGTGTGGTGGCCGGGCGGGAGATCGACGGTGTAGTCCTCGTCGTAGGTGCTGTACCAGCCGTCCCAGTCGGGCTGGTACTCCGACGACTTGTACTCGCCCTCCCCTGGGGGCCCGGCCGTGAGCGTCTTCCCCCACGCGAGCGCGCCATCGACCGTGACGCGCAGGAGGGCGCCGCTCGAGACGCGGCCGACATGTAGGGCGAGGCGGCCGCCCTCGGGGCACGAGACCGTGAACCGGAGCGGCATCCGGTACTCGGGCTTGCCGGAGCTGAACAGGGTCGACGAGAAGGTTCCCTCACCCACCACCGCCCCGCTCGGATCGAGGGTGAAGTCCGTCCCGGTCGACCGCCCCCACCCCATGCCGGGGACGATGGTGGCGCTACCCCACGGCGCGCCGGCACGCTCGGGGAGGGCGGGCGCAGTGGTGTCGGCGAGCCGCGCATCGAGATCGGCCCAGGGGACATCGGACGCGAACCGCGCGAGAGCCGCGAACTCCCGGTAGAGGCCCTTGGGCTCGACGTAGCCGTCCCAGTACCACACCATCGCGCCGCCCATCGAGCGCGAGGCCATCGCCGCCCACAGGCCGTTGTGGAGGTTCGTCGCCTTGCCCTCGGGGTCATAGGCGCTGTCGGAGGACCGCCAGTCGATCCCGAACTCGCCGAGGAGGTACGGCTTGCCGAACTGGGTGGTGTAGCGGCGGGCCTGTCCGGCGACCGCCTCGGTGCAGTCGGCGAGGTCGCCGGAGCCGTAGAAGTGGGTCTGGCTGTAGTCCATGGTCGGGAGCGCCCAGACCTGGTCATCGCCGTAGGTGGTCGTCAGCAGGTGGCGGTAGGGGTCGATGCTGCGGACGTAGTCGGCCATCTCGGCGATCCAGGGGGCCGGCGCGTTCACCTCGTTCCAGAACTCGAAGCTGAGCGCGTTCGGCGACCAGCCCCACCGCGCGATCGTGTAGCGGAGCTTGCGCTTGTACAGCGCGCGCGCGCGCGGGTCGGTCCAGAACTCGTCCGGCGTGGCGCACGGGCCGCCGTTCGCGGCGTTGTAGGGGCTCCGGTCCCAACACTGCTCGCCGAAGAAGGCCTTCGTGTCGAGCAACTCGCCGTGGTAGCCGAGGCAGAGCATGAGGGCAATGCCCTCGCGACCGGCGAGTGCGAGCAGGTAGTCGAGGCGGGCGGCGTTGTCGGGGCTGTACAGGCCCAGGCCGTAGAAGCGGCCGCGCGCGCTGGGGTCAGAGGCGCTCCACTCGAGCCCCATGTTCCAGCGCACGAGCCAGATCCGGGCGTAGTTGCCGCCGGCGCGCCCGAGCTTCGCGAACCACGTGTCGTAGTCGACGGTCTGGGCATCGCCACCCCAGCAGACGTTCTCGCCCACCGCGAAGTAGGGCTCGCCGGAATCGTAGCGGAGGTAGTACGGCGAACGCTCGCTGCGGCGGATGAAGCCGCGGCCGTCCCCCGGCGCGACGTCGAACGACAGCGGCCGGCTCCGGACCGTCCCCGAGCGGTCGCGGACAGAGACCACGCACTCGTGGCGCCCGGTCGCCATCGGCGAGAAGCGGACCAACCACTCGCCGGGGCCGGTCTTCCGCAGCCGCTCGCGGCCGTCGTCGGCCAGACGCTCGTACGGGACGCACCATAAGCCGGGAACGGTCCACGCCGCGCCGCCGGGCCCTCGGAACCGAGCCGAGACGTCGATGTCCTCCGGGTCGAACGGGTTGTCGTAGGTCGCGTCGAGATCGAGTCGGAGCGTGACGGGCTCGTACTGGACCGCCTCGGCGGGCTCCACCGCGACGCCCCGCAGCGCGAGGGGGGCCTGGGCGGCGAAGACCACTGTCTCACGCTCGACGCGCGCGCGGGCCTCCGCGGTCGCCTCCTCGGCCTGCGCGGCCGTGAAGGGGCGGAGGAGGAGGTCGAATGCGAGCGGCGTGGCGGGGTCCAGCTCGCGTACCCCGGCGAGCGGAAGCTGCAGCTCGAACCGGTCGACGCCGAACTGCCGGTTGTCCTGGAGCTGCGCGGTGTAGAGGCCGGCCGGAAGATCGAACCGGAGCCCGGAGTCGCCCTCCGGCAGGCGCCACGCGACCCAGCCGGGGCGTCCGTTCGCGAGCACGTAGGGCTCGGGCAGGGCTGCAGGCAGCGTGTCGCTCCGGAGGTCGCCGTCCTCGTGCATCCACCAGACACCGCCGGCGCTCGAGGTCGGCAGGTTCGCGCGGAGCACGACCATAGCGCTCGGGATCGGAGCGGTGGCCCGGATCCGGTAGGTCAGGCGGACCCCCTCGGCGGAGGGCTCGGCGCGCAGGCGGAACTCGATGGCCCCCTCCTCGGCGGGGAGGACGCCCTCGACCGCGAGGCCGCCCTCCCCCTCGGGCGCCGTGGCGGCGCCCGCGATCAGCGCCTCCTGGTGGGCGATCGTACGCGACCAGTCCGGCGAGACGATGCTGACGGACAGGTCGCAGGCCACGACGGCATCTCCGACCCGCACGGCCCGCAGCACGCCGGCCGGGGTTGTCTCCAGGGACAGAGCCGAGCCCTGTGCCAGCCCGGTCGAGGCACAGAGGGAGACGAGAAGGGCAGCGAGTGCGATCCGCATGGGCCTGCCTCCGCGACCGCCGTCCGCCCGATGCCTTCGGCCCCGCTTCCGGGGCCACCTCCGCCGTCACCGGGGGCGGGCCGGTTCGTCCGTGGAGCGGGAGGGAGTGACGAGCGCGATGTGGCCCACCAACGCGGGACTCGAGGTCATCTGGGCGGGGTTCGAGTGGATCTGGGACAAGGTGCTCTTGGCGGTTGAGTGGCTGGCGGAGGTGGTGGCCGACGCCATCGACCGCCTCCGTTAACGGCGAGCGGAGCGCCAGAGGGGCTGACCGGAGACGGACCCGTGGGGAGACGACGGGCGCACGGCCCGCTCCGGCCGGGAGCCGATCGCTCGCCTCATGCCGTCAAGGCCCCTACCGTTCCACCACGTGCACCGTCACGTCGACCATCTCGCTCACCCGCACGCCGTCGATCACGTAGAAGCGGAGCAGGACATCGCCGGGCTTGTCCGGCGCCTGGGCGGTGAATGTCGCGCCGGTGCCGCGCTCCGGACCTGGGACACCCCAGCTCCGGCGCTTCCAGCGGTAGGCGAGCGGCTGTCCCTCGGGGTCGTAGCTGCCGCTGCCGTCGAGTGTGTACTCGGCCCCGCATGCGACCGTAGTCTCGGCCTCGCAGACCGCCACCGGCTTCAGGTTGCGCTCGCGGATCGCCTCGGGGATCTCCGGGCGGGCGATCGGAGTGGCCTCCGAGGTCGGGTGCAGGCTGGTGCGGACCGCGTACCGCCCGCGCACCTCGCCGCGGAAGAAGGCCTGGTTGAACTCGGTGAGCGGGAGCCACGAGAACTCGGTCTCCTCGCCGCTCTCGATCTTGAGCAGCAGGAGCCCCTCGACCTCCCAGACGTTCGGGGTGAAGGCGACCTCGCCATCCTCCCGACGGAACGGGTTCCACATCGGCGTCTCGCCCTCGACCTCGTCGGTCGCGGGGTCATCCCACGCCGCGTCCGAATCCTTGGGGAAGAAGAACCGGCCGTCCTCGTCGGTGTTGCCGGCGAACTTGGGTCGGTCGGAGAGGTACTTCTCGCCGGCGTCCTCGATCCCCGGCACCTGCGAGACATGGTAGACCGTCACGGCCGCGCCCACCAGCGGGCGGTCGTCGATGTCGGTGACTTCGAGGACGTTCTCCCAGTCGGGGATCAGCCAGCCCTGGGTGCCCCAGAAGCGGTCGCCCCGGTAGCCGCGGAAGTGGTGGATCTGGCCGGCGTTCGCCGGGTGCAGCCACATATGGCAGTAGTCCATGAGCGGGGTGTAGCCCACCCCGCACGGGACGTTGTTGGCGGTGGAGAAGGAGAGCATCTCGCCCTGGATCGTCGGCAGCAGCGCGCCGCCCGCGTAGGGCGCGCCCTCGGCGTCGGTGAGGAAGACGTTCGAGGCCTGCACCCCGTAGCCGTAGAGGTCGGGGAGCTGCATGTAGGTGTGACCGAACTCGTGGATCAGGCCCGAATCGGTCGCCATCAGCTCGGCGTGGGAGCCCACGGGGAAGCCGCCGTCGTACAGGTCCTCGGCGGCCTCCGGCGGGTCGGGCTGTCCCTCCGGCGCCATGGGGTAGATCAGATCGGTGCGGAAGGCGTCGGCAACCCCGACCGGAGAGGTCTCGGGGTACACGGCCTAGCGCAGCAGCAGGTCGGCGCGGCGCTTGTTCGCGCGGATGTAGTCGTAGTAGCTGAAGGAGCCGACGAGGTTCACCTTGCGCTCGGTGTAGCACGACTCGAGGAACTCCGGCGTGTAGCCGAACCGCACGGGCCGGGCGGTGCTGAGGTCGGCGTTCGCGTTGTTGGCCTCACACAGCTCGGGCACCGCGTTGTCGGGGTCGACCGTCACCCGCACCCAGACGGGCTCGGCGGGGAAGGCCCACGCGAAGCGCACCTCGGTCTCGGCGCGCGGGGCGAGCGGTCCATCGAGGGTCCGGGTCTCCGTGACGATCGGCCGCTCCTCAGGGTCGAGCACGAAGTCGCGGTCGGCATCGGGCAGCAGCTCGAATCGCACCTCGGCGCCGGCCGGCGCCTCGACGAAGCCCATGTTGAGGATCCGCGCGACCGACTCGACCGTATCGCCCGGCGCCGGCGCCCACTTCGCGCGGGTGCGGGAGTAGCGGGGGAGTTGGGAGACCGTGACGAGATCGAGGTCGGGCTGCTCGACCGGGGTGACCTCCAGCTCGTAGCGGTCGCTCATGCCGCGGAACTCGGCCGTCAGCGTGCAGGCGCCGGGGGCGACACCGGTCACCAGCCCGTTCGCGTCGACCGTGGCGACGGCCGCGTCCGAGGTGGTCCACCGGATGAACGGCTTGGCGTCGAAGTTGCCCCAGCAGCCGTAGCGAACCGTGAAGTCCGTGACCGGCTCGAGGGTCGCGGAGCCCGCCCGAAGCCCGAACTGCTTCGTGTACCCGGCGATGACCCGGCGGTCGGACGGCACGAAGCACGAGTCCGGCTCGATGGCGACCCGCTCGTAGGGGGCGGCGCGGAAGTAGTCGCGCGTGACGACTCCGAGCTGACCGTTCCCCTCGGCCGTCAGGTCGCGGCGCACGATCAGCTCGTCGACGGTAGCCTCGGTCGTCTCGTCCCCCAGGACGAGGCGCGGGTCATCGAGGGCCGCGGGGTCGAAGAACGTGTTGGTCCCGACCGTCGGGCCGGCGACCGCCTTGCGGTCGATCCACAGCGGGAGCCCGAGCGGCTTGCCCTCGCGGGAGAACCAGGAGATGGCGATCTGGTGCCACTCGCCGGGCCGCCACGCGGAGACGTCGGCGCGCGCGGCGGTCGAGCCGGTCGGGGAGGCCATCAGGAAGCGGAGCACGTTGCGCTCGGACTTCTCGAGCAGCAGGCCGTTGCTCGCCGGGTCGCCGACACGGAGGATCACGTGGCGTCGGCCATCGTCACCCGCCCAGTCGGGGCGGATCCACAGGCTGACCATCCCCGCGCTCCGCGACAGGGGGATTCCCTCGAGCGCCAGAGGGCCCTCGGGGCGGAGCCCCTCGCCGGCCGTGCCGGCGACCAGCTCCGGGGCCCCGGCGGGCGCCTCGAGGCGGATCGCGCCGGCGATCTCGGCGTCGGTGAACCAGGGCACGACCGCAACCGGTTCGGCCGCCTGCGGCTGTCCGAGCAGGAGAATCGCGCAGAGCAGTCCCGAGAGCATCCTGGATCCCTCATCTCGTCGCGCCACGCCCGCCCGCTGCCGCCAGGGCTACACTACCGTGCCGCGGCCGGGACAGCCATGCACCGCCCGTGCCGGTGCATGGACGATCGTCGGGAAGGCCGCCCTAGTCCGCACACACCACCCGGAAGCCCACGTCGAAGACCTTGTGGTAGGGCCGGTAGTCGAGCCACGAGGACGCCGTGGCCCACTTCGGCCGCCAGTACCACGAGCCGCCTCGGACGACCTTGCGCCCCGGCGCCCGCTCGGAGGCGGTCCACTCCCACACGTTGCCGTGCATGTCGTGGAGGCCCCAGGGGTTAGGCGCGTACCGGCCGGCCTCCGACGTGAGGAACGTGCCGTCGTCGAAGCGGGTGTCGTGCGGGACCCAGTCGTCGTAGACGCTCGGGTTCGCGAGCACGGCGGCCGCGGTGTAGTACTCCTGCGCGGTGCAGGCGGCGAACTCGCTCAGCCGGCGGTCACCGAGATTGGCGTGGGCCGTGTAGTCGGCGTCGAGGCCGCCGAACGAGAAGGGCTCGGCGCTCCCGGCACGGCATGCGTACTCCCACTGCTCCTCGGTCGGGAGCGCGAAGCGGCGACCGGTGCGCTCGCCCAGCCACCGGCAGAAGGCCGAGGCCTGTTCCCAGCTCACCCGGACGGCAGGGTACTCGGGCTGGTTCATGTCGTAGCAGAGCCGGCCGAACTGGTAGCCGTGGCGGTCCTCGTGGCGGCTGTCGTGGGCGGGATCGAAGAGCCGGAAGAGCGCGTTGGTGACCTCGCGGCTCGCGACCCAGTAGGGCTTGTCGATCTCCACGACGTGCGGGGCGGGCTCGGCCATCACGAATCGCCCGGCCGGGATGCGTCGCAGCTCGAGTGACAGTCCGTCGCCCAGGTCGAGCGACACCCGGGAGGCCTCCTCGGCCCCCTGGCGTGCCCTGGCCTCGGTCGCTCCGAACGGCCAGCCGTCGCAGTGGACCGCGGGCGCCGGCGCCGGCGAGGCGGTGGGGAGCACGGGCTCGGGCTTCGGCCGGTCGGTCCGGTGGGGCGTTGCCTCGTAGTCGATCTCGATGCCCGCGTAGAGCCGCGACAGCTCCTGCCGGCGGGGGTTGACCCGGGTGACGACCGCGCGCGCGGCCGGGGCGACCTCGGACCAGACGCCGTGCATGGGGGCGTTCATGTCGATCCACGCCGTGAGGCTCTCCCACTGGGCCGCGTCGAGCTGCACGCCGTGGTGGCGCCCGCCCCGCAGCATCTGCACCAGCTCCGTCGTGTCGGCGTGGAACTCGCCCGGCGTCAGCATCCGCAGGTCGCTCTCGATCCCCGGCCGCCGGACGTAGCGGTGGAGGTTCGCGTAGGAGACGGTGAAGTTGCCGCCCCCGCTCGGCCCGCAGTTGCCGGAGATCTGCGACGACCAGTCGCGGATGTACTCGTCGCCGCGCAGGTCGATCGTCGCGGCCAGCGGGCCGTGCGGCGCCCCGTCGTGGCAACCCACGCAGCTCCGGTCGAGCACCGGCTGGACGTCGTCGGCGAAGGAGAAGCCGTGCGCGGGACCGTGGCCGGCCCAGGGCTCGATCGGTGTGGGCGGGCGGACGGCCCCCGTCACGCCGGCGCCTCCCACGACAGTGCCCTTGGACTCATGGCAGCCGACACATCCGATCGCCTCGCCGGGCATCCCGACGAACCAGCTCCGCATGAGCTGGAGCGACTTGCCCTCCTCGTCGAGCGGCTGGAGGAAGACCGGCGTGTTGGCCGGGATCGAGAAGCAGGCCGAGCCATCGGGCTCGACGGGGACGGTGCCGAGGACCCGCTTGATGTCCCAGGGGCCGTCCATGCCGATCGAGCCGAGCAGCCCGCCCACGCCGCGGGAGCTGAAGTAGTAGGCGCCGACCCGCAGGCGCTTCACGGCGCCCCTCGGAACCCCCGCGAGCCCGGGGCCGGCGTAGATGTCGGAGAGGAAGACGGTGGCATCGGTGCGGCCGGGGATGGTACGGTCGGGGATCACCGGCGGCCTCGGCCGCGGCGCGAGCGGGATCGGCTCGAGCAGGGCCGCGTCCTCGATCTCGCAGACGAGCGTGAGGTTGTCGAACACGTCGGCGAGGTAGATCCCCCACAGCGCGCCGGCGTCGGGCTTCATCGCCACGAGGCAGTACTCCCCGCTGAGCGGCCATGGGTGCAGGAACTGCGGCCAGACGCCGTCGACGAGGCGGTCGCGGACGATCGGCTCGACCGTGCGGCCGTGGCCGGGGATCTCCTGGACGACGCCCTCCGCCTCCCGCTGGCCGCGCGAGGGGTCGATGAGCAGCAGCCGGCCGCTGCGCGGCGTGCCGTGGTGCCCGCTTGCGACGGCCACGATCCGGCTCGGGCTCTCCGGCACCGGCCGAGCGTAGAACAGTGAGGGGACGAAGTAGGAGCCGCTGTTGTAGTACTCCTGCTGCTGCGTTCCGTCGGGACCCATGCGGAAGAGGATCCGGGAGTTCGAGTGCGGCAGGTCGCTGTACTCCCACCGCTGGTAGAGCACCCGGCCGTCGTTGAGCGGTGTCGGGCACCAGTCGCTGTCCTGCTCGAAAGTGAGCTGGCGGACGACGCCGGTGTTGCGGTAGAGCCGGTAGAGACAGACCATTGCGTTGCTGCCGTAGACGCACGGGAGGCCCTGGTAGCTCGCAGTCGAGGCGAAGATCACGTCTCCGTCGGGCAGGTAGCAGGCATCGAAGTGGCCCACGTCGGCGCCGTCGTCGGGCGTGACCTGCGTGAGGCCGCTGCCGTCGGCCCCGACCTCGAACACCCGCCAGTTCGGCTGGACCGCGCCCACCGAGGCGAAGAGGAGCCGGCTCGCGTCGAAGTCGAGGTCGAGATCGGAGACGATCCCGCCCCCGTCCGGCCGGTAGAGGGTCGTGAGCGTGGGCGCGTCGCGCAGGCCGGAGAGGACGGCGATCTCGTTGTCCCAGCCCGTGCGCGGCAGCTCGTCGTTGGTGTTGAAGTTGCCGGCGCCCACGCCCAGCTCGGCGCCCATGGCGCGGCGGGCGGCTGGGCCGAGGTTCCGCCGGAGCACGAGCAGCCGGTCAACGTCGAGCAGCGGGTTCGCGAGGAGCGCCTCGCGCTGGAGCGCGACGATCGCCCGGGCGTCGGCCCAGGCGGCCGGGTCGTTCGCGGCCACGCCCTCCCGGATCGCTTCCCAGCGCGCGCGGTACGCCTCGAGCCGGGCGAGGAGGTCTCCGGCGCGCGCGTAGCGCTCGGGGAAGCGAACGCGGAGGTCGGTGAGCGCTCGTTCGAGCGCGTCGAGACGGACGAGCGGCCATTGGGTGACCACCGGACCCCACTCGGCGCGCGCCGCGAGCGCCTCCCGGTACAGAGCCTCCCAGGCGGGGGTGTCGAGGGCGGCGTGGGCCTCGATCAGCGCGGCGGCCTTCGCCACGAGCAAGGCCGTCGCGGGGCCGGCGGCACGCGCGAGGTCGGCGATCGTCCGTCGGGCGACTTCGGAGTCCGCCTGCCACCCGCCGTCCGCGCGCGGCAGCCGGATCTCGGCCTGCGACCACTGGCTGACGCTGCTCTGGGCCGCCGGGCGGTGCAGCGCGAGGTTGGCGGCGGGGTCGGCTGTCGCGTAGACCTCGACCTCGGAGAGGTGCATCCAGGTGACGCTCGGGATCCGCAGGCGCACGAAGCGCCCCGCCTCGCCCTCCAGCGGGACGGTGACCTGCGCCTTGCCGTCGATCGGCTCGGTCCGGGTGTAGACGGTCCGCCACTCCACGCCGTCGGCGGACAGCTCGACGAGGAAGCCCTCGAGCCGGTTGGGGGCATGGGGGCAGAAGATCACGGCGCGGTCGAGGGGCTGCTCGGCGCCGAGGTCGACCTGCCACCACGGCGGCTGGCCGCCATCCGTGTGGAAACCGAAGCTCTGGAAGGCGCCGTCGACGGCGCCCGCGGCGTCCTCGGCGGGGAGGACGCTCGTATCGGCGCCGCGGTGTGCCTCGACGGCCTCTCGCCAGGTGGGCGGTGCGGCGAGGACGGGGTAGGCGAGCGCGGAGAGCAGGAGCAGTGCGCGGGTTGGGGTTCTCACGGAGCGGTCGGTCTCCCTCGTACGGAGTTGGTGGTAGGGTCTTCGCTCTCGGGCGGACACAACCTCCGGCG